>DBYQ01000055.1:0-197 GCA_002310015.1 Bacteroidales bacterium UBA1182
ACGCCCTTGGCCTTGGTGCCGTACATTGTACCAACCTGGCTGCGCAGACCCTTACCAAGATCCTCAAGACCGGCGCCTACAATCAGACCGCCCTCTGAGAAAGCACTCTGTGAACGACCGTAAACAATCTGAAGGAACAACTCACGCATAGCGGTGTTGATAGCATCGCATACAAGGTCAGTGTTCAGAGCCTCCAG
>DBYQ01000055.1:344-7409 GCA_002310015.1 Bacteroidales bacterium UBA1182
CCTGAGATATCCTTGATCTCCTTGGCTTTGATCCACTTACCCTCTTCCGGAATGGGAGCGGGACCGTGCTTGGGACCTTTCTGGACCACGCACATGTTTTCAACTTCTTTTGAGTAAATCATAGATGAAATATGGTTTTTTAAAAACTGATTTCAAAATCAGCCGCAAATTTAATCTTTTTTCCTTCTTGTGCCGACATTAGTTGTGTTATCTTTCATAAATTTGCAGTTGAATATATTTGAACGACTATGAAAAGAATCATATTTCTTGCAATATGTGCCACGTGCATCATATCATCCGTACTTATACAGTCATGCGATCCGTTGGAACCATCTACATACTCACAGTTTTTTTTCAGAATAGCAACTGTAAAGATCCAGGATAATAAAGCCAGTTTGTACACTGATTATCTGCATGAAAGCTTCTTTCCAAAGAATCTTAAAACCGCAGAAGATGTTTACAATCTGAGGCTTGCCGACAAACAGCACATTATTGCAGTCCTCACTGTTGATGCAGTAGGTTCAATGGATAACAATTCCATCACTCTCAATGCCATATCACGCTTGGATACCACTAATTGTGTTCTTCATAAGCCATCAGACACATTAAATTACTATTACTATTTCACCAAGTATGATTTTGACAGGATGGTATCAGACTCTGTCTATCCCTCATATATTTATCCAAAGATCTGGGCCGAAGGGCATATCGTGAACATATCACCCACCTATTTCGTCCCCACTGAAAAAGACAAAGCAGAATTCTATGTCTACCCCTTTGATGTAAGAAGCGATACTCTCATGCTTCGACTGTATTCCGATATACCCAATTGTGACTTAAATCTTTATCCCGACATATATTATCAGACCCTGTTAAGCATTGACATATCATCAGTCAGAGACAGCGCTGATAATCCCGTTGATCAAGTAGTCCGCGACACAATATGGTCCAGGCTTGACAGACTTAATCAAGACCGCATTACCGTAACAATAGTAACTCCCGATTCACTACGCGCCAAATACAAAAAAGGGACTTTTAACCAGCCTCAACACAACTTATCTGTATCCATCAACATACCATTTGATTTCTGATGGCCAAACGCACCGCTTCCAAGAGCGTAAACATAAAGAACAAACGTGCCACATTTGACTACGAACTGATTGACACGTACACAGCCGGCATTGTGCTCACCGGAACGGAAATCAAATCCATCCGTGACTCAAAAGCCAGCCTGGCCGACACCTATTGCACGTTCATAAACGGTGAGCTGTGGGTAAAAGGAATGCACGTAGCACAATACTTCTACGGCTCATACAACAATCATGAGGCCAAGCGTGACCGCAAGCTGCTTCTCACCAAGAAAGAACTGCGCAAACTGGCTTCTGACAGCAAGAATCCAGGATTTACCATCGTCCCCACCCGGCTTTTCATTGGCGATAAGGGGCTGGCAAAGGTTGTCATTGCTCTGGCTAAGGGTAAGCATGAGTATGACAAACGGCAGTCAATTAAGGATAATGAGGATAAGCGGGAGATGGCCCGCGCATTCATGAAATAAAAATTGAAAATTGAAAGTTGAAAATTGAAAATTAATACGCAGAACCTGCGTAAAAGCCCGCGACATTAAAAAAGGTTCGGAAAAATTCCGAACCTTTTTTACAATTTTCAATTCTCCGCTCGGCCCGAAGGGACGCTTTTACAAAGCGTAGCGACTAAAAGAATTCTCAATTTCGTTTTGCCGCCAGCATAACCGTATGCACCGCCTGTAGCCAGCCCTGGCGGTTGCGGATGCGGTCTTCGGCCTTCATTTCCGGCAGGCAAATCTCGCTGATCTTACGTATCTCCTTAATCTGGTCAATTGACGTATAGATACCACAGGCACAGCAGTTAAGTATGGCGGAGCCAAGACCGGATGCCTCCTCCAGGCCCATGCGCTTTACTGCAAATCCCAGGATATCGGCCTGGAACTGCATCAGGAAATCATTCTTGGCAGATTCACCGTCTATACAGAGTTCACGCAACGGAGTTGTGAGGTCACGTGTGGCAAGTTCCACCACATCGGCCACCTGATAGGCAATTGATTCAAGCGCAGCCCTCACCACATGAGCCTTTGTGGCCTGCATGGTTAGACCGCATATCATAGCCTTGGCATCAGGCACCCACCATGGGGAACCCAGACCTGAGAATGCCGGAACAAAATAGACACCGCCATTGTTGGGAACACTCTCAGCAAGAGTCTGCATATCCTCTGTAGAATCAACTATACGCAGGTTATCAGTAATCCAGTCCAAAACTGCGCCCGAAGAATGCACATGACCCTCAAGCACATAGTACGTATGGTCAAACAATGAGAACCCCACTGAGCAGACCATACCGTTAGGAGCAGGAACAGGGTTTTCACCGATGTTGAACATAACTGATGAGCCTGTACCATATGTTGTCTTGCCCTCACCTGGCTCAAAGCAGAGTTGACCCACCAGGGCGCCGTGTGAGTTACCAAGTACACCTGCTATCTGCACCGGTTCCGGCAAAAGACCTTCTAAATCGGTCTCACCAAATACGCTGTCTGAAGGCTTTGTCTCTGGCAACATGCATGCGGGGATGGTAAACACCCTCAGTATATCCGCATCCCACTCCAGAGTATTGATATTGAAAAGCAGCGTACGTGAAGCGTTTGAGTAATCGGTAGCGTGTACCTTACCACCAGTCAGTTTCCACATAAGCCATGTATCAATGGTACCCAGAAGCAGCTCACCTCTCTCTGCACGTTCCCTTACACTCTGGATGTTGTCAAGAATCCATTTCACTCCGCTGCCTGAAAAATATGTATCGGGGATAAGGCCTGTACGCTCCTTGATTGTGGTCTCATAGCCCTTGTCGATAAGCTCCTGACAGAATGCGGCACCACGACGGCATTGCCACATCACGGCCGGATAAACGGGTTTACCTGTCTTTTTATCCCACACCACCACAGTCTCACGCTGGTTTACTATTGATACAGAGAATGTTGAATCACTCTCCTTAGGCAGGTTCAACTGCTTGACGGCAGCTACGGTATTGGTGTAAATCTCCTCAGCATCGGCCTCAACCCAATCCTCTTTTGGATGGTTGACACGATGAGGAATTATCTTATAATCAATCAGATTCAGTTTCTCATCAAACAACAACGCCTTTGATGAAGACGTCCGTTGGTCAATTGTAATAATGTATCTCATTATTTATTGTTTTCTGCAACCTTTTCTATTGCTTTGAAAAGCAGGTCAAGGTCACAATATTCTTTGTACTTACGTTTTACCCTATTCACATACTGAAGCGTCTCTGTTGCATCAAACATACCATACTGGCAAACACTGTCCGTATATACCTCCGGATCTTTCAGAGATACCAGAACCGGCGTCAGGCTACTCCAATTGTATCGGTTCACACCATTCTTGCGTGCTATCCTCATTGCATCAAAAATATGGTTGGAACCTCCGTTATAGCTGCCCAGCATATAGTTGATACGCTCCTTCTCATTTATGAAACTGAACAGATTGCTCAAATCATCCAGATATCGCACAGCCACCCTGACATCAAGCTCAACATTCTGCGCCAAAGTATCTGACTCACCCATCTTGGACAAAAGATGCCTGTATGTAGAAGGCATTATCTGCATCAGTCCCTGAGCTCCTCTATATGATCTTGCCGTAGTATCAAACTTTGACTCAACGTATGCAATGGCAGCTAGCATTTTCCAGTCACATACACTGTCTGCATACAAACGGAAGATGGAGTCAAAAGGAGAAATATAGACAAACTGTTCGGGTACTTCCTGAATATCCTCACCAATCTCAGCCTTATTTGCGCATCGGGTTTTGGTAAGGAAAAGGACAAGTATCAGAGCCGCGGTCAAAAGAAGAATCAGAATCTTTTTGACATTCATCTCAGGCCCATTGTATTGTATTTCCTGCATCGCAACGCAATACAAACCGGATTTTTCAATCCGTTTGTTATGATTCCGGGTGCAAAGTTACACCTTTTTTATAAGCTGACAAAATTACCCCGTCATCTCAGGCCGATACAAACGCCCTGCACAACCGATAAAAAACTTTGCGTCGGCTTGCATAATACAAAAAAGGAGCGTACCTTTGCCGCTGAAATGAAATGTTATACAGTATCATATCACCACCATCATACCTGCAGATCCTGATCGGTAGGCTATGATGTGTGTACACTTATACAAAGAGGCTTGCCGATACACGGTGAGCCTTTTTTAGTTGTAACATTTAAAACAAATTACGGATTTTTTCAAAAAATAGATATGTTAAGGATAGCTGTACAGTCAAAAGGGCGCCTTTATGATGAGACAATGGCGCTGCTTCAGGAATCAGGCATCAGCCTGGGAGTATCAAAACGTACCCTTCTGGTTCAGGCCGGAAACTTTCCGGTTGAGGTTCTGTTCCTGCGTGATGATGACATACCGCAGTCAGTTGCAGGCGGTGTGGCCGATGTAGGCATTGTAGGTGAGAATGAGTTTGTAGAGCGTGCTGAGAAGGCCGATATCATCAAGCGTCTGGGATTCAGCCGTTGCCGTCTCTCTCTTGCCATCCCCAAGGCCATTGATTACCAGGGCCTGGAGTGGTTCAACGGAAAGAAGGTTGCCACCTCATACCCCGGTATCCTCAAGTCATTCTTTGATGAGGAGGGTATCAAGGCTGAGACTCACGTCATCACCGGTTCCGTTGAGATTGCTCCCGGTATTGGTTTGGCCGATGCCATCTTTGACATTGTAAGTTCCGGCTCAACGCTGGTAAGCAACAACCTGCGTGAGGTGGAGATCGTAATGCAGTCAGAGGCTCTGCTCATAGGCAACCCCAACCTGGATGCTGAGAAGAGAGCCATCCTGGATGAACTGCTGTTCCGCATTGATGCAGTAAAGGCTGCCCAGGGCAAGAAATACGTTATGATGAACGTGCCCGATGACCGCATGAGTGAGGTTATAGCTGAACTTCCCGGCATCAAGAGCCCCACAGTAATGCCTCTGGCACAGAAAGGCTGGAGTTCAGTTCACGCCGTCCTTGACGAGAAGCGTTTCTGGGAGATCATCGGCAAGCTCAAGGCTGCCGGTGCCGAGGGCATCCTGGTTCTCCCAATTGAGAAAATGATATTATGAATTCAAAATGGTACAATTGGGGTCAGACCCCTTTTGTACTATTTTGGCCAAAATGATACAAAAGGGGTCTGACCCCAATTGTACCATTTTTCCAAAACGAAAGAAAATGAACGTATTACGATATCCCGATAAGTCAGAATGGAAGGAGCTCCTCTCCCGCCCCGCCCTGAGTGTGGAGGGTCTCTACGAGCGTGTCCAGGCCGTACTTGACACCGTTCGCAAAGGTGGCGACAAGGCTCTGAAAGAGTACGAGCTGCAGTTTGACAAGGTTCAGTTGGATTCACTGGCCGTAAGCCAAGCAGAACTTGATGAGGCTGCTGCACTTGTACCCGCACAGCTGCGCGATGCCATTGACCGCGCTGCCGTGAACATCCGCAAGTTCCACGAGTCCCAGCTGCCCTCACTGAGCAAGGTTGAGACCACTCCCGGCGTAACCTGCTGGCAGAAGGCAGTGCCCATCACCAAGGTGGGCCTCTACATACCCGGCGGCACAGCCCCGCTCTTCTCAACAGTGCTGATGCTGGCCATTCCCGCCCGCACCGCAGGCTGCTCAGAGATTGTGCTCTGCACCCCTCCGGGACGTGACGGCCGCGTCAACCCCGCCATACTCTACGCCGCACAGGTGGCAGGCGTAAACCGCTTCTTCAAACTGGGCGGTTCACAGGCCATCGCCGCAATGGCATACGGCACCGAGAGCGTACCCAAGGTATCCAAGATATTCGGCCCCGGTAACCCTTACGTGACCGCCGCCAAGCAGATAGTATCACTTAAGGACGTGGCTATCGATATGCCCGCAGGCCCGTCAGAGGTCGAGGTCATTGCCGATGCCCAGGCCAACCCCGCATTCGTGGCCGCCGACCTGCTTTCACAGGCCGAGCACGGACGTGACAGCCAGGTGATACTGCTCACCACATCAGCAGATCTGATTGACAAGGTTCAGACTGAGGTGAACCGTCAGGTAGCACTGCTGCCCCGCAACGAGATTGCTGAGGCATCACTTGAGAACAGCCGCATGATACTGCTCAGCAACGATGATGAGATAATTGAGATGACCAATGAGTATGCCCCCGAGCACCTGATCATCCAGACCGCAAACGCATCTGAACTTGCAGAGCGCGTGGTCAACGCAGGCAGCGTGTTCATCGGCCCATGGTCACCTGAGAGTGCCGGCGATTATGCATCGGGTACCAACCACACCCTGCCCACCAGCGGCTACGCCAAGGCTTACTCAGGCGTAAACATAGACAGCTTTATGCGCAAGATAACTTTCCAGCAGCTTTCACGCGAGGGCCTGGCTTCACTTGGCCCTGTGATTGAAACAATGGCAGCCGGTGAGTATCTGGACGCCCACAAAAATGCAGTAACACTCCGATTAAAGGAACTATGAAAAAGTTACAAGAACTGGTAAGACCCAATATCTGGAGCCTAAGCCCCTACACATCGGCCCGTGACGAGTATCAGGGCAAGGATGCCAAGGTGTTCCTCGATGCCAATGAGAACCCCTACAATGACCCGGTAAACCGTTACCCGGACCCGTTGCAGCGTGATCTCAAGAAACGCATCGCCGCCATCAAGGGCGTAAAGGAGCAGTCCATATTCTTTGGCAACGGCAGCGATGAGGCCATTGACCTGATGTTCCGCATATTCTGCCGCCCGGGTGTTGACAACGCCGTGGCCATCGAACCCACCTACGGAATGTACGGTGTGTGCGCCGATATCAATGACGTAGAGTACCGCCGCGTGCTGCTGGATGATAACTTCCAGCCCTGCGCTGAGAAGCTCCTTGCTGCCGTTGACGCCAACACCAAGCTGATATTCTTCTGCTCACCCAACAACCCCAGCGGCAACAACATTGACCGCAAGGTGATTGAGAAGGTGCTTGACAGTTTTGACGGAATAGTGATTGTTGATGAGGC
>DBYQ01000091.1:0-23030 GCA_002310015.1 Bacteroidales bacterium UBA1182
CAGGCTGTTGAGGCCAAGGAGCGCGTGAATATTGAGGCTGCTACCCAGACATTCGCTACAATTACCCTGCAGAACTATTTCCGTATGTACCACAAGTTGGCTGGTATGACCGGTACTGCTGAGACAGAGGCAGGTGAGTTCTGGGATATCTACAAACTTGATGTAGTGGTAATTCCTACCAACAAGCCCATAGCCCGTATTGATCAGAATGACCGTATATACAAGACCAAGCGTGAAAAGTACAAGGCTGTAATTGAGGAGATAGTCAAGCTGGTAGGTGAGGGCCGTCCGGTATTGGTCGGTACTACATCGGTCGAAATAAGTGAGCAGTTGAGCCGTATGCTTACCATGCGTAAGATAGAGCATAACGTGCTGAACGCCAAGCTGCATCAGAAGGAGGCCGATATTGTAGCCAAGGCTGGTCAGAAGAGTATCGTTACCATAGCCACCAACATGGCAGNNGGTCGTGGTACCGATATCAAGCTTTCACCTGAGGTACGTGAGGCCGGCGGTCTGGCCATTGTAGGTACGGAACGTCATGAGAGCCGCCGTGTGGACCGCCAGTTGAGAGGTCGTTCAGGCCGTCAGGGTGATCCGGGCTCATCAGTATTCTTTATCTCACTTGAGGATAACCTGATGCGTCTGTTTGGCTCAGAACGTATAGCTCCGCTTATGGACAAGCTGGGCCTGCAGGAGGATGAGATGATTGAGAACAGCTTCATCACCAAGCGTATTGAACAGGCGCAGAAGAAGGTAGAGGAGAACCACTTTGGTATCCGTAAACGCCTGCTTGAGTATGATGACGTGATGAACAAGCAGCGTACCGTAATCTATGAGAAGCGCCGTCACGCCCTGATAGGTGAGCGCATAGGTATGGATATTACCAATATGATCTGGGACCGCTCAGCGGGTGCCGCTGAGAACTGCGCTGACTATGAGAGCCTGCAGATGGAGGCATTCCGTGTGCTGGCCATAGAGCTTCCGTTCACAGAAGAGGAGTTTGGCAAGATGAAACAGGATGAGGTGTCCGAGCGCATCTTCTCTGCTGCTATGGATAACTTCAAGCGCAAGTGTGAGCGTCTGGCTCAGATAGTTACTCCTGTAATCAAGAAGGTGTTTGAGGAGCAGGGTGACCGTTATGAGAACATCCTGATTCCTATTACTGACGGCCGCCGCATGTATCAGATTCCCTGCAATCTTAAGGAGGCATACGAGAGTGAGGGCAAAAGCGTGGTTACATCATTCCAGAAGGCTATAATGCTGCACACCATCGATGAGTGCTGGAAGGAGAACCTGCGTGAGCTTGATGAACTGAAACATTCCGTACAGAACGCCAGCTATGAGCAGAAAGACCCGTTGCTCATATTCAAACTGGAATCAGTGACTCTGTTTGACAATATGGTCAACAAGATGAATGACCAGACAGTTTCAATACTCATGCGCGGTCAGATTCCGGAGCCGGATCCTGATCAGGTTCGTGAAGCACCGGCCCAGAACCGTCAGCAGAGACGCCAATATACAGAGAACCGTAACAGTGACCTGGGCGACCCGAACCAGCGTGCAGCAGCCGGACGTGACACCCGTCAGCAGGTGCGTGAGCCTATCCGCGTGGATAAGACACCGGGCCGTAATGACCCGTGCCCGTGCGGTAGCGGCAAGAAGTTCAAGAACTGTCACGGCCAAGGTCTTTAAAACAAGATAAAACCATACAGCTATGAGATTAAGCGAATCATCATTCCAGGAAATCAAGACACTTCTGACAGGAGTCATAAACGAGTTCCGCCGTCCTCAGGAACAGTCTGTAGTGACGGACATACATATCATGCCCATTCGTGAGACGGGCGAGGTAACGGTAAGTGATGATGACAGCAATCTGGCTACCACCCGCCTGTCAGATCTGGTAGAGATACCTGAAGAGGATTTCTATCAGGTGATGGAAAAGGCATTACGTCATATTCTCAAGGATATTGATGCTGAGGATCCCCTTGAGAACCTTGCCATATGGAAGCCGTTCTCGTTCGTTCTGGTGGATGATGACGGCGAGACTGTCGCAGAGCTCATGTTGTTTGATGAGGACAACACCCTGTTGAGCCAGAGCCTCATGCAAGGCCTGGATGAGGACCTGGACACTTTCCTCAAAAACCTTTTGGCCGAATAAGTGCTAAAAATGGCTAAATAAACCGTTTTGGTCGGAAAACTCTGCACGATGTGCGGAGTTTTCTTGTATCTTTGCGCCCTGAAACAAAGGACGAATTCATGATAATCAATCCAACGAACAGGGATGAGATACGCCAGAGGACTATCGAGACTACATCGGAGATTCTGATGCGTACCGGTAACCTCTCCGTCCGTATGGATGACATAGCACAGGAACTGTCCGTTTCCAAGCGTACCCTCTACGAGATATTCGGCAATAAGGAGGAGCTCCTGATTGAATGCATGAAGTACCATGTGTCCCGGATGTCAAAACTAATTGATGAGGAGGTGGACCGTGAGGATGATGTGCTTACCGTATTTATAAAACACCTGGAGATTATCATTGATGAATCCCGTGAAAACTCACATGCCAGCTTTGCTGACATGGAAAAATATCCCAAACTCAAGAAACTGTTCAATGAGCATCTGAGCGATATGGCACGGCGTCTGCGCCAGTTTATGGAACTTGGCGTAAGGCAGGGAGTGTTCCGTGACGACCTTAACATGGATGTGCTTATGAAGGCCTTCTCTGTGATGGGCAAGATGGCCAACGAGGAATCGTGCAAAGGAATATTTCCTTATGATGAGCTCATAGACGGTACTATGGTGGTGCTGCTTCGCGGAATAGCCACCCCAAAGGGTATGGAGAAACTGGATAAGTATAGGTACAAATCAAATAATAAATGATGAGAAGAGGCTTTTTTTGTAAGACCGGATTGCTGATGGCATCACTGCTGCTTGCAGGGATGACCGTTCAGGCACAGGAGGCCGGTAGCAATGCTGCTCTTAAACTCACTCTTGATGAGGCTCTTGAGATAGCCTTGAGTGACAATCCCACCATCAAGGTGGCTGAGCAGCAGATTGAGGTAAAGAAGATAAGTAAGGATGAGGCTTGGCAGGCTCTTCTGCCCAGTGCCGATTTTAACGGTACCGTTCAGTATACCTTATTGGCATCAGTTATGAAGATGCAAATGCCGGATCCTGTTACCGGTGAAATGAAGGTAGGTGAATTCAAAATGGGTAGAGATAATACCAGTACATGGAACGGTCAGTTCCAGGTGAGTCTGCCGCTGTTCGCTCCCACTGTATATGCTACCATGAATCTGACCAAGACGGATCTGGACAACGCGGTAGAGCAGAGCCGCAGTTCAAAACTGGACCTGGTGAATCAGGTAACCAAGGCATATTATCAGGTTATACTGGCTCAGGACAGTTATGATGTGCTTTGCCGCAGCTATGAGCAGGCTGAGAAGAATTTCAATGTGGTTAATTCACTTTACGAACTGGGCGGTACCAGTGAGTATGACAAGATAAGCGCCGAGGTGCAGTTGCGTTCACTAAATCCCACTGTGATTCAGGCACGTAATGCAGTGAATATGGCCAAACTTCAGCTTATGGTGCTGATGGGTATAGACCCGGAGACTGAGATCGTTGTTGAGGGCAGCCTTGAGGATTATGAGGACCAGCTTTACGGTGAGGCGCTTAAGGCAGGTGACTATTCTCTTGACAACAATACCAATATGCGCCAGCTCAAGATGAGCGAGACCATGCTGAATCAGACACTTAAGGTTCAGAAGATGAATTTCCTGCCTACTCTTGCATTGGCCGGAACATATTCTCTCCAGTCACTTTACAATGATAACTGGAAGGTCTATAACTATGATTGGGCCAAGAGTTCATCAATAGTGCTGTCGCTTTCAGTCCCCATTTTCCGTATGGGTAACTTTACAAAACTGCGCAGCACCAAGCTGCAGATAAGTCAGCTTAATGAGAACATTGACTATACCCGCCGTCAGCTTGACATGCAGGTACGCAGTTATATAGACAACATGAAAGCCAATGCCGATCAGGTGGCCAGCAACCATGAGGCTATCGAGCAGGCGGAGAAGGGCCGTGAGATAGCCAGCAAGCGCTATGAGATAGGTAAGGGTACAATCCTGGAGCTTAACAACTCGGAGGTGCAGCTTACACAGGCCCGTCTTACATACAGCCAGTCCATTTACAACTATCTGGCAGCCAAGGCAGATCTTGACAAGGTACTTGGTAATGATGAGAAAATTCAGGTTAAGGAATAAGAAACAAACAAATATAGGATATGAAAGCATTCAGAATTTCAGGAATTGCTCTCTGCTCAATGCTGATTATGGCATCTTGCGGGCAGAAAAAGACAGAGACAGCTACTCAGGCACCTTTGGTGAATCCTGATGCCAAGCCTCTCGTGAAACTTGCCAAGGTGGTTGAGGAGCCTGTAGCCCAGATCCAGGTCTATTCGGCTACAATAGTAGGTGAAATCAAGAACAACATTGCACCTGCCACACCTGCCCGTATCAGCAAGATCAACGTTGAGGTAGGTGATAAAGTAAGAAAAGGACAGGTCCTTGTCCATATGGACGAGACCACTTTGAGCCAGCAGGAGATGCAGCTCAAGAACTTAGAGACAGAGTTTAACCGTATAGACCAGCTCTATAAGGTAGGTGGTGTCTCCAAGTCGGAATGGGATAACGTTAATCTACAGCTGGAAGTGGCACGCAAGTCTTTCCAGACCCTGAGGGAGAATACCAAACTTGAGAGCCCCATTGACGGAGTGGTGACAGCCCGTAACTATGACAACGGTGATCTGTACGGAGGTCAGCCTATTCTGGTGGTCCAGAAGATTGCTCCGGTAAAACTGACTATCAACGTGTCTGAGCAGTACTACTCAAAAGTTAAGAAGGGTGATGAGGTGACCATCGAGTTGGATGCCTATCCGGAAGAGACCTTTACAGGAAAGGTTTCTCTCATCTATCCTACTGTCGATGCCATGACACACACATTCCCCGTAGAGATAAATGTGGCTAACCAGGACCTTAAACTGCGTCCCGGCATGTTTGCCCGTGCTACGTTGAATCTGGGCACTCTCAACCATGTGGTGGTTCCCGACCTGGCCATTGAGAAACGTGCCGGATCAGGTGACCGCTTTGTGTATGTCTATAACAACGGCAAGGTGGCCTATAGCAAGGTTGAACTGGGACAGCGTCTCGGCGACCGTTATGAGCTGATATCGGGCGTGGCCAACGGCGCTCAGGTAGTAATAGCCGGTCAGGCCAAGCTGGCTGACGGCAAGGAAGTTGAAGTTGAAAAGTAAATAGCACTTTATCATGAGTCTATACGAAGGATCGGTCAAAAGACCAATTTTTACGGCACTCTGTTTCGTGGCGGTAGTGGTGTTCGGCTTGTTCTCATATTCCAAGTTGCCCATTGACCAGTTGCCCGACATAGAGTCAAACACCATCATGGTGTTCACGTACTATAACGGTGCCAATGCATCGGATATAGAGAACAATGTGACCCGTCCGCTTGAGAATACCCTCAACAGCTGCAGTCACATCAAGCATATCACATCACGTTCATCGGAGAATGTATCAGTAATCACCCTCGAGTTTGAGTTCGGCCATTCAATTGATGACCTTACCAACGATGTGCGTGACAAGCTTAGCATGATTACCAACTCGCTGCCCGACGGAGCGGGACAACCCATCATATTCAAGTTCGATACCAGTATGCTGCCTATCATGCTCCTCTCTGTCCAGGCAGGGGAGAGCCAGGCCGCACTCTACAAGATACTTGATGAGAATGTGGTTAATCCTCTGGCCCGTATTCCCGGTGTAGGTACAGTATCGGTTACCGGTGCCCCGCAGCGTGAGATTTACGTATATTGCGATCCTGCCAAACTGGAGGCCTACAACCTGACCATTGAGGCTATCTCCGCCATGATCGGTTCTGAGAACCGCAGCATACCGGGCGGTAATCTGGATGTAGGTAACGAGACTTACGCATTGCGTGTAGATGGTGAGTTCAAGGACCCGCGTGACATGGCCAATCTGGTGGTGGCATCAATAGGCGGACGCAACGTCTATCTGAGTGACCTGGCTGAGATTGTGGACCGCACCCAGGAGCGTGCCCAGGAGTCTTACAACAACGGCGTACAGGGTGCCATGATGGTTATCCAGAAACAGACCGGTGCCAACACGGTGGAGATATGCCGTAAGGTAAACGAGGCTCTGCCGGCATTGCAGAAGAACCTTCCCAGCGATATTCAGATAGGTATGATACATGACGGATCGGAGGATATCATCCAGACCGTGAACTCCCTGGCCGAGACCATCGCTTACGCTCTGCTGTTCGTGGTTCTGGTTGTATATTTCTTTACCGGCCGCTGGCGTGCAACCGTGGTTGTGGCCATCACAATCCCGCTGTCACTGATTGCATCGTTCATCTATCTGTTTGTAACCGACGGTTCGCTCAATATCATATCACTGAGTTCACTGACCATTGCCATCGGTATGGTGGTGGATGATACCATTGTGGTATTGGAGAATATCACGACCCATATTGAGCGCGGTGCCAACCCCAAACAGGCCGCCATACATGCTACCAATGAGGTGGCCGTATCGGTTATGGCATCAACAATGACCATATTCGCCGTGTTCTTCCCGCTCACCATGATGTCGGGTATGGCAGGTATCATGTTCAAGCAGCTGGGTTGGATGATGTGTATCATCATTGCCATCTCTTTGGTTGTATCGCTTACCCTTACCCCGATGCTCTGCTCACGTATGCTCAAGCTTGAAAAGAAGGGCAGCCGTTTACACTCCATCCTGTACAATCCTATCCAGAAGGCTCTTGACGGCCTGGATTATTGGTATTCACGCCTTATCAATAAGGCTGTCCGTCACCGCAAGCTGGTTGTTATTGCCTGCCTGATCCTGTTTGTGGCTTCACTGTTTACCGCAAGCAACCTTAAGTCAGAGTTCTTCCCGAGCGATGAGCAGTCACGTATATCGGCAACCATCTACATGCCTATCAATACCAACACAAACCGCTCGCGCAGCGTGGCTCAGGAGCTTTCGGACCTGTGGATGAAACGTTATGCCGATGACCTGGTTACCTGTAACTACCGTGTGGGTGCCGCCGATGAGAACAACACCTTTGCATCAATGCAGACCAACGGAACCCACATCATATCATTTACAATATCACTCAAGGAACTTGGTGAGCGTACCATCTCATCTGACCAGGTTGTTGCCGAGATGCGTGCCGACCTTAACGCACGTCCCGAGATTGAGCGTTTCATGGTTACCGCCGGCGGTGGTATGAGCATGGGCGGTCAGTCAAGTGCCGAGTTTGAGATTTACGGTTATGACTTCAACGAGACCGATGAGGTGGCTGCCAAGCTTCTCGCTGCCATGAAGGAGGTAGAGGGAGTAGGCGAGGCCTATGTAAGCCGTGACAACTACCAGCCGGAATATGAAGTGGTGTTTGACCGCGAGAAACTGGCTCAGCATGGCCTGAACCTCTCAACCGCTGCCACATACCTGCGTAACCGTATTTACGGTGCCACCGCTTCCTACTTCCGTGAGGATGGTGAGGAGTATTATATAAAGGTGCGCTACGCTCCTGAGTATCGTACACAGCTTGAGGACATAGAGAACATCCTGCTTTATGGCAGCGGCGCCAATGCCGTACGTGTACGTGATGTAGGTCATCTGGAGGAGATATTCACTCCGCCTACCATACAGCGCAAGGACCGTCAGCGTATCAATACCGTATCGTGCGTCATTGCCGGTGGTTATGCCCTGAGTGATGTGGTTGAGGCCGGTCAGGCTATCATCGCGAACATGGATCTGCCCGAGGGCGTAAACGTTCAGATATCGGGTGACTATGAGGACCAGCAGGAGTCATTTGCCGATATGGCTACACTTGCCCTGCTTATCATAATGCTGGTATTCATTGTGATGGCTGCCCAGTTTGAGTCTCTCACGCTGCCGTTCATCATCATGTTCTCAATTCCGTTCGCCATGAGCGGCGTGCTGATTGCCCTCTGGCTTACCGGCACATCACTTAACCTGATGAGCGTATTGGGCGGTATAATGCTGATTGGTATCGTGGTTAAGAACGGTATCGTGCTCATTGACTATACGGGCCTGTGCCGTGAGCGCGGCATGTCGGCTGTGACAGCAACCGTTACAGCAGCCCGCAGCCGTCTGCGTCCGGTGCTCATGACCACCCTTACCACTATCTTAGGTATGATTCCTATGGCTCTCAGCCAGGGTCAGGGCTCTGCAATGTGGCGTCCGCTGGGTATATCGGTTATAGGCGGTCTCACCGTATCAACCATCCTTACATTGCTTCTTGTTCCTACACTCTATTGCGTATTCCAGAGTACAGGAATCAAAAAGGCACGTCGCAAGCACCGCAAGCAGCTGGAACTGGCTGCTTTCTGGGCTGAGAACAAGGATCAGTTCATTCATGACAAGACAGCAAAGATATGAAAGCAATACTTATAACTTTTGACCAGTCATATACGGAGCGTATTATTGAGCTCCTTACCACAAACAACTGCCGCGGCTTCTCCATGGTGGAGCAGCTGCAGGGCAGGGGTTCTAAGACCGGACAGCCTCACTATGGCAACCATGCCTGGCCCTCCATGTGCTCAGGCATCATCACCATGGTCGATGATGACAAAGTTGACATCATCCTGGACAAGCTTCACGCCATGGATGTGGCTACTGAGAAGCTGGGTCTCCGCGCGTTTGTCTGGAATGTTGAGAAAAGTATTTAAGGGGAAATAGAGGGGAAGTACCCTCTGGGACATTGCCCTCCCACAACTAAAAATATCTATTCCGAAACTTTAGGAGTAAACTCCACGTTCCAGAATAGATATTTTTAGTTGCGGGCCCCTCCCACTGGTCTCGCGTGGGTGCGAGAGTCCCAGAGGGTACTTCCCCTCTATTTCCACTCACAGGGATACCTTTCTGCAAGGTTTCCATCTAACTATTCCAAGGCATAAATAGGTTTCCAGTTGTACTGTTTTCAAAGGTTACTTGTCCACCCCTGGGCCTTAAGCTCAACCTCCTGGCCGGATTTGGTTACAAGGTGGCGGCCCAGTTCTGGACGGGTCATATGCCCAATCAGTTTGACGTCCTTGAGCTGGATGACCTTGTCGTGGTCGGTCAGGGGTACGGTGAACAGAAGCTCGTAGTCCTCGCCTCCGTTGAGGGCACAGGTATATACATCCATATTGAGTTCCTCAGCCATTACTGCGGTCTGGTAATCTATGGGGATGCGTTCCTGATATACGCTGCAGCCGGTGTTGCTCTGCTTGCAGATGTGGATAAGTTCTGATGAGAGACCGTCGGATATATCCATCATGGAGGTGGGCTGTATTCCGGCTTCACGGAGTTCCTTAATGATATCACCACGTGCCTCGGGCTTGAGCTGACGCTCCAGCAGGTACTCCTTGCCTGCAAAATCGGGGTTGAACGGTTCATTGGCATTGTGCGGGGTGCTGTTGAATACGGCCTTTTCACGCTCCAACAGCTGGAGACCCATATAGGCTGCGCCAAGATTGCCCGATACGCATATCAGGTCATTCTGTCCTGCTCCGTTGCGATATACAGCCTTGCCTTTTTCAGCCTCTCCTATACATGTTATGCTTATTGCGAGTCCTGTCAGTGACGATGTGGTGTCACCGCCCACAAGATCTACACCGTGACGCTGGCAGGCCAGCAGAATGCCGGCATAGAAATCCTCCATGTCCTCAACGGAGAACCTCTTGCTCAGGGCAACAGAGACTGTCATCTGGCGTGGAGTACCGTTCATGGCATATATATCTGAAATATTTACCATTGCACTTTTGTAGCCCAGATGTTTCAGTGGAACATATGTCAGGTCAAAATGTACACCTTCCATAAGCATATCGGTTGTTACGAGTACCTCCTTGTCATTACCGGAGTAATCAAGCACTGCGCAGTCATCGCCTATACTATATAATGTGGAGCTGTTCTGGGGTTTTAGATCTTTTGTGAGGTGGTCTATCAGTCCGAACTCTCCTAACTCTGATATCTCGGTGCGTTTTGCCTGTGACATATTGTTTATGGTTATTTAAATGTTTCTATATGATTAAGGATTGTATCGTCAAATCCTTTTGCGTCGCGTAAGAATGCAGGTTTTACCGGCAGAATGAAAATCTTGGATTTAAGATTATCATCAAGGTCCATACCTGATAAACGGGCTGCATCCTTTGCAGTGGTTACTATTACCGATTCCTGCGGCATGCTTTTAAGACGGTGTTCCATCTCTGAGATATCGTTCCTACTGAAATCATGATGGTCAGGATAGGATAGCATACTTACCTCCTTGTGGCTTTTGCGTAGTTGTGCCTCCATCGGGGCAGGATCGGCTATTCCGGTAAGGGCAAGCACCGGGCAATCCTGTGAAGGAACCGCAGATTTGCCGTCAAGCGGATACAGACTGCCGTATTCAAGGGTTGTAAAATATACTTTTTGCCCGGGACTTACCGCCAGTCTGGAGGCAAGGTCATCCATTTCATTTGGACTCAAATCCTTGGGGCACTTGGTTACAACTATCATTTGTGCCCGGCGGCGGCACTTGGCGCTTTCACGCAGCCGGCCAGCCGGCAGCATGGCATCTTGAAGTATGTTGCGGTTGTAGTTTACCAGCAGTATGTTCAATGACGGATTTATCTTGCGGTGCTGGTAGGCGTCATCAAGAATAATTACTTGGGGAGAGCAGAGTTCTGAAAGACTTTTTATTCCTGTTGCCCTGTCCTCACATACCGCTACTGCAACATCTGGAAAACGGCGCTTGATCTGGAGAGGTTCATCGCCTATCAGGTTGCTGTCTGATTGGGCATCGGACAGAATGAAACCTTTTGTATGGCGTCCGTATCCGCGGCTCAGTATGGCTATGCGCATCCTGTCCTTAAGCAGGGCGGCAATGTATTCCGTGTGCGGAGTCTTGCCTGTACCGCCCACTGTGATGTTTCCAACGCAGATGACAGGTATGGGAAATGACACGCTTTTGAGCATCCCGCCATCATACATACGGTTTCTTAGGCCTGTGACAAGGCCGTAAAGCCACCCAATGGGACGAAAAACATTATAAATACGGAATGCAGGTTTCATTATCTCAGGATTATATTGTATCTTTGATAATCAATTCTCTACAAAAGTATACAAAATAAAGAATATAGGGCGCATTTGGGGGGACTGGCTTTGGCTTGATTGTGAAGAAGACAGCTTTTTTACATGTTTTAATAACCTTTGGTTGTTATATTCGCTAAAAATGTTGTAATTTGCGCCCGTTTTAGACGCTATGGGCAAATAGTGCCTGAAGGGAAAGATGCTCGAGTGGTTGAAGAGGCACGCCTGGAAAGCGTGTATACGCCAAAAGCGTATCCGGGGTTCGAATCCCCGTCTTTCCGCCTAATAGACTGACTTAATTGAAAATAATAATAACTAACAACTAAAAATTATCTCAAATGAAAAAGGTATTTGCATTCGTTGCAATGATGGGACTCCTTACTTTCGGAGTTAACCAGACAATCAATGCTCAAGAGACAGCAGCACCTGCCGCAGAGGAGGTTGCTGAAGACAATTCTGCCGCAGACTCAGTAGCCGCAGCTGAACCGGTTGAAACTGAGGCCGCTGAAATTGAAGAGGCATCAGAAACAGAAGGTCAGGGCCTTCACAAGACAATCAAGACAAAGTTCATTGAGGGTAGCGCAGGCTTCATGTCACTCGTTGCCATCGCTATGATTTTCGGTCTTGCTCTCTGCATTGAGCGTATTATCTTCCTGAGCCTTTCAGAAATCAACAGCAAGAAGCTCCTTGAGGACATCCAGGCTGCTCTTGAGAACGGTGATGTAGAAGGTGCCAAGTCAATCTGCCGCGATACCCGTGGCCCTGTTGCTTCAATCTGCTATCAGGGTATGATGAGAATCGATGAGGGTCTTGACGTTGTTGAGCGTTCAGTTATCTCTTACGGTAGCGTTCAGGCTTCTAACCTTGAGAAGAACCTTTCATGGATTACCCTGTTCATCGCAATGTCTCCTTCACTTGGATTCTTGGGAACTGTGATCGGTATGGTACAGGCATTTGATGATATCCAGAAGGCTGGTGATATTTCTCCGCAGGTTGTTGCCGGTGGTATGAAGGTTGCTCTTATCACAACTATCTTCGGTATTATCGTTGCTCTTATTCTTCAGGTGTTCTATAACTACATTTTGAGTAAGGTCGAAGCTCTTAACACAGATATGGAGGATTCTTCAGTATCTCTGCTCGACATCATCATGAAGTACAACCTGAAGTTCAAAAAGTAATAAATCCCGATTATGGAAAACGAGAATAAACAAATAAAGGCTTCCAAGTGGGCTCTGGGTATTCTCTTCGTACTTTCTGCCGCAGTTCTTGTAATGTTCTTCGGCGTAGGTTACGGAAATAAGACCTATCTCAATGGAAAGAACCAGATAGATCCCCAATATACCGGACTGCTGCTCATTTGGCTTTACGCTCTCGTAGGCCTGTGCATTCTGTCAGTACTCGGTTTCGGATTAGTTGCAGCTTTCAGAAACATGAAGGTTAAAGCTAAGGGTCAGAAGAAAACCGGATTTGCCGGATGGGTATTCCTGTTCACTTTTGCCATCATAGCAGCTTCATATTTCCTGGCTGGCACAGATCCCGTATTGTTGGGTGACGGAAAGACATGGGCTACAGACGTAACTGACCTTACATTGTCAGATGTCTGCCTTTACTCAATATACGCTCTGTTCTTAGGTGCTGTTCTGAGTGCTCTGCTCTCAATGTGCAACATATTCAAGGCAAGGAAGTAATTTGATAAACTAAGGAAAGAGTTATGGGAAAAGGTAAAAGAAAAGTTCCCGGACTTAACCAGTCTTCGACAGCGGATATCTCATTCATTCTGCTTATATTCTTCCTGGTTACCACATCTATGGATACAGATACGGGTCTTTCCCGTCGTCTCCCGGAGTGGGATCCTAATGTAGAGGAGCAGGAACTGACCGTCAAGGAGCGTAATGTTATGACGGTCAAGGTTAACATGAACAATGAGATCCTTGTCAAGAATGGAAAAATAAATCGACCGATTGATATTTCGGAACTTAAGGATATCGCCAAGGAGTTTATTGCAAATCCTGATGATGATCCTAATCTTCCTGTCATAGAGCCGTATGACATTGAGGGTTATGGTACTGTCAATACCACCATCAAGCATGTCATTTCTCTTCAGGCGGACCGAACCACCGGTTATGAGATTTATTTTAAAGTCCAGCATGAGCTGTCTAAGGCTTATACTGAGGTGAGAGATGCTTGGGCAAAAAGGACTTTCGGTAAGCCACTTGCCGAATGTGATCCTAAGACTGAAGAGCCTGTTGTCAGAGCTGTGTATGCTTCCAAGATATCAGAAGCTAATCCTAAAGAATTCGGTACTGCACAATGAGTAAGTTTAGAAGTAACGGAAAAAGGGAAATGCCGGAGTTGAATACTTCGTCACTGCCTGATCTTATATTCACTGTCTTGTTCTTCTTCATGATGGTAACATCCATGCGTGATGTTACTCCGTTGGTTGATGTTAAGACTCCGACAGGTGGATCTGAGATTGAGAAACTTGAGAGAAAATCTTTGGTTTCACACATATATATCGGGCCTCCCGCAAAGCAGTTTCGTGCTACAATGGGTTCTGCGCCACGTATTCAGTTAAATGAAAATTTTGCTGAAGTGGGAGCTATACGTGAATTCGTATCCACAGAGCGTGAGAGTATGTTTGAGAAGGATAAGCCTCTCATGAAGATGTCTCTTAAGATAGACAAGAGTACTCATATGGGTATTGTAGATGATGTAAAGCTGGAGCTTCGTAAGGCAAAGGCTTTGAACATTGTCTATTCTGCCGCACAGGAAAAACCCAAGAATTAACGTTTAATCGTTCCTATATAAGAAAGGCTCCTTAATAAGGGAGCCTTTCTTGTCTTATTTGCGGTAAGTCAGGAATGTGTAGGGAAAAGGATTCTTTTCATCCGGATCGTGGTTCTCTTGGCTTACCAGTCTCCAACGGCCGTTGCTTATGTAATCAGGGAAAAATGTATCCGCTTGTGTAGGGGTGTCATGAACCAGCGTTATCTCCAGTTCATCGGCCAGTTCCAGTGCCTGGGAATATATTTGTGCTCCACCTATAATGAAGACTTTCTCATCCGGTGTACAGTGTTCCAATGCATCTGTTATGGAAGCATAGACCTCAGTTCCGGGGAAAGAGATACCTTGCTGGCGGGTAAGTATAATGTTACGGCGGTTGGGCAGGGCACCCTTGGGGAGTGACTCAAATGTCTTGCGCCCCATAAGGACGGTATGCCCTGTGGTGAGCGCTTTGAAGCGTTTGAGGTCGGCACTCAGATGATAGATTAAGTCCCCTTTATAACCTATGGCTCTGTTTTGAGCTATTGCAACAATGATTGATATCATACAGATACGTCGGCTTTGATGTGTGGATGCGGATCATAGCCCTCAAGCTGGAAATCCTCATACTTGAAGTCAAAGATGCTCTTGACATCAGGGTTGATAATCATCTTGGGCAGTGGGCGAGGCTCACGTGTAAGCTGCAGGCGCGCCTGTTCCAGATGGTTCAGATAGAGGTGGGTATCACCTGTGGTATGGATAAAATCACCTGGCTTGAGGCCGGTTACCTGTGCCATCATCATGGTGAGCAGGGCGTATGATGCTATGTTGAACGGTACCCCCAGGAAACAGTCGGCACTGCGCTGATAGAGCTGGAGGCTCAGACGTCCGTTTGCCACATAGAACTGGAAAAAGGCGTGACAGGGTGGCAGGTTCATGTTCTTGAGGTCTGCCACGTTCCATGCACTCACAATTATGCGGCGTGAATCAGGATTATGCTTGATGGTCTCTACAGCCTCTGATATCTGGTCAATGAAACCTCCTTCATAATCGGGCCATGAGCGCCATTGATATCCGTAGATATGGCCTAAGTTGCCGTCAGGATCAGCCCACTCATTCCAGATACGTACGCCGCGCTCCTGCAACCAGTTTGCATTGGTGTTACCATCCAAGAACCAGAGCAGCTCATAAATGATGGATTTGAGATGCAGCTTCTTGGTGGTGAGTAGGGGGAATCCCTCCTCAAGGTTGAACCGCATCTGATGTCCGAACACGCTTATTGTGCCCGTTCCGGTGCGGTCACCTTTCTGTACTCCCTCGCGTAATATCCTGTCAAGCAGGTCCAGGTACTGTTTCATCCTTATTTCTCTTTTCTTGTCTGCGAATATACTGATTTTTTGGCTTACCTTCGCGTATTAATTCAACTAAGGCATGGCTTTTACACAGGAATTTATCAACATATTACCCGTTTCTGAACGTGATGCTCTGCTGGCTGCATTGGAGCTTGAGCCGGAGGTGAGCATAAGGTTCAATCCCAAGGTAGATGATGTGGAGGACCTTGTGTTGGAGTCACTTGCCTGCAGGGCCGATGGGCGTGTGCCTTGGATGGACGGAGCGGTATATCTGGACCACAGGCCACAGTTTACTATGGATCCTCTTCTGCATCAGGGCTGTTACTATGTTCAGGAGGCATCATCCATGTTCCTTGCAGAGGCTGTAAGGAAATGTGTAAGCGGGCCGGTACGTGCACTTGATCTCTGTGCCGCTCCAGGCGGTAAGTCAACACTGCTGGCCGGGTTGCTGCCTGAGGGCAGTTTGCTCATATCCAATGAGATTCAGCGTGGCCGTGCTCAGATACTGGCCGAGAATATGGTCAAGTGGGGCCGCCCGGGAGTGATGGTGACCTGCAACACCCCCAGACAGATAGGTCAGTCAAGCCTTTTGTTTGATATTATTGCTGTCGATGCACCTTGCTCCGGTGAGGGTATGTTCCGTAAGGATGAGGGGGCTGTACGCGACTGGAGTATCGGGAATGTAGAGATGTGTGCTGCGCGTCAGCGTGAGATAATAGAGGATATCTGGCCGGCTCTGAAACCTGGTGGATACCTTATCTACAGCACTTGCACCTTTAACCGTCAGGAGGATGAGGATAACGTGCGTTGGATTATGGACAGGTTCGGAGCAGAGGCCGTTGAACTCAATCCTGCTGCCGAATGGAATATAGCCGGTTCATTTACTGATGATAGTCTGCCGGTTTATCATTTTATGCAGCATCGTACACGTGGTGAGGGGTTTTTCCTGTCCCTTCTGCGTAAACCTGAAGGCGCTGTGGCTACCTTGAAAAGCAGGCCTTTCAAGGCTGACAGTTCAAAGATTCCTGCAGAGTGCAGGGGGGGGCTCAGACCCGATAGCGGTTTTGAGTTCTTTATAAAGAATGAATCAGTCTATGCCCTGCCTATGGAACTGGCTGATGATATGTGGCAGGCAGGTCAGGAACTGTATCCTCTTGTACCTGGTGTGGAGGTGGCAATGCTTAAGGGCCGTGATTGGGTTCCGGCA
The DNA here is from genome assembly GCA_002310015.1 of Bacteroidales bacterium UBA1182. Taxonomy (GTDB): domain Bacteria; phylum Bacteroidota; class Bacteroidia; order Bacteroidales; family Bacteroidaceae; genus Colenecus. Next base: position 16,503 of record DBYQ01000091.1, read on the forward strand.
CATGCGTTGGCCATGAACGCCGTTCTCAATAGGGATGCTTTCCAACGCGTGGAGGTGACCCGTCAGCAGGCTCTTGCATACCTGCATTGTGATGCCTTGAGATTTGAAGATGTGCCGCGAGGCATAGTGCTCCTCACTTATCGCAATATACCGTTGGGCTTTGCCAAGAATATAGGCAACCGTGCCAACAATATGTATCCTCAGGAGTGGAGGATAAGGAACTCAATCAGTTAATTGCTTCCGAACAGACCGTAAGTGGTACGTATTACCCGGAACTCAGTACGGCGGTTAAGCTGGTTGCAGATATCTTGTTGGGGTTCCGGAAGGGTCTTAATAAACTCTTCAGTAAGGATTGTGCCCTCCTCAAGGAAATCATACTTCTCAGCTGCTTTCTTGTTGATGGTTTTGGGAGTGGTCTCTCCGTAACCGCGGGCGGTGAGACGTTTGGAGTCTATCCCGTTTGATATCAGGTATTGTACCACACTCTCCGCACGTTGTTGTGATAGGCGGTGGTTGTATTCGTCATCACCCTTGTAATCACAATGTGCTCCTATCTCTATTGTTACTCCGGCATTGTCAGTGAGCAGCTGAACAAGTTCACCTAATGCTTCAGCTGATTCTGAACGCAGGTTAGCGCTGTTGGAGTCAAAGAAGATATTGTCAATAAGCACAGGCTTGGAGATTGATGAGAGCGGGAACTGCAGCACATACTCGCGGTCCTGATTGGTGCTGTCGGCAGTCATCTCCTGCTTGTAGTTCATGAAGCCTTTGGCTGTACCCAGAAGCAGATAGCTTACTCCGGGATTTATCCGTTGGGTAAATGATCCGTCCTCCTTGACGTTGAGTTTGAGGTTGGTGCCGTCATTGCCTACCAGATAGACCAGTGCATCAGGCAGCTCATAGCCGTCCTTTTCATATACCCAGCCTGTTATTTTGTGTACGGTTTCAGGCATCTCAAAGGTCCAGATATGGTCGCGTCCGCGTCCGTCACCACGGTTGCTTGAAAAGAATCCGCGTGTCAGGTCACCCTCAAAGGTCATTCCAAAATCATCGGCCTGTGAGTTTACGGGTACTCCCATGTTGGTAATTGTCCAAGTGCTGTCACTGGTGCTTACGGCGCGGAATATATCCAGACCACCCATGCCCGGATGTCCGTTTGAGGAGAAATAGAACTCTCCGTTGCGGCGGAAAGTGGGGAACATCTCATCACCGGGCGTGTTTATGTCCGGGCCTAGGTTCTCGGCTCCTATCAGGCGTCCGTCAATGGGAATGCGCCACAGGTCCATGCCACCGTAGCCACCTTCCATGTCAGACACAAAGTATATCCACTTGCCGTCTGGTGAAACGGCAGGATGTGCATAGTTGAAGATGGAGTCTTTTGAACTGCCAAAAGCGCTGCCGGCTGACCATGAGGCATTTGAGCGTGATGACTTGTATATGGCGGCGGGGCGGGGCTGCTGCGGGTCAGATGAGCAGTAGGTATAATACATTGTGGAGAAATCCGGGGAGAGGGCGCAGCTGCCATCCTCAAACTCTGAGTTCAGGCCCCCTTCAACCACTTCCGGCTTTTTCCATTTTCCCTTGTCATCCTTACGTGACACGAATATGTCACAGCTCTTCATTCCTGTGATGCCGTTTATGTCATCACCTGTGGCTTCCTTGCGGGATGATGTAAAATAGAGCACATCATACTCCTGGCTTCCGAATACCGGTGACCAGTCACTGTAACGCCCGTTCATTATGGGGTCTTTCTTAACGGTGTAGCGGGTGGGGTTGTCTTTCCACTGCTGTATCAGACGGCAGGATTCCAGACCGTTTTGCGCAAGTACATCATCCGGGTCATATTCCAATGCTATCAGGTAGTTTTTCTCAGCCTCGGCAGGCTTGCCGTCAAGGCGGAACATATCGGCCAGATATCTGTAAACCACGGAGTCCGGATAGTGGTAGCGCACGGCGTTGCGGTAGGCGGATAGGGCACGCGGAACATAGTTTGTGCGGCGATAGCACTCTGCCAGCTTGAAGGCTGTCGATGCGCGGAGCTCCTTCTCCTTGGATGGGGTACCGGCGTAGGCTTTCTTGTAAAGTGCGGCTGCGTCAGTGTATTCTCCCAGAGCATACTTCTGGTCACCCTTGCGCAGACTGATTTCAGCCCCGCAGCTGCACAGCAACCACAGGGCCGCTACGCACAGGTATGCAGCCGATTGTTTCATGCATTATAATAACGTGTTTTTATTGTTGATATTGCTGTATTGGAAGGAAAACTTGAAGGGATATAGTCTCCAGAACTACGGCCCTACGGGCCTATCCCTCCCACGCCTTTGGCGCGGGCCCCTCCCTCTGAAGCGCCGAGGGTGGCGACGGTTCTCGAGACTATATCCCTTCAAGTTTTGCTCACTTGGAGAGATTTGTGCTGGTTGCTATTTTATTTTATAAAAGACAAGGACGGGGTTATTGAAGGCTTGGGCTTTCATTGTGTTCTCAAGCTGGGATGAGAACTCGCTGCGCTCATCGGACCCTTCTTCAAAGATTGTTTCAGGAAGCCCCTGGACAATAGTGACATAGTCGGAGTTGGACATGGTGTTGGGAGTAATGCTCTTATTTGTGCCCTTTGCCTTGAAACCTGAATATTTTTCAACGCCATCTTTGCTGACACGGCAGTATGTTGTTCTGGACCTTGTCATGTTGTCGTACCAGAATGACACGTATTCGCTATTGATGACGGGAAATGACATTACTGTAATAAGGCTCTCTCTCTTTTCAGTCAACACATCAATCAGTCTCATAGCGATGTTGTTGCTGTTTTCTTCATTGATGGTGTCAAACTCGGCAGGTATTCCGTCATCACCAAAATTACAGTGCAGAATAGCCTTCTCCTCCTGGTCTATATCGGCCGGAATCTCCAATACTGAGCAGACACTTCCTGTCTCGGCCAGAAACCTATAATCGGGGTTGTAATATGACATATCGGAACTCAAAAGCATGGAGAATGCGCTTATGTCCTTGTGTATCCGGCGTACCTTGCCTGTGTTGGAGCTGACAAAACAGATTGCGGTCTTATCAGTATTATTCGGAACCATTCTGCACAGAAGCGTGGAGTCATCATGTTCTGCCATGCTCATTGTCACACCATCCAGAGAAACTGATCCCAGGTATTTCATATCGGGTACGGAATACTTGTGAATGGTAGTGAATGCATCGATTATGGATAAAACCTTATTGTCGGGTGAGTAGAGATAATCTGCAATAAATGTATACTCGCCGTGGCCGCGTCCCTTTTTATCGAATTTGACAATCTGTTTTCCGTCCTCAAATACATAGATTATATCGTTTATGGAACGGCATATGGTTGTGGAACCGTAGCACTTTATGCTGTTGACGCCGTCAATGGGGGCATCGCTGACAAGAGGCACAATACGTATGTTGGTTGCCATATCCTCAAATGCAACTTCCTGGGCCTGATCGGCATCATTTATGGAAACAAGGTCTTCAAAGGAGGCTTTTTTCTTGCACTCTGTGAATAGCAGGAGTGCGGTTGCCATGAAAACAAATAGTCTGAGGTATTTCATATCTGTATCATTTAATGTTCTTGTAAAATCCGGTGATTTTGCTCATAAACAGTGTCAATATTCCGATGAACAGCGGTGATAATTCACCACTGTTAATGGTGTGATTAATGATGAAAGAATTTACGATAGGTATGGCGACCATCACCATTCCGACAGCAACTGTAATTGTAATGACCTTGGACATCTTTTGGCCCTCACCTTTTCTGTACTTGCCGAGGAACAGGGCGTTAACTATAAAAGCTATGGTGATTATAATGTAACCTGCTCTGGCAAGGAATTCCATTGGGCTTAATGTGCCACCTATAGCATTATAGATGATGCCTGCGGTAAATATGAGAGTTATTATGATCAGAATGCCGAGGAAGAACCATGTCACTGCCTTTCTGAACTTTCCGGGCTCTTTGTACTCCGGTATAACAATCTCCCTGAAGTTAATCTTCCTGGTAAAGAATTTGGTTTTGGTACCTATTGCAAATAAGAAGAGTACCAGCATTGCTATGGAAGCGCCGATGCCAAGGAAGAAGTAGTTAAAGACAATCCAGAAGGCAAATCCCGCACATGATAAGGCAAAAGCGCTCTTGTTGTAGAAAAGCTCCTCTCTTAACAGCGTCCGGAGGTCAAGTTCGGAATGATCGGCACGGTTTATCCTGCGTATCAGTAAGATGTGCAGCAGAATGTCAATAGCCATATATATGCAAAGTATCCAAGTGCCAGTGGTTGTCATTTTGGGGCTAAATGCAAACGTGAGAATCAATATGGGTGTTAATGCATAGAGACTCCATGTGGTACTTAACTTGAACAATCTTGTAAAGATGCCTATGTTCTTGAGGGTGGCCTTACGGATCTGCTCGGGAGTTACAATCTCCTTGCCGTCCAGTTTCTCATCAATAAGCTTATAAGCCTGCTTCAGCTCGTTGAGTTCGTCGAGGTTGAAAGTATTGTCTGTCATAGGATTAACGGATTAATTGTTAGACATTGATTTGAGTTGCTCCTTGATGCGGAACAGCCTGCTGGTTACGGCCGATGCCGTAATGCCCACGATGGCTGCAATCTCATCATAACTCATACTCTCCAACCACAGAAGGATAATTGCACGGTCAAACAACTCCAACTTGTTGATCCTGTCATACAGCATCTTGATCTGCGCGCTTGACTGATCGTTGTCGCTGATTAGAAGATCCTTGTCGATGCCAAGCGGGACTGTTGGCACTCTCCGCTTATCGGCCCTGTTTATGGCACAGCATGTGTTCAGGCTGACGCGCCAGACCCAGGTCTTGACACTGCTGTCGCCACGGAACTTGGGATAACTTTTCCATAGATTTACCAACACTTCCTGGAAAAGGTCATCGACTTCTGTCGGATTGTCCGAGAAAAAGTAGCATACCGTATATATTGTCTTACGGTGCTCACGGACCATTTTTGTGAATTCTAACTCTAAATTATCCATCTGTTTTTGAAGTTCGTTCATACAATTAGTATCCGAACCTTCAGATTCCTTTCGGGAAAAATCAAAAAATTTTCAAAGTCTTGAAGAATTATCGGCAAGGACGTCATGAACAAGGGTGGTGACCATCTGCTTGAGCTCTTCCATAAACTGGGCGGGCTGGTATTTGCCACGCTCAATCTCACGCAGACGTTTCTCCCAGATGCCCGTAAGTTCGGCGCTCTTGAGCAGTTCCTCATGTATAAGGTCTATGAGGCCGATGCCCGTGGGTGTGGGATAGAGGTTCTTCTTCTCCTTGCGCATGTACCCGCGTTTATATAAGGTTTCTATTATTGCGGCTCTTGTTGAGGGGCGGCCTATTCCGTTCTCCTTCATTGCATCGCGCAGTTCCTCATCGTTGACCAGTTTGCCGGCGGTTTCCATTGCACGCAGCAGGGTGGCCTCGGTGTAGGGTTTGGGCGGGGTGGTCCACTTTTCCTGGAGTTCGGGCAGGTGGGGCCCGCTTTCATCGACGGTGAACTGGGGCAGAATGCGCTCGTCGTCATCGGCCTTTTCGTCCGATTTCTCCTTTTCAAAGAGTACGCGCCAGCCTGGTTTCAGGATTTCGCGGCCGGTGGTCTTGAACTCGGCGCGGCCGGCCTTGCCAAGGACGGTTGTCTGGGCGTAGAGGCAGTCGGGGTAGAACACTGCGATGAATCGGCGTGCTATCAAGTCAAACACCGCGCGCTCCTGCTGGCTCAGGTTGTTTGGATAGACTCCGGTGGGGATGATGGCATGGTGATCGGTCACCTTGCTGTTGTCAAACACCTTCTTGGACTTGGGCAGTTTCTGTCCCTCCAGCGGGGCGGTAAACTGGGCGTAGTCCTTGAGCCCCTTGAGTATGCCCGGACATTTGGGGTAGATATCATCGCTCAGGAATGTGGTATCCACACGCGGATAGGTGGTTATCTTCTTCTCGTAGAGTGACTGGATGGTCTTGAGTGTGTCATCTGCCGAATACCCGTACTTGCGGTTACACTCCACCTGCAGCGATGTGAGGTCAAAAAGGCGTGGGGCAAAATCCTTGCCCTCCTTGCGGGTTACATCGGTTATGACAAAATTCAGGGGGCGGATCTCTTCCAGCAACTGCTGGCCGTCCTCAATCTTGGTGAACTTACCCTTTGTATATGAGAATGTGGTGTCGCGATATACGGTCTTGAGCTCCCAGTACTGCTCGGGCTTAAAGTTATCTATCTCTTTCTGACGGTTTACAACCAGTGCCAAAGTGGGGGTCTGGACGCGGCCTATGGAGAGCACTCCGCGGTTATTGCCCGCACGGTACTTGATGGTGTACAGACGGGTGGCGTTCATGCCCAGAAGCCAGTCACCTATGGCGCGGCACAGACCGGCCTCGTAGAGTGACTTGAACGCATCCTGATCCTGCAGGTGGCTGAAACCCTCACGTATGGACTCCTCGGTCAGTGACGATATCCACAGACGCTTTACAGGACATTTGGCACCGGCTTTCTGCATCACCCA
>DBYQ01000091.1:23116-27043 GCA_002310015.1 Bacteroidales bacterium UBA1182
ATTCCCTTATCCTCAATCAGCTTGATACCGAACCGGGGCGGAATCATGGGCAGGCTGCCCAGGCTCCAGTTCTTCCAGTTCTGTGTGTAGTCATGGGGCTCCTTAAGGGTACACAAATGGCCGAAGGTCCAGGTTACCTGATAACCGTTACCCTCAATGTACCCGTCGTGTTTTGTCTTGGCACCCAGCACATCGGCAATATCCTTTGCCACGCTGGGCTTCTCAGCTATACATACTATCATAGTAAATGCAAAGATAATTTATGCTGTGCACCTTTTTCTCAGAAAAAATGAAAAAAAGTGGTTCCTTTACGAAAGGAATTCCAGGTTTTGGTGTCTAATTATATGAACGAACTTCAAAAACAGATGAATTGTTTAGATATTAAAAGTCCAATTAAAAATAAATTGAAATGAAAAGAATCAGTTTGATTGTTTGTGCGGTACTTGGTATTGCTGGATGTGGTAAATCAGTTTCTACGGATGTTCTTGTTGTAGATGATGACGATGCCGTAGAGGTGGTGTTTGAGGATGTGGCGACGGATATCAGAATCGTGCCTCTGATATCGGACGAACCCATTGGAGGTTGCAGTGAGTTGCATTGTTACGGAAATGAAGTGTTCATGTCCGATAAGAGCACTGAATACCTCTACTATTTTGTTGACGGAAAGTTGGTGTCAACACTTCATGCCGTAGGTCGTGGTCCCGGAGAGTATATCGGAATAACCCACTTCTTCTATTCGCCCACCAAGAAACAGCTGTATATCAGTGCTATAGGAGCAATAGATGCCACTACGACATCGCTCTACATAATGAAATACTCTGTTCCTGATATGAAATATATAGGAAGGGTTGCTTTTGAAGGTAATCTAATGGGTATGGCATGCCACGATGGTGACAAGATAATATCATATGCAGTTCCTCCTATGGATATTAATGCGATAATTGCAGGAACAGCTACCGATACTTGCAGGATTCAGATTTCAGACATAGAGACAGGCCAGACCATCAAAAGGCTCAGAGACATATCATATTATGATTATCTTCAAGGAGACCTGCTCCTGACAAGTTGCGATGACATGAGCAACAGTTTCTGCGTCTGCGATGATGTAAATAAGGTGTTCCACTATGAAGGTGACAAGCTTGAAGAGGCTTTTGCCTTTACATTTGGCAAGAAGAATATCCCACAATCGCATCTGGATCCATATAAAGGCACTCAGGGCCTGACAAACCTCTTTGAGTTTATGATGTCAGATCAGGCAAAAGATGTTCTGGAAGGCGGTTTCTATCCGATTGTTGACGGCGACAGATGCTCATTCTGGTATCACAAGGCTTTGAATAATCCCTATGACCATTACTACCGTTATGAAAACGGCAACATAGTAAACTACTGCGGCTTCCGTCCCAAAGGAATGAATATGCCCATCCTGCCCAAAAGCGTATCCGGCAACGGTTACGTAGCCATCATTGAGGGTACCACCGATTTAAAGTTCAAAGATTCCGGCGAGCGCAGCGACTTCTCTGCCCAACTGGAGAAAACTATGAACGCCCAGAATCTGAACAACCCCGTCCTGGTCTATTACAACATCAAATAACGCAAAGGAGCTAACGCAGGGGGGACTAACGCAGGGGGGACGGTTCTGTTCGCGAACTGATATGAACCCCAAAAGTTAGACAAAAAACTTTTGGGGTTCATATCATAGTAAGCTGTCCCCTTCGGTACTATTTCTCGTTAAAGATAAGGTTGAGTCCTTGTCGGGTATAGTAGGGAAAGCGTGTATCACTTGATATGAGAGGGATCCCTAACGTCATGGCGTGTGATATTATCACATGGTCCGATGGGTCCTTGTGGTTCATAGTTTTGTTTACGCTTAAACGTGAGTACGTCTGCATCACATCTTTTGCGATGGGCAGAATCTCTACAAAGTGTGTCTCCTCTATGGAGCGCACCATATCTTCAGCAGTTTTCCATTTCTTGTTTCCCCATCCCTTGTTGTTATATGCTACAATAAGTTCACGGACACTCTCAGCACTTATGTACATAAGAGTCTCTGGCTCACTTAAAATAGAATAAACATTTGGGTCAAGTTTATCATGGTCAGTGCTCAGGTATATAAAGATATTGGTATCAAGTAAATATCTCATAACAACAGCATTGGATCTTTAACCCATACTTCTCCAAGATGTTCAACAAATGATTTCATACTCCTGTTTTGTGGTACAATAGTAGCCTTGATGGCTCTCCTCTCTTCAGGGGTCATCTTCTTCCTCTTTTTTGAGGTGTTTTTAGTGGTTTTGGTTTCCATAATATTATAGTTTTATAACTGTTTGTGGCAAAGATAATGAAAAATCTGAAACTTGTTCATAACACAAGGTTACGATCCTTCTGTGTCATGCTTGCTTTAAAATGTCAGTTAGTACAACACTTAAATCGTGAAGCACGCTTTTGTCTGATTCTATATTGAAAGACAATTTATTGGACGTATTGTGGGGCGATAAGAGCTCACCATTCCATTTGATAGCACCATTTTCTTGTTTTATTCCTTTTAAATATAGAAACTCTTCTATCGTGCTGAATTCAATGGTTGTCGTTTGACCGTTTATACAATTGTGGATATTTTTTAGGAAGGCTTCCAAATCCTGTTTGTATAACTGGTTGGAGAATGAGGCATCAAAGCAATCTACTCTAATACTGAAATCACAGTCAATCCATCCTTCATTATCAAATGATGCAAATTCTTCATTCGTGAACCCGATGATACCGGGCATGGATTTAATAAACATTTTGATTCTCATATTATCCATTTTGATACGTAAAGATACTATTTTTTCAAATAACATTCTTAGTGAGCAAAACTTGAAGGGGTATAGTCTCGGAAGCCTGCTATTTGCAGTAACCAGCGGGACTATCAGTTTGGAGAGCGTCAGTGCAGTGGCGTTAAGCGTAGGCCTTTGAAGGATCCCGTTAAGAACGGCGCATGTTTGAGGCATGTTACACACCGTAGGTGGGTAAAAATGCCGAGTTCGACGTTTAGGGTCCGGAGATGGCCGGAGTAGCCACGGAACGTCGTCTCTCAAAACTGATAGTCCGGCGGTGACTTAGCTTCCGAGACTATACTCCTTCAAGTTTTCCCGTTATTTACGCCAAGATGTCCCACATGAGGTCGGGTGAGAAATTGTTCTAACGCGGGTGGGTGTGGGACAGGGGCTCCAAATGAGAGGATGTAACACAGTGAACCCCGCTACACGGGTTGTGAGCGGGGTTCTTGTGGGACACTTTGGCAAGCAATGGAATTACTCAGCGAGGAGCAGTTCCATGATCTGGCAAGCGGCCTTGGCGACGCTGGTGCCGGGGCCGAAGATGGCGGCTGCACCTGCCTTGTAGAGGAAGTCATAATCCTGTGCGGGGATAACACCGCCCACGATTACCATGATGTCCTCACGGCCCAGTTTCTTGAGCTCCTCGATAACCTGCGGAACCAGGGTCTTATGGCCTGCTGCAAGTGATGAGACACCCAGTACGTGGACATCGTTCTCAACTGCCTCGCGGGCCGACTCGGCAGGAGTCTGGAAGAGCGGACCNNTAACCGGTGGCTACAACCTTGGCGCCGCGGTCGTGACCGTCCTGACCCATCTTGGCAATCATGATACGGGGCTGACGGCCCTCCTTCTTTGCGAACTCTGCTGTAAGCTGGCAGGCTTTCTCAAAGTCTGCGTCTTTCTTGCTTTCTGATGAATACACGCCTGATATTGTTCTGATTACTGCTTTGTATCGGCCTACAACCTTCTCGCAGGCGTAGGAAATCTCACCCAGTGATGCACGTACCTTGGCGGCCTCGACGGCAAGTGCAAGCAGGTTGCCCTTACCGGTCTCGACGCACTTGGTGATGGCATCAAGAGCCTTCTGTACATCGGCCTCGTTGCGGTTTGC
>DBYQ01000091.1:27173-27340 GCA_002310015.1 Bacteroidales bacterium UBA1182
TCCTCGATACGCATCTTGGGCAGACCTGTCTCGATGGCCTTGGCCATGCCGCCCAGTTTCTCAATCTCCTGGATATGTTCCCATGCCTTGTGGGCAATCTCGTTGGTCAGAGACTCAATGTAATATGAGCCTGCCCACGGGTCAACCTCACGGCATATGTTGGTCTC
>DBYQ01000029.1:0-152 GCA_002310015.1 Bacteroidales bacterium UBA1182
CGAGGCTATGACATGCGTCAATTCCAGTTTGAGAATATGAAGCGTATGTATGGATTCGGCGGACGTTTCAACCGCCGCAATACCGATATGTCCGAGAAGGAGATTCTCTATAATATCCTTTACAGCGCCATGTCATTCATGATGCAGTCCAA
>DBYQ01000029.1:310-12785 GCA_002310015.1 Bacteroidales bacterium UBA1182
GAGGATGAGAAGGCTCTGATACTGATGGGTAAGTACGGTTTTGACCGTATCATGTCAGACCCGGAGTGGGAGGACCTGGCTGATAATGCATTGGCACTCAAGACAAGGGATTTCTTTGCTCCGGTATCGGCTGTGATGGGTTATGAGACTATGGTTGACTCTATAACCGCTAGGAGCAGAGCTAAAGAGTTTACCAATTCATCATTTGATTCAATTCTGGACTGGGTGCAGAGCTACTCAGGTGTTGACCTGACAGATAAGATTGAGAGTTGGAACCAGCCGGCACGGTTGGCCTGCTTCAAGGTAGGTACACCACAGATTACAACCGTCACTACTGATACTGCTGATATTTATCAGGCTGAGATAGCGTTTGAGAATATATCGGACAATCCGGGTTACGTGAATGTTGAGTTCGTGTTCTATGAGATTGAGAATGCCGGTGATGAGGATAAACCCACAAGCATGACCGTTAGCGTAGGCGCACATGAGACACACAGACTTGTGACCCACTGGTTCAACTCTCCCGGCTTAATAAGGGTAAACACTATGCTCTCATCAAACCTGCCGCATGATGTGACTCTTAACAGCGCAGACTGGAGTACATATACCGGCACGGAACTAATCCCTGAGGGTGTTTATGCCGTTCGCGGCGGAGTGGATAATGCGCTTCCGGGTGAGATAATAGTTGATAATGAGGATAGTGAACTGTTCTCACTTTCAAGACCGCTCAGAACCGGTTATCTGTCAAAATGGATAGACAAGTCCAGGGAGAAAAACAATGAGTTCATTTATGAGGGTTTCTCTGACTGGCGTACATACAGCCAGTGGACACTGGTGATAAACCAGAACTTTTACGGTGATTATATACGCTCGGCATATATCATATCCCCGGGTGACGGCTCTCAGTATGCACGATGGAAAATTCCTTTGACTGCTGCAGGAGTCTATGACGTATATTACTACGCGTCTCCGGATATGTCTAACAACAATAATCGTAACCGTAGGTGGAACAACAATAATAACAATAACAACAATGGCCGCAGGGTTACCAATGACTATAACTTTGAGATAGGGCAGTTCAACTCAAGTGACCGTGTCTCAATGAACATGTGGCGTGCCGATGAGGGATGGAATCTTTTGGGTACGTTCCGTTTTGAGGCGGATACAGTGAAGGTTACGCTGAACAACAAATCAGGCGTAAACGTGATTGTGGCTGATGCCGTCAAGTTGGTTAAGAGAGAAAATTCCCGTTAAGCGAAATAACAGATAAGAATATGATAAAAAGAGATTTTTTAAAGAAGGCAGTTCTTGTGCTTGCAGCCGCCTCGGCCATAGAGACCGGAGCGCAGGCGCAGATTGTCATGACCATGGAGCAGGCTCTTGAGTACAGTGCCCAGCATAATCCCGATCTGATTAACTCCCGTATGAGTATGGAGCGGTATGAGCAGAACCTGATAGCCCAGAAGGCATCACTCAAGTCCAGGTTCACACTTAACCTGGAGCCTCTCTCTTACTCACAGTCCCGTCAGTTTGACAGCCGTTATTCAGACTGGTACACCAACCGCTCGCTGTCATCATCGGGAACATTCAGTATATCGCAACCCATTATCTGGACCGATGCTACGTTGTCACTCAACAACAGCCTGTCATGGCAGAACAATGAATCGTCAATAGGAGGTAATACTAACAGCAACCGTGCATTCAGTAACCGTCTTTACCTGAGTCTGACGCAGCCGATATTCACTTACAACAAGACTAAGATGAATATGCGTCAGATAGAGATGAATTATGAGAATGCCCGCATAAGTTATGCTTTGCAGATGCTAAATGTGGAGCGTAACATAACAAGTCAGTTCTACAGCCTGTTCGTATCACAGCAGAACCTTGCAATAAGTGAGTCGGAGCTGGAGAATGCAGAGAAGAACTTCAATATAATAAAGGATAAGGTTGATGCTGACCTTGTGACCAAGGATGAGTACTATCAGGCAGAACTCAACCTGGCCCAGTCTCGTTCAAGCCTGGAGAACCAGAGGGTGAGCCTTGAGAATGCCAAGGATAATTTCAAACAGGCGCTTGGCATACCTCTTGAGGAGGATATCATCGTGGTTTGCGATATCGAGGCTGATCCGGTATATGTGGATATCAACAAGGCTCTTGAGAGCGCCACAACCACCAGACTGGAGTTGCGTCAACGCCAGATATCGCGTGAGCAGCAGGAGATGTCTATGGTTCAGGTCAAGGATAATGACAGCTTTAGCGGAAATATCTCACTTTCATTGGGTATCATGGGTGATAGCGAGGATTTCAACCATGTTTATGACAATCCCACCAACAACCCGCGTGTAGCTATCTCTTTCAGTGTACCTATCTTTGACTGGGGCGCACGTAAGGCACGTATTAAGGCTGCTGAGATAGAGCGCAAGATGTTTGAGCTTAGTGCCGAGGAGGAGCTTAAGAGCATAGAGATGAACGTACGCAGCACATGCCGTAGCCTGGATAACCTGCTGGGACAGATATCCATAGCAGAGCAGAGTCAGAAGAACGCACAGCTTACCTATGACCTCAATGAGGAGCGTTACCGTAACGGCGAGCTTACTGGTATGCAGATGAACCAGTTCCAGACACAGCTTTCCAACAGCAAGATGTCATACACACAGGCTATCATAAACTATAAGGTTCAGCTTCTTAATCTCAAGATACTGACACTGTATGATTTTGAGAAGGATGAGCCGGTGGCTCCCATGACATATGAACAGAGTAACGACAAAAAGAAATAATAAAAATGAAACAGCATATGAAATCAGGAATCAGCGTACTTACACTGACTGCACTTACACTCCTTATGGCAGGGTGCAGGCAAGAGAACACTATGAACCGTAATGAGATACCCACACCGGTATCTGTATCTGACATTACCTACGGATCCGTAAGCAGGATCTTTACCACAAACAGCACGGCTGTGTCAAGTGCCGAGGCTGAACTGTCAACTGAGATGGCCGGTAAGTATCATCTCCAGAACAACCCTGCCACCGGTAAGCCTTATAAACTGGGTGACAAGGTCAAGAAAGGCGCCTTGATAGTACGTATTGAGGATAAGTCATATGAGAACGGCATATCAATAGAGACCAAACGTCTGAACCTGGAGCTGGCTGAGCAGGAGCAGGTCAAGACAAAATCCTTGTATGACAAGGGGGGGGCCACACTTACTGAGGTCAAGAACTCGGATATCAAGATCATGAATTCACGTCTGGACTATGAGAATGCCCAGATGAATCTTGAGAAGATGAACATCCGTGCTCCGTTTGACGGCGTGATAGTGAATCTTCCGCATTACTCAAAGGAGGCCAAGGTTAACAGCGGTACATCAGTGGTGACCATTATGGATTACAGCTCCATGCTGCTTGAGATCAATCTGCCTGAGAGTGCCATCAATGAGGTGAAAGTGGGCCAGAAGGCTTACATCACTCATTATACTCTGCCTAAGGATACTATCATGGGTGAGATTACAGAGCTCTCTCCGGCTATCAGCGCTGAGACCCGTACATTCAAAGGCAAGCTTATGATTGACAACAGCAAGCTGCTTATCAGGCCGGGTATGTTCGTTAAGGCCGATATCGTTACTGAGAGCCACAGCTCAACTATCGTGATACCCAAGAACATTGTACGTAACGAGCGTAACAGACGTACCGTGTTTGTGGTTGACCAGGGTATAGCCGTTGCAAAGCAGGTAAGGCTGGGATTGGAAGAGAAGAACAGCGTGGAGGTTCTGAGCGGTCTTGATAAGGACGATCAGCTGATTGTACGCGGTTTTGAGACCCTGAGAGACGGTTCAAAGGTTAAGATCCAAAGATAACACAGAGAAAAGGATGAAAAGACTGGTTAGTTGGGCGGTCAGGAATCCGGTCACTGTCACTATGGCGGTGCTGGCCATTCTGCTGCTCGGAAAGATATCATATGACAGGCTGAGCGTGGAGCTGCTTCCAAGCATGAACAGCCCCCGCCTGTTTGTTGAGATAGACGCTGGCGAGCGTCCGCCAGAAGAGATTGAGAAACAGTTCGTGCGCAGCATGGAATCTCAGATTGCCCGTCAGAGTGACGTGCGCAATGTATCATCGGTAGTTAAGGTGGGTACAGCCAGACTGACGGTAGAGTACGCATGGAGAAAGAATATGGATGAGGCGTTCCTGGATCTGGAGAAGGCCATGAGCAGTTTCTCTCAGGACAGCCGTGTGACAGACCTCAGAATCTCCCAGAAGGATCCTACCACTGCTCCCATAATGATAATAGGTTTCTCCAATCCGGATATCGCCGATATGGCCGAGCTCCGCAAGGTGGCTGACTCATATGTGTGCAATGAACTGATGAGGGTTGAGGGTGTGGCTGATGTGTCACTGGCAGGCGATGAGTTTACCAACCTGGTGATAGAGGCTGATCCTTACAAACTGCAGGCTTTTGGCATAACCGTTGAAAACATATCGTCACGTATCCAGGAGAACAACCAGAGGGTATCGGGCGGAAGGATAACGGAACAGGGCTACCAGTATCTTGTGACCGGTTCAAATACACTGACAGATGAAACTGCATTCGGTAATATCATAGTAGGATACAAGAATACCGAGTCTGCACAGCCGGGAGCGCAGCAGGTGGGTGAGTTTGCATCGGCAAGCATGGCACCTATCTATCTGCGTGACGTGGCAACCATACACTTTGAGAACCGTGAACCGGAGAACATAGTAAGGGTGAACGGCAACCGCAGTATTGGCATCTCTGTATTCAAGGAGATGGATTACAACACTGTAAAGGCTGTAGAAGGTATAAAGACCAGTCTTACCAAGATACAGAAGTCGCTGCCCGGATATGATTTCAGGATAATAAGTGACCAGGCCACTTTCATTAACGACTCAATAGGTGAGGTCAAGAACAGCGCCATGCTGGGTATCCTGCTGGCAGTGATAGTTCTGTTCGTGTTCCTGCGCAGGGTGGGGACAACCCTTATCGTGGCCGTTTCAATACCTGTTTCCATAATAGCCACTTTCAACCTGATGTTCTTTAGCGGACTTACCATTAACATCCTTACGTTAGGAGGTCTTGCGCTTGGAGCGGGTATGCTGGTGGATAATGCCATTGTGGTTATCGAGAGTATATTCAGGAATCAGGAACGCGGCCTATCAGTGCGTGACGCCGCAATTACAGGTACATCTGAGGTGGGTGGTGCCGTATCGGCATCAACTCTTACTACCATTGTGGTATTCCTGCCTATAGTCTATCTGCACGGTGCTACGGGTGAACTTTTCAAGGATGAGGCGTGGACTGTTACGTTCTCACTTCTCTCATCACTGTTTGTGGCTATACTGGTGATACCTACGCTGTATGAGCGTATATTTGGCCGTAAGAAGGTAGCTCCGCTCAAGAACTTCAGTTCAGTAAACATAAAGGGTTACTCCTCATTCCTTAAGAAACTGGTGGAGAAGCGTTGGTGGGTGATATTATGCTCAGTAATCCTGGTGGCAGGAACCATATTCCTGTTGCCTTATGTGGGTACCGAGTTCATGCCCAAGACTGATGCCAATACCATAAACGTGAAGATCCGCATGGCTGAGGGTACAAGTCTGGACCGTACGTCATCTACGCTTGAGAACCTGGAGAATCTGGTGTTTGACCTGTCTGAGGATCCAGAATGTGTGATATACACTCATGTGGGACCGGGTGCATCGGCCCAGAATATGGATTTTGAGGGTGAGAATACCGCCACCATGAAGATCCAGCTCTCAAACGCGTCAGCAGTTTCTCCTGATTATCTTACGGAGGTGCTGTCTGCCTATATAGACGGCGTTGAGGGTATGGAACTTTCATTTACTCAGGATGACAACTCGCTGGGTTCACTGATGGGTACTGAAGATGCTCCTCTGGTAGTTGAGATAAAGGGTGAGGATCTGGATCTGCTGGCTTCACTGACAGATCAGGTTAAAGCCGCCGTTGACTCAATTGACTGCCTGTATAATGTTGAGAGCTCGCTGGCTGGCGGTGCACCTGAAATCATCATCACGGTTGACCGTGCCCTGGCCGGTATGAACAACATAAACGTATCAACCATAATCACACAGATACAGCAGCACTTGGCCGGTCGTGAAGCCGGACAGATGGACTACAAGGGTGATATGAGAGATATCAGCATCAAGGTTCCGGGCGTGTCTCTGGCAGACCTTAACAGTATGGTCATAACATCGGGCCAGAAGGATTTCCGTCTTGTTGAGCTGGCCCAGATAAGTGAGAGTACTGCACCAAAGGAGATTTATCGTCTCAATCAGAACCGTGTGACACGCGTTACGGCCGATATCGATGAGTCAGTATCACTTGATAAAGCTGCTCAGAGAGTAAGAGACGCCGTATCAGGAATAGAACTGCCGCAGAACTACTCCATTAACGTGACAGGTGAGGAGGAGCGCCGAGCAGAGTCCATGAACAGCCTACTGTTGGCACTCGTGCTCTCTATCGTGCTGGTATATATGGTCATGGCATCGCAGTTTGAATCACTGCTGCATCCGTTTACCATCCTCCTTACCATTCCGCTTGCTCTGGTGGGCGCGGTACTGATGTTCCTGATTACAGGAATAACCGTGAATATAATGGGTATCATAGGTATGGTGATGCTGGCCGGTATCGCGGTAAACAACTCCATCATCCTGGTGGACCGTATAGGACAGCTCAAGGAGGCGGGTCTGAGCCTTACCGATGCCATAGCAGAGGCAGGGCAGCAGCGTATCCGTCCTATCCTGATGACCAGTCTTACCACAATCCTGGCACTTGTGCCAATGGCACTCGGACTGGGTGATGGCGCATCACTGAGTTCACCTATGGCAATTGCCGTGATAGGCGGTCTTCTCACTTCAACTCTTTTGAGTCTGGTTGTGATACCTTGTGTTTATTATGTATTTGAAAGCGCCAAAATAAGAATCACTGGAAAGTAATGAAGTCATTTATTGACAGAAGGGTAACTATCTGCATGCTTCTGGTGGCGCTCACGCTGCTGGGCTATTTCTCGTACAAGCAGTTGCCGGTTGAGTTGCTGCCCAATACTGAGTTGCCTCAGCTTTATATTACCGCCTCGTCCAGAAGTGACCTCACTCCGTCTTATATGGAGCAGCAGGTGGTAATCCCGCTTGAAGGAGCCATAAGCGCTGTAGGTGGTGTGGAGAACATGGAATCAACGGTATCGGGCCGACAGGGTTCCATCAGGGTTGATTTCAAGAGAGGCACCAATCTCAAGATGACCACCGTGAAACTGCAGGAGAAGATAAGCTCCATACGGGGCGATTTCCCATCGGAAGTCACGGTGAATGTCCAGCAGGCTAACCTCAATGGCATAAGTAACCAGTTTATGTCACTGCAGGTGCGCGGATCAGGTGGTGTTGACCGTCTGAGAGCCATCGTTGACAAGGATGTGGTACCTCGTTTGGAGAGTATAGACGGCATAGCAGGTGTAACTGTTTATGGTGGTCGTGTCAAATCCATAGAGATACGCTCCAACCCGGAGGCTATGCAGGCATTGCACATATCAAATGCACAGATAAGCCAGGCATTGAGCCAGTATAATCAGGAGCGTACTTTCCTGGGCTTTATAAGCGAGCCTGACAAAAAATACTATGTGCAGCTTGACGCCAACTATGATGATGTGTCACAGGTGGAGAACCTGGTGGTTGCCAATGGACCTGTATACCTTAAGAATGTGGCCACGGTGTTCTTTGACTATAAGGAAGAGACTACCATAAGCCGTGTTAACGGTATGGATGCCATCTCCGTATCTTTGGTCAATGGTGCCGGCGAGAATCTTCTTGAACTCTCCAATAGAGCCCTTAAGCGTATTGATGAGATAAACCGTGAAGTGGCCAACCAGGATTTGCAGCTTGTGGTGCAGTCAAACTCGGCAGACCAGATAAGCAACAACATATCACAGATAGTCAAATTGGCTTTGATGGGTGGTATGCTGGCTATTCTGGTGCTCTGGTTTTTCCTGCGCAACCTGAGTCTGGTATTCTTTATTGCATTGTCAATACCTGTCTCAATATTATCTGCATTCAATGTATTTTATGCTGCAGATATATCCATAAACACCCTTACCCTTATAGGTATGGCGCTGGCTATAGGTATGTTGTTGGATAGCAGTATAGTTGTGCTGGAGAACATATACCGTCTGGCTTCCATGGGGATGCCGCCGCGATTGGCGGCTCTGCAGGGCGTAAAGGAGGTGCGTAAGGCGCTCTTGGCATCAACACTTACTACAATAACTGTGTTCCTGCCGTTTGTGTTCTCTGATGATCCTATGATAAAGCTTTTGGGTAGGAATATAGGCTTTTCAATCATCTCTACGCTGATTTTCTCGCTCTTGGTGGCTGTTACTTTCATCCCTATGGCAACAGCAGCCATGATGGAACGTGGTGGAGGCGGCAACAGCGTCTTCTTCCGTAAGATGTCCATTCATGACCGTCCGTTGCAGATGTATTCAACTCTGCTCAAGACCTGTCTGCGCAAGCCCGGACCAACGGTCGGCACTGCGGTTGCCGTTCTGGTTATTGCATTCATATTCGCCCTGTCGCGCAATACCGGTCAGAACCGTCAGGTGGACAGTGACAGGATCAATATCAACATCACCATGCCAAGCGGCAGCACTCTTGATGATACTGATGAGGCGACGGCAACTCTTGAGTCACGTTTGGATAGCCTGCCTCAGAAAAAGGATGTGATAAGCCGCATTCAGGAGGATCAGGCCTCAATTACCCTGACTCTCCAGGATGGTTATAATAAAAAGGGTGGAGTAACAATAAGCCAACTTGTTGAGCAGTTGAGTGATGAGCTTACTCTTGATGGCGATATAGACGTACGTGTTACTCCAGGCTATGCCCGTGGAAACCAGAGTGCATCGGGGCTCAGTTCCCTGACACGTTTCATGAGTGTGATGGGTGTTGGTGACAATACGGAGAGAATCGTTGTCAAGGGTTCTGATACCGAGACCATGCGTGTTGTTTCCAATAACCTCAGGTATTATCTGGAACAGTTGGAGTTTGTTCGTGACGTTAGGGTTGACAATCCCGGTGGACGTCGTGAGGTACAGCTTACCTTTGATCCTGTAGCGTTGGCATCTTACAATATAACCAATCAGGCAATCACCCAGGCTCTGGGTTCCTTGAACCGTTCCACCAGTACTGGTGCAAGCTTCAAGGTAGGTACTGATGAATATGACATTGTCATAATGGATGACATCACTGAGGAAGAGGAGGAGATGCAGCGTTGGGAAAAAACCATGGATGACCTTCGTCGTGTCATCGTTACTGATGCAAACGGCGGTACCCATGAGCTCCAGCAGATAGCAAGCATACGTCTGAGCCGTGGCCCGTCGGAAGTAAGGCGTGTTAACCGTGACCGCCGTGTAAATGTAACATACGCCATTTCGCAGAGTGAGGATCTGCCTAAGGATGTGCTTGATGATTATCATGACCAGATTGATGACCTGATAGCCAATTACAATCTGCCTTCAGGCCTGGCTCTTGAGGTTCAGCGCGGTGATGATTCTACCAGTGAGTTCAAGTTCCTGATTCTGGCATCGATAATACTGATATTCATGATATTGGCATCGGCCTTTGAGTCACTAACCACACCTATAGTGCTGCTGTTCTCCATACCGTTGGCAGCCATTGGCTCATTGCTGGCACTGTTGCTGTCAGGCAACAGCCTGATGAATGCCAATACCCTGACAGGATTCCTTATTCTGCTGGGTATAGTGGTTAACAACGGTATCATCCTGATAGACTACTCATCTACATTACGCCGCAGAGGCTATGGCCGTATGAGGGCTATCATGACCAGCGGTTATTCACGTCTCAGGCCTATCTGCATAACCACCATTACCACCATCGTCACGCTTATCCCCATGGCTATGGGTGATGATGAGTATGCCGGTGCCATAGGTGCTCCGTTTGCGTTGACCGTAATAGGCGGACTCACGTTCTCTGCCATACTTACACTGCTGCTCATACCTACGCTCTACATATCATTTGAGAATATGAGGGCCTGGTATAAGGGCTTGGGCCGCTATACCCATATCCTGCATGCCATATTGTTCATTGTGGGTCTGATAGTGATCTTTACAAGTGTGGACGGAGTGTTCATGATACTTCTTTATATAATCATTCTGTCAGTTGCCATTCCTGGAGTGACATATTTCATAAAGAGCTCAGTAAGGATAGCACGTAAGGATATCGTAAAGGAGAATGAGCCTATTGTCATTGAGGTGCGTAACCTTGTCAAGGTATATGACTGGTACAGTCTGTTCCTGCGCCAGTGGCGTAGCGGACTGAACATACGCCGCAGGTTAGGGCTTTCACGCAGCTTCCATCACGCAAAGGATTTTATAAGCCTGCTGTGGCAGGTAGTGGTGTTCGGATACACAGGATATCTGGCCGGATGGTACTTTGAGAAGGAGTTCTGGATACTGCTTATGACCATCATTACGCTTGCTGGCATAAACAATATACTTAAGGCCGTTCTTGAATATATCGGATATAAGTTCAAGAGTGGAGTAAGAGTAGTATTAATAATAAAGAAGATACTCTATTGGGCATTGCCGATATGTGCAATGATATTCCTCAGCCACAAGATTGAGAGCAAGGGATTCATGGTCTTCATTGCGGTTGTCTGGATTCTTGGACTCTGCATCCGCAAGACATCTGACTATCTCTATGCAAACAACATAAACGTGGAGCGTCTCAAGGGTGAAACTGCCGGAATGCGCCGGGCATGGTTCGTGTTTGTCAAGAGCATTCCTATCATCGGCAAGCGTAAGAAACCGTTCAAGGCTCTGCGTGGCGTCACGTTTGAGATACATAGCGGTATGTTCGGCTTGCTTGGCCCCAATGGAGCCGGTAAATCCACGTTCATGCGCATAGTTACCGGTATCCTGCGCCAAAGCTACGGAACGGTGTTCATCAATGGCATGGATACCCTCAAGTACAGGGAGGAGTTGCAGAGCCTGATAGGATTCCTGCCTCAGGAATTCGGTATGTATGAGTCCATGAGCGCATGGGATTTCCTCAATTATCAGGCTATCCTTAAGGGTATTACTGATGAGAAGACGCGTCGGGAGAGACTTGAGTACGTGCTTACATCAGTACATATGTATGAGCAGCGTAACTCTGAGATAGGTTCATTCTCAGGCGGTATGAAACAGCGCATAGGCATTGCACTCATCCTGCTTAACCTGCCGCGGATCCTTGTGGTCGATGAGCCTACTGCAGGTCTTGACCCCAGAGAACGTATCAGGTTCCGTAACCTGCTGGTTGAGTTGAGCCGTGACCGTATAGTGATATTCTCAACCCATATCATTGAGGATATAGCCAGCTCATGTAACCAGGTTGTGGTCATTGAGAAGGGCTCGCTCAAGTATTTTGGCCTGCCTTCTGAGATGATAAATCTGGCTAAGGACAAGGTATGGCTGTTTGACATTGAGGCATCACGCTTAGCTGAGCTGGATGAGAAGCTTATTGCAAATCATATCCAGGATGGTGACAAGATCAAGGTGCGTTACATATCGCCAGTATGCCCATGGCCTGGTGCTGAGCTTGCTGAGCCAAACCTTGAGGATGCATACCTATGCTTATTGAAAAACCTTTAAAATGGAATTTGAACTATGTCAGCATTAGATACAGTTAAATCTTTCGGTAAGTTGTGCGGTTACAATATGAGGATTATATTTTCCGGCAAGTTCATCTGGTTCCTGCTGGTGGGCTTGGCCCTGTTTTTCTTCCTCATGTTCTCAGCAGCATCCAGAGGCACGGAGTTGAGTCACAGTATGGTTTACGGCCAGCTTACCATACCGGGCCTGCTGCTGGTGTTCTATCCGGCATGTTTCGGAATCCAGAATGATGCCGATCACCGTATCCTGGAACTACTGTTCGGCATACCCAACTACATGTACAAGGTATGGCTGTTCCGCCTGGTAATGATATATGTGGAGGTATATCTTATTCTTGTGGTATACGCCTTCCTGGCCAGGATCCTGCTCTATCCGGTGCAACCGTTCATAATGGCGGCGCACCTTATGATTCCGGTCATGCTGTTCGGTAACCTGGCATTCCTGTACTCCACGCTGATTCGCAACGGAAACGCCGCTGCCGTACTCTCCGTACTCACAGTCATACTGGCAATGATATTGGGAAGTCTTCCCACTATTGAAAACAAGGTATGGGATTTCACCATCAACCCGTATGAGGAGCCGGAGAACATCAATGCAGCTATCTGGAGCGTAATCCTGCTCAAGAACCGCATCCTCATGGTAGTGGCCGGCATCATCTTCCTGATGTCAGGCCTGCTAGGCCTACAGAACCGCGGCAAGTTCCTAGGCTAGCACCAAAGGGAGGGGCACAAAGGGGACGGTTCTTTTTGTGCCCCTCTTCCAAGAGAACTTTTTGGGTATCAGTATCTG
>DBYQ01000029.1:12906-29375 GCA_002310015.1 Bacteroidales bacterium UBA1182
CCGATACCCCAAAAGTTCTGTGCACCTTGGATTATTATCAGAAGGGGCACAAAAAGAACCGTCCCCTTTGTGCCCCTTGGAATCAGTATTCAAAGACGCCGTACTCGCTGTGGATGGTGAGGTGAGTGTGGTCAGATGGTTCGATGCGGCCGATGATCTGGGCATCGATGCCGAATGACTTGCTGATGTCAATAACCTGCTGGGCGTACTCCTGGGGCAGATAGACTTCAAAGCGGTGACCGCAGTTGAATACCTTGTACATCTCTTTCCAGTCAGTACCGCTCTGCTCCTGAATAGTGCGGAACAGCGGCGGGATGGGGAAGAGGTTATCCTTGATTACATGTACGCCGTCAACAAAATGCAGGATCTTGGTCTGAGCACCGCCGGAGCAGTGAACCATACCATGAATCTGCGGGCGCAGTGCGTCAAGCAGTTTCTTTACCACCGGAGCGTAGGTGCGGGTGGGTGAGAGTACCAGCTTGCCGGCATCAAGGGGTGAACCCTGAACCTTATCGGTCAGTTTGAGGCCGCCTGAATATACCAGTTCCTCAGGTACTGCATGGTCATATGTTTCAGGGTACTTCTTGGCGATATCCTTGCTGAATACATCGTGACGGGCGCTGGTAAGACCGTTGCTGCCCATACCGCCGTTGTACTCCTTTTCATATGTGGCTTGTCCTGATGATGACAGACCTACTATAACGTCACCCGGACGTATGTTGGCGTTATTGATGACGTCACTGCGTTTCATGCGGCAGGTTACGGTGCTGTCAACTATGATGGTGCGTACCAGATCACCTACATCGGCAGTCTCACCGCCTGTGGCGTAGGCGCCTACGCCCATCTCACGCAGTTCTGCCAGCAGCTCATCAGTACCGTTTATGATGGCGCTTATAACGCTGCCGGGTACGAGGTTCTTGTTACGACCTATGGTGGAGCTTACCAGAATGTTATCGACTGCACCTACGCAGAGCAGGTCATCGATATTCATGATGAGCGCATCCTGTGCAATGCCTTTCCAGACGGAGAGGTCACCCGTCTCTTTCCAGTAGGCGTAGGCCAAAGATGATTTTGTACCGGCACCATCGGCATGCATGATGTTGCAGTACTCGGGGTCTCCGCCCAGGATATCGGGAATAATCTTGCAGAAAGCCTTTGGATAGAGGCCTTTGTCTATGTTCTTGATGGCGTTGTGGACATCCTCCTTGGATGCCGATACGCCACGCATCATATAACGTTCGTTAGAATTCATATCCTTAATTGTGTATTGCTATTCTCCTATTCTTTCCCATATCTCCCAGGCTGCAACAGCTTGCTGCTCAAGCATATCCTTGCCGCCCTTGGCTGTAGCTCCATGCTCGCGCCCCTTCTTCATGAAGAGAGTCTCATCAGGATTGGCTATCACGTCAAGAAGCAGGTGTCTCTCTGACAGGAAGGTATATGGTATGTCTGGGCACTGGCCTGTTTCCGGCCACATTCCCATGGGGGTGCAGTTTACGATCACGTCATATTCATCCATTATGGACGGTGAAAGCTCGTAGTAACCCATGATGTCAAAAGTGGAATTGCGTGATACGAACTTGTTTTCTATACCAAGTTTGTCAAGCGCATATTTTACAGCTTTTGATACACCGCCGGTGCCCAGGATGAGTGCTTTGCTATGTCCTTCAAGCAACTGTTCGAATGATTTGCTAAAACCGGTCCAGTCTGTGTTATAACCTACCAGTTCCACCCCTCCGTCATGGTGCAGCACCTTTACGGTATTGACTGCACCAATGGCCTGGGCTGTTTCATCCAGACGATCAAGGTAGGGTATGATATCCTGCTTGTAGGGTATGGTTACGTTGAAACCGCACAGATTAGGGTTGTCAGCAACCAGATTCTTTACCTGTTCAATCTCTTCAATCTCAAAATTCTCATAATAGGCATTGATATGCTGATTCTTGAAGAACTGGTTGAAACGTACTTTTGAGGTAGAGTGGGCCAAGGGTTTGCCTATCAGACCAAACAGATGACCGTATGAACTGTAGTCCTTGCTTACAGGCTGAGGTTGGGGCTTGGGCTGCTCGTATTTAGGTTCCGGCTCCGGTTCATTATAGACAGGCTCCGGTTCATTGTATGCAGGCTTGAACTCCGGTTCATCACCCATGGGTATCGGCTCAAAATCCGGATCCTTCTCCTCAGACTGCTGTGAATCGGAAGATTCCTGCTTATTGAAAGTGGAATCATTAGGATTATTCAATGCGTTGTTTACTGCCTTTGAGATTACAAACAGTACGCAACCTAATATGAGAAATATGGAAAACATTATCTCTTGTTCAGCCAGTTAGTTACGTTCTTCTCAATACGGGCAGCCAGATCTGTGCCACTCTCTTTTACGAATTTCTCGCCAACTATATGCTCGTAGAGCTCAATATAGCGGTCTGATACGCTGTCAGCGTAAGCATCGGTAATCTCAGGCATAACCTGACCGGGCTGGTTCATGAAGTTGTGCTCAATGAGCCATTGGCGTACGAACTCCTTGGAGAGCTGTTTCTGGGGCTCACCCTTCTCAAATTTCTCCTGATATCCGTCAGCGTAGAAATAACGTGAACTGTCAGGGGTATGTATCTCATCAATCAGATATACCTTGCCGTCACGCTTGCCGAACTCATACTTGGTGTCAACCAGGATGAGGCCTTTCTGGGCTGCAATCTCGGTGCCGCGCTTAAAGAGGGCACGGGTGTACTTCTCCATAACCTCATAATCCTCCTTGCTTACCAGACCCTGGGCAATGATTTCCTCCTTGGAGATATTCTCATCATGACCCTCCTCAGCCTTGGTGGTGGGGGTGATAAGAGGCTCGGCAAACTTCTGGTTCTCCTTCATGCCCTCAGGCAGGATGTTTCCGCACAGGTTACGGCAGCCGTTCTTGTAATCACGCCATGCTGAACCGGTCAGATAGCCGCGGATAATCATCTCAACGCGGAATCCCTCACACTTCAGGCCTACGGTTACCATAGGATCTGGAGTGGCAAGCTTCCAGTTGGGGCAGATGTCTGATGTGGCATCCAGGAACTTGGCTGCAATCTGGTTGAGTACCTGTCCCTTGAAAGGAATGCCCTTGGGCAGGATTACGTCAAAGGCCGATATGCGGTCTGTGGCAACCATGACCATCAGGTCATCATCTATGTTATACACGTCGCGGACCTTGCCGTGATAAACACCCTTCTGTCCTTTGAAGTTGAAATCAGTTCTTGTAAGTGCGTTACTCATTGTTATTTTTTTTAGTTGTTCTTTTTTTATCAGTCTTGTGCGCCTGATCGTAACGGTCATACGCATCGACAACACGTGTTACAAGCTTATGGCGTACGATATCCTTCTTGGTCATGCGGATAATGCTCAGTCCTTCTATTCCCTCCAGTACGTCAAGTGCCTGAACCAGGCCCGATATCTGTGTGGGCGGCAGGTCAATCTGCGTGAGATCACCTGTAACTATCATCTTGGTGTTCCAGCCCATGCGGGTAAGGAACATCTTAATCTGCTGTGGAGTAGTGTTCTGTGCCTCATCAAGAATGACTACAGCATCATTCAGGGTGCGTCCGCGCATGAAAGCAAGCGGGGCAATCTGTATTATGTTGAAATCCATGTACTCCTTGAGCTTGGCCGTAGGAATCATATCCTGCAGTGCATCATACAGGGGCTGCAGGAACGGGTCAATCTTTTCACGCATATCACCGGGCAGGAATCCCAGTTTCTCACCGGCTTCAACAGCGGGGCGGCAAAGCACAATGCGTTTAACCTCCTTGTTCTTGAGGGCGCGTACTGCCAGAGCTATTGCGGTATAGGTCTTGCCTGAACCGGCAGGGCCAATGGCAAAGAGCATATCATGCGTAGCGTAGTCAGTAACCAGCTTCTTCTGGTTCACGCTGCGGGGCAGGATAGGGCGTCCGGTAACCCCAAAAAGTATTACATCTGAACTCTTTTCACCGTTGGGCTCTTCTCCGTTTACTATATCGACAATAACCTCTTCTTTAAGTGAATTGTACTTGGCGCAGTACATCTCAAGCTGGCGTACAGCCTGTTCAAAGCGGGCTGTCTCATCCTCATCGCCCATGATGCGTAACACATTGCCGCGTGCCACTATGCGCAGCTTGGGGAACAGGGCCTTAAGCAACTGCATATTGGTGTTGTTGACCCCGTAAAATACCGCGGGGTCGGCATCATCCAGAACAATGTGCTTTTCCAACATGTATTTATCCTCTTTTAAGTTCAGACAGTTATCTTTATTCAATATAGACAGGGCGGATAGGTAAACCTATTTCACGTGATTGATATGAATTGGTTGTGGGGGTGGATGATTTTAACAAATCAAAAACGTCTGCCTCTATTGTCTTATCATTTGTAAGGGTAGTAAGCTGATTTGACCAATAATAGCCGCGCTCCCCGGAGTACATTATGTCTCCAGGATCGCGCATACCGGAAAGAGGAAAAAATATGCTGTTGCCGTTCCTTGTACTGGTAAACAGATATCCCCATGTGCCGTTAAGTTTGCAACATTTACAACTGCATCTAATTCTTAATTCTTCAAAATCATCATATTGTGGTACTCTCCAATTCTCACCCATTAATTGGGTTGCAGCATCATCGGTTTTTTCAAGGGTTTTTTTCCTGTCCGGTGTGCCGAGATATGTTTTATCGGGGTGCTGGGTGTATTTTGTAAATGAAGATATATCTCCATTACAATGAGCATAATTATCGATGGCATAATAGGACTTGGTTTGTGTTTCCCCCCATGCAAAATAATCTCCATATTGTTCCGGACTATCAGCTCCAATGTTACAAGTAGCCCAAAGTACACTAAGGCCGAGATCTACTACAGAATATTCCTTATCGTTCTTGCCCGTTTTCTTTATAACTCCTTTGTTTACATCATCCATAGAGATGGCATCTTCATCCTCTTTCTCGCATCCGGTCAGTACGGTCAGTACGGCTATTGTGGCAAACGCCCAAAGAAATGATTTTTTCATTTTGCAATTATTGTTTAGGTTATCGTTATTCATTTTGCGAAGTTACTAAAAAGAATGATAAAGTGTATGACTCATTTTCAGCCTTTATCAGCAATATACATACGGCATACTCCGAACATGAACTGGCGTGCCCTGACTGTGGCGTATCCGGCCTCATGGAGCATCGGGATGAACTTTTCAGGGAGTGGGAATTTGAGTATGGAATCCGGAAGGTAGGTAAATGCACCAGAGTTTCCGGTCATGCCTGCACCGATTTTGGGCAGTATCTTGAGTGAGTATAACTTGTACAGGCTGAATATGAATCTGTTTTTGGGGTAGGATAGTTCAAGGATGATAAGCTTTCCTCCAGGTTTGAGTACCCTGAGCATCTCCTTGAGTCCCTGCATTAGGTTCTCAAAGTTACGTACTCCGAATGCCACGCATACGCGGTCAAAAGAGCCGTCGGCAAAACGCAGGTTCTCAGCATCGCCCACCTCCAGGTCAATAGGCAGCCCCTGGCATTTGGCCTTTCCGACCTCAAGCATACCCTCAGAAAGGTCTATTCCGGTTATGTGTGAGCCTTGGGCAGCTTTCTTTGATACGGCTATTGCAAAATCAGCAGTACCGGTAGCCACGTCAAGCACCTCTATGGGGCTGTCTGTATCGGCTATGGCACGTACCGCTTTGCGGCGCCATGAACGGTCGGCACCGAATGATGAAATATGGTTGAAACGGTCATACTTGACTGCGATGTCATCAAAAAGCTCGCGTATTCCTTCTTTCTTGGGCATAAAACTACTGTAAGATATAACCTGTGCCTGCAAGCAGGGCAAAGATGAATGTCGATATTACCAGCATGGGCAGCATAGGGTCAAGTTCACGGCCTGAACGTTTCCATATGCCTGACAGATGCTTTACATAAAGCGGCAGCGTGATAATATAAAGGTATGGCTGCCAGCTGCGCGTAAACAGCACAGTGTATAGCAGCATTAAGCACCATCCGCCTATTATAAGTATTGTGTGATATATTTTGGCCCGATGCTCACCTAGCTTAAGCGGTACGGTCACACGGGTACCTGCATCGGATTTCATGTCACGCATGTTGTTCACGTTGAGCACTCCTACGCTGAACAGTCCGATGGCCGCTCCGGGGATTAGGGTGGGGAGTTGAAGCGTCTGTGCGCAAACAAAGAAACCTCCAGTAACAGGAACAAGCCCAAAGAAGATGAATACGAATATATCACCAAGCCCTCTGTATCCGTATGGCTTGTTGCCCAGAGTATAGTGCATGGCTGCCCAGATGGCTGCGGCGCCCAGTACCACCAGTATTTCTGATTCAATGCGGAATATGGTCCTAAATGAAGCCCGTATCATGCCAAGCCCAAAGATGCAGCATACCAGCACCATAATCCTTATGCAGGACCGCATCTCATCCTCAGTAAGTCCGCCGCCCTCAATCCCATACTTAGGGCCTTCGCGTCCCTGACCGTCCACGCCGCTAAGCCAGTCGCCCAGCTCATTTGACATATTGGAAAGAATCTGTAGTGAAACAGTGGTCAATATGGTAAGCAGAATGACGTACCATGCCACCTGATGCTCAGCACAAGCCAACATAATACCTAGCACGATTCCCGCCGTAGAGAGAGGCAGAGTGCGCAAACGCATAGAACGAATAACTGCTTTGAAAGTCATGGTGCAAAGGTACGAAACAATCAGTTGAGAATTGAAAATTGAAAATTGAAAATTGAAAAAAGGTAGTCCAGGTACCTCCAAAGCAAAAATCCAGCCCTTTGGACTGGATTTTTACTCTGGAGGTACCTGGCGGACTCGAACCGCCGTACTCGGTTTTGCAGACCGATACCTAGCCGCTCGGTCAAGGTACCATTTGCATTTGCGGTTGCAAAGGTAATTGTTTTTTTGAAATCAGCTTATAACGGCCTCAGTTTTTTTTCTTCCTGAAATGAGTTAGTAAATCCGAATATTTGTAAAACAGTTATAAAATTGCCTTCTAAGCCTGTTTTTGGAACAAATATTAATCATTTTGCAAAGAATAAATCAATCCATGAATATTTCAACAACTATTTTTGCCCCAGATAAAACAAATAATCTATTCCTCCCTTAAGTACTTTTTCAATAATTGAAATCAACACCCCCTTTATGATCTCATGCAGTCATAAAGGGGGTTGTTGTTTAAGTTTCAACTGAAAACTATCTCATCGTTCTGAGCCGTAGCCGTAACGGGCTTGTTCCGGTCAACCTGTCCTGACAGGATCATTGTTGACAGACGGTTGAGCAACAGGTTCTGAATGGCACGTTTAACAGGACGTGCACCAAACTCCGGATCAAATCCGGCCTTTGACATCAGTTCTACTGCCGATGCATCAACGTTAAGCGTGATTCCGTTCTCCTTAAGCATCCTGACTACTGAATCAACCTGCAGAGCCACAATCTGATGGATTTCAGTCTCTTTAAGCGGCATGAATACCACTGTCTCGTCAATACGGTTCAGGAATTCGGGCCGTATGGTCTGCTTAAGCATCTCAAGCAGATGCTTGCGGGTCTCTTCAAGCCATTGTTGACGCTGAGCATCGGATGTGCCTATCTGTGCAGACTTTTCACGTATATAATCACTGCCCAGATTGCTGGTCATGATGATTATGGTGTTCTTGAAGTTGACGGTACGTCCTTTGTTGTCAGTCAGACGGCCGTCATCAAGCACCTGCAGCAGGATGTTGAACACATCGGGGTGTGCCTTCTCAATCTCATCAAACAGTACTACGGAGTAGGGCTTACGGCGCACGGCTTCAGTCAGCTGACCACCTTCATCATATCCTACGTATCCTGGAGGCGCTCCTATAAGACGGGTCACTGAGAACTTCTCCTGATACTCACTCATATCAATACGTGTCATCAGCTTCTCGTCATTGAACAGGTATTCTGCAAGCGCCTTGGCAAGTTCTGTCTTACCTACACCTGTCGTACCTAAGAAAATGAAACTGCCTATAGGACGTTTGGGATCCTGCAGGCCGGCTCGGCTGCGGCGCACGGCATTTGCCACTGCGCTTATGGCCTCTTCCTGGCCCACCACTCGCTTGTGCAGTTCCTCTTCAAGGTGGAGCAGTTTCTCACGCTCGCTTTCAAGCATACGGTTTACAGGTATGCCAGTCCAGCGTGAAACCACTTCGGCTATATCATCGGCGGTAACCTCCTCCTTTACTAGGGCGCTGTCGCCCTGCTTGGAGTGCAGTTCCTCCTGAATTTTTGCAATGTCCTGCTCCAGTTCCTTGAGCTTGCCGTAACGTATCTCAGCCACGCGGCCGTAGTTGCCGTCACGCTCGGCATTGTCAGCCTCAATCTTGAGTTGCTCAATGCGCTGCTTGTCCTGCTGTATGCGTGATACCAGGTTCTTCTCTGATTCCCATTTCTCACGTATGGCCTTCTCCTGTTTCTGGAGATCCTCAATTTCAGCATTCAGTTGCTTGAGTTTTACAGTATCGTTTTCACGTTTGATGGCGGCACGCTCTATCTCAAGCTGCTTGAGCCTACGGGTTATCTCATCCAGCTCCTCAGGCACTGAGTTACGTTCCATACGCAGTTTTGCTGCGGCCTCATCCATAAGGTCAATGGCTTTATCGGGCAGGAATCGGTCTGTGATATAACGGTTTGAGAGCTCCACGGCGGCTATCACGGCCTCATCCATGATACGCACCTTGTGGTGGTTCTCATAGCGCTCCTTAAGTCCACGCAGTATTGATATTGAACTCTGAACGTCAGGTTCATCAACCATTACGGTCTGGAATCGGCGCTCCAGGGCCTTGTCCTTTTCAAAATACTTCTGATATTCATTAAGGGTGGTGGCACCTATGGCACGCAGGTCACCACGCGCTAGGGCAGGTTTGAGGATGTTGGCGGCATCCATTGCGCCCTCACCGGCACCGGCTCCTACCAGGGTGTGAATCTCATCAATGAACAGTATGAAACTGCCGTCTGACTGTATAACCTCGTTTATTACGCCCTTAAGACGTTCCTCAAATTCACCCTTATACTTGGCACCTGCCACAAGGGCACCCATATCAAGTGAATATACGGTCTTTGACTTAAGGTTCTCAGGTACATCACCGCGTACAATACGCTGTGCTAGACCCTCAATGATTGCGGTCTTACCTGTACCCGGCTCACCTATAAGTATAGGATTGTTCT
The DNA here is from genome assembly GCA_002310015.1 of Bacteroidales bacterium UBA1182. Taxonomy (GTDB): domain Bacteria; phylum Bacteroidota; class Bacteroidia; order Bacteroidales; family Bacteroidaceae; genus Colenecus. The sequence goes on from DBYQ01000029.1 coordinate 22,095, forward strand.
TGGTTCGGCGGCTCAATATCTGGAGTACCCGCCTTATCTCATCGTCACGGCCTATTACAGGGTCGAGCTTACCCTTGCGTGCCCGCTCATTAAGATTGATGGCGAACTGCTCAAGGTTCTGCGGTTTGTTCTGATTGTTTTGACTGTATTCCATAATTGCTGTTTTTGATTTCTATTGAGAGCACCGCAACAAGCAAGCCACGAACCATTCTGTGACAATTTGTCGCAGAAAAACAAAATAGCGCTGACAGATTGACAATCAGCGCTTTAGTAAGTAAAAACGGGGTTTAAGAGAGTCTTTGCTTAACTATCTCATACATAAGGACTCCCGCTGCAACCGATACGTTGAGTGACTCAATCTTACCTAGTATTGGTATGCGTGCCCATTCGTCACACAGTGCCAGATGTTCCTGAGGAATACCTTTGTCCTCGGCTCCCATTATAAGGCAAACCGGACCGCGGTAATCACCTTTGGTGTAATCCTTATCACCTTTCTCCGTGGCACCTACAATGCGTATTCCGCAGTTCTTAAGAAATTTGATTGTAGAGCTTATCTGATTCTCGCGGCATACGGGTAGAGTGTGCAGCGCTCCGGCCGATGTCTTGATGGCATCGGCATTCACACTGACACTGTTCTTGGAAGGGATGATGATTGCATCCACGCCGGCGCATTCGGATGTACGGGCTATCGCACCGAAGTTACGCACGTCGGTTACGCCGTCAAGCAGTATGAAGAAGGGGTCCTTGCCCTGCTCAAAAAGGGTGGGCACAAGGTCCTCGACATGCTGATATGTTATCTGTGTGGTGAATGCTATTACACCCTGATGATTCTTGCGGGTAATGCGGTTAAGACGCTCCACAGGTACTCTCTGGACTGGTATATCCAATCCTTTTATAGCTGCGAATAGCTCCCTTGAGAGTTCCCCCTGCATATCCTTCTTAATCAGCAGGCGGTCAATTTCCTTACCAGCTTCTACTGCTTCAATCACGGCACGTATGCCGAATATCATTTCATCTTCCATTGTTGTCAATCAGTGCTTTTGCGTTGTCAAGAGCTGCCTGGGTGAGTGTGGCACCACTCATCATTGAGGCAATCTCACGTATTCTTTCATCATAATCAAGAAGTGCAATCCTGGTTCGGGTGGCATTCTTCTCATCGGTCTTATATACTTTATAATGTGTGCTCCCCAAGGCGGCTATCTGGGGCAGGTGGGTTATGGCCAGAACCTGACGGCCTCCGCCGGACATCTGCTCCATAAGGAGTGCCATCTTCTCTGCAACCGCACCTGATACTCCGGTATCAATCTCATCAAAGATCACAGTGGGCAGAGTGCGCACCCCGGCTATCATTGATTTGATGGAGAGCATTACGCGGGCAATCTCACCGCCTGATGCCACTCCTGATATCTCCTGCATGGGCACGGCCTTGTTTGCTGAGAACATGAACCTGAGGTCATCATGCCCGCTGCGGTCATAACCTGTTGACGGAGTGATGTCTATTCCAAACTGTACATTGGGTATGCCTAACGGCATAAGCAGCGCCTTTATCTGCTTTATTATTGAGTCCGATGCCTTCTTGCGTGTATCGGTGAGCCGTATGGCTGCTTTCTCCATCTCCTTGAATGCAGCGTTGACCTGTTGTTCAAGGCGTTTTATGTCATCCTCAAAGGTGTCAGTGCGGTCCAGACGGGTGCGGACTGATGCCGCAAGTTCCAGAAGTTCAGCGATGCTGTTTTTCTTGTGCTTCTTAAGCAGTGAATATATAAGGTCAAGCCGCTCGTTTACCTGTTCCAGACGGGCAGGGTCAAAATTGACCTTCTCCTGACAGTCTGTTACGGTTTCAGCTATGTCTCTCAGTTCAATGAGGCAGCTTTCAAGCCTTTCTGCCAGCTCTGTTGCATCAGGCAGGTTCTTCTGTGCGGAGCGGAGTGACTGCAGGGCTGTCTTTAACGCCTGTATCGTACCTCCGTCATCTGACCCCTCCATGATTTCTGATGCACGGAACAGATCCTGTTTTATCTCCTCAGCATGGTTAAGTATCTCTGATTCCTGTTCCAGCTGCTCCTGCTCGCCGTCAGTGAGCCGTGCTTTCTCCAGTCCCTCAAGCTGGAACTCAAGATAGCCTCGGTCTGTATTGTCTGATTCAAATTCCGCTTTAAGACGTTCCAGTTCAGCCTTCAAGCCGTTCCATTTGTCAAAGCATGATTCATACGCAGTCTTAACGGTGGTGTTGGCGGCAATGGTGTCAACTACCTCTGTCTGGAAAGACTCCGTGCCAAGAGCCAGATTCTGATGTTGGGAGTGTATGTCAATAAGACGGCAACCCAGGTCGCGCATGACAGTGAGTGATACCGGAGTGTCGTTTATGAATGCGCGGCTCTTGCCGGACTGCATCAGCTCACGGCGCAGTATGGTGTCATTAGGGTCATAGTCAAGGCTGTTGTCAGTAAAGAATTGCTCCAAACCATAGCAATCGACAGAGAAACTGCCCTCAATGGTACATTTATCGGCACCTTGCATTATTGTCTTGGAATCAGCCCTGCCGCCCAGCAGCAGGTTCATGGCTCCAAGTATTATTGACTTACCGGCACCTGTCTCACCGGTCATGACAGAGAAGCCCTCCCTGAAATCTATGTCCAGACGGTCTATCAGGACGTAATTGCGTATGTGTACCTCCTTAAGCATCAGTTTTGTGTCTTAATGGTATTCCAGTCATTGGAGAGTGACGGGTTTATGCGGCTGAGCAGCTCAATCACTTTGGTGCGTTCGCTCTCTATGCCGGCAGAATATATGCTTATCAGTTCATTCTTCTTGATTTCCGTAAAAAGGGTGGGCAGGGTTGATGTGCTCTTGGCCTGCCTGGTGTCAGAGAGCAACTGGAGGCTCTCGGTTATTGTGGCACGCCCGCGGTCAGCATTGGCCGTCATGTCATCCAGGCCTTTGCGATGGTAATCATACTGAAGCTGGCGGAACGATGCCAGAGTACCGTTCATGTAATCATTTATGATTGAGTATCGGTTGGCCTTGGTGTCGAATGAACGCCATCCGCCTCCCAGTGACTGTGAACTGGCTGCGATATTCTCAGCCTGCCTTAAGATATCAGTGCCGCCCTTGGGTGACATGGTGTCAAAATCCAGCCCTATTATAAGCAGGCTGTAGTAGGCCAATATGGCCGTGAGGTTATTGTCTGGGGTAATGCCTGGTGAAAACTCAATACGGTCCTGCTCAGTATAAGTGAACTCTACATCGGCATCACGGAAATTGAATACCGTGGTGTTATAGGTGGAGCCATAGACAGGGCGGCTGCTCTGAACGGTCAGCTCGCAGGTCATCTTGCCGGTCTGTTTCTCATATTTGTTTACCAAAAGATTGAAGTTGCACTGAATGCGCTCATTCTCAGTAAAATGATAGTCCGTCCAGACCTGATGCGTTAGAAACTCCTTGATGGCATTCTCCAATGACTTGAACACATCCTTGTCAGTACCCTGAATCTTTGAGGTGTTGATGGTCAGGGTGGGGTTGAGCTCCTGAGCCTGTGCCTTAAGCGGCATCAGCAGGAACGCAAGGCAGAACAGCAGACCGGCAAGCTTATCAATGATAGCCTTTGCCACACTCTTTTTTGATTGCAGCGGTAATTCCTCACTACTGTTGCGGTCTATCAGAGTGACCTTGTTTGTATCATAGCCAAATCCCGCACCCTCATCACGCAGTGAGTTGAGCACAATGAAATCCAGATTCTTGCGCTCCAGCTTGCTCTGGGCGTTGCTCTGCTCGTCATTGGTCTCAAGGGCAAAGCCTACCATACGCTGGTCGGGGCGTTTTACGGCGCCCAGTGCTGCTGCAATGTCCTCAGTGGGCTTGAGGGTGATTGTCATCTCACCCTTGCGCTTGATCTTGGTGTCCGATGTCACCGCGGGAGTAAAATCGGCTACCGCTGCGCACAGAATGGCGGCGTCCGTGCCGGGGAAATGCTCCATTGCTGCCTCATACATCTGATGGGCAGACTTTACGTCTATTCTCTTTATTCCGGGATGAACGGTCTTAAGGATTACCGGGCCTGCTATGAGAGTAACATCAGCGCCGCGCTGCGCACACTCCTCGGCCAGCGCGAATCCCATCTTGCCGGTTGACCAGTTGCCTATAAAGCGTACCGGGTCAATCTGCTCATAGGTGGGCCCTGCTGTTATCAGGATTTTTTTTTTTGAAAACTGGGCCTGTTGAGTGAAGTAATCCTCAAGTGCTGCCACAATAACCTCCGGCTCCTGCATGCGGCCTTTGCCTACAAGCTGGCTGGCCAGTTCACCGCTGGCTGGCTCGATTATGATGTTGCCGATGGAGCGCAGAGTCTCCATGTTGCGCTGAGTTACAGGATTCAGGTACATATCCAGATCCATTGCGGGAGCAATGAATACAGGGGCTTTCATTGAGTAGTAGGTGGTGATGAGCATATTGTCTGCCACACCGCTGGCCATCTTGCCCAGTGTCGAGGCGGTGCAGGGGGCTATAAGCATGGCATCGGCCCAGAGACCCAGATCAACGTGGCTGTTCCAAGAACCGTCACGACGGTCAAAGAACTCGCTTACCACCGGCTTGCGTGTAAGTGTGGAGAGGGTGAGGGGAGTGATGAACTCCTTTCCGGCAGGTGTCATGACAACCTGTACCTCAGCGCCTGCCTTGATGAGCAGACGTACCAGATAGGCTGCCTTATATGCGGCAATACTGCCGGTTACACCCAGAACAATATGTTTACCGTTCAGTTGTGACATTATCTCGACTGTAATTTAAGTCTGGTTAGTACCTGCTTGGTGTTGAGCGGGAAATCGCCCTGCAGGATCCAGGAGTAGTATCCCGGATCGCGGCGGAACACCTCAACCACAGGCATATCCTTGTATTTTCCAAAGTTGAACACCTCCTGACCCTTGTCATTGCGTACTACGCGGCCCGCAAAATCAACGTTGCGTGTAAATGATGAGAATTCAGAGAGGAATGCCATGTCATTCTTGAGGTCATCCGGGTAGCGGTCCAACTGGGCCATGAGAACCTCATATGTGGCGCGTGTATCACCGTCGGCGCTATGGGCATCGGTCAGGTCCTTGCCGCAGTAGAACTTGTAGGCGGCGGTAAGGGTGCGCTGCTCCATCTTGTGAAATATTACCTGCACGTCAATGAAACGGTGACGGCTCAGGTCTATGTCAACGCCGGCACGAAGGAATTCCTCAGCCAGCAGTGGCACGTCAAAACGGTTTGAGTTGAAACCTGCTATGTCACTGCCCTCAAAGTCACGTGCTATCTCCTTGGCTACCTCCTTGAAGGTGGGGCAGTCCTTGACGTCATCATCATAGATGCCATGTACGGCCGATGCCTGTTCCGGGATATGCATCTCGGGGTTGATACGGCGGGTGTGCATATCTTCATTGCCGTTAGGTGAGACCTTAAGATATGAGATCTCCACAATGCGGTCCTGGGCTGTGTTGGTGCCTGTGGTCTCCAGGTCAAAGAACACTACCGGTTTGTCAAGATTGAGTTTCATCAGTCGTTCAGAACCATTGGCATGAGCAACATGAGCAGATTCTCACCTTGAGCCTGCTCTGTGGGTACAATCACGCCTGCGCGTGAAGGATCAGCCAATTGCAGTGTAATCTCCTGGCTGGGTATGTTGTTCAGTATATCAATCAGGAATCCGGCCTTGAAACCTATGCTCATGCTGGTGCCCTCATACTGGCATGCCAGGCTCTCCTTGGCTGATGTTGAGAAATCAATATCCTGAGCAGAGATGTCAACCTTATCCTTCTCAATGCGCAGCTTGATAAGGCCGCTGCTGGCAGGTGAGAATACTGATACGCGGCGCAGTGCTGTAACCAGAGTCTGGCGGTCAATGACCAGATGATGCGGGTTGTTCTGCGGAATCACAGAGCCGTAGTTGGGATAGCGGCCGTCAATGAGGCGGCATACCATACGGAACTCAGGCAGTGAGAAACGTGCTATGCGGCTGTCAAACTCTATGGTGATGGTCTCAGCCTCCTTGCTTATGAGTGAACGGAAGAGTGAAGCCGGTTTCTTGGGCAGAATGAATGATGACTTGCCGTCAGCCTTTACGTTGCTGTTGCGGTTGCATACCAGCTTGTGACCATCAGAAGCAACGAATGTGGCGCCCTCCTCATTTATGTCAAAGTAGATGCCGTTCATTACGGGACGGAGTTCATCGTCGGCGGTGGCAAATATGGTGCGTGCCAGACCGTCAGACAGTATCTGGGCCGATATTTCAAGAGTTACAGCATCCTCCTTGAGGACTGCGGGGGTGGGGTACTCGTCGGCATTCTGGCCAACCATCTTGTACTCACCGTTCTGATAGTTGACTGTTATCTCGTAGTTGTTCTCGTTTACATTGAATGTCAGGGGCTGCTCCGGAATCTCCTTGAGTGCGTCAAGCAGAGTCTTGGCTGGCAGTGCAATCTGGCCGTCGGCGCTTGATTCAACAAGGTCGATAATGGTCTCCAGGGTGGTGTCATTATCGGCTGCGGTAACAGTCAGTTTGCCGTTTTCAATACGGAACAGGAAATCCTCAAGAATTGGGTAGATAGCCTTAGGGTTAATAACGCGGCTGATAGCTGATAGACGGCTTGAAAGGGCCGAACTTGATACTGTAAAATTCATATATGCTTATATTTTGTTTTTGCTCTGTTTTGTTGCCCTCAGCTGGGCAGGTTAATTCATACAAAGGTAGTGAAAAGTAATGGTAAGTGGAAATAATTTGTACTTAAAAAATGAGTTGAAAAATGTTGAAACAAATTCTTAGTTGTGAGGGAAATTAGTAGTAAATTCGCGGAAACAATTTTAAATACATTCAGAATAATGGATATTACAGGTAAGATTATTGCAGTCCTTGAGCCCCGTTCAGGTGTTGCCAAGGCATCAGGAAATCCGTGGAAAATACAGGAATACGTATTGGAGACAATCGGTGAGCAGTATCCCAAGAAGATGATGTTCAGTATCTTTGGTGAGGATAAGATACAGCAGGCCGCCATCAATATAGGCGATGATGTTGTAGTAAGTTTTGACATCAACGCCCGTGAGTTCAACGGCCGCTGGTACAATGACATCCGTGCGTGGCGCGTAAGCCACGACGTAAACGGCGCCGCTCCTGCAGCCCAGCCCTACGTTCAGGCCGCTCCCGCCGCTGCAGCTCCGGATCCATTTGCTCCATCAAACGAAAAGGACGACCTGCCATTCTGACTTCGTCAGACTGACACAGTACAAAAGAGTACCAATGGGGACAGACCC
>DBYQ01000029.1:29414-50811 GCA_002310015.1 Bacteroidales bacterium UBA1182
GGGTCTGTCCCCATTGGTACTCTTTTATGTCATTTGATGTGGACGGGGCGGATGCATTGACCTTGGCAATAGGCTGAACTTTCTATTATGCTTAGATGGCCGTAAAAAAAGTAGAGACTGCATGCGCTGTCGGCAAAATTGTTGCTTGCAGTAGTGGACCAGTAGAATCCATACTGACCGATAAAAAACTGATTTGAGAGACTGCGCAACCCGGGAGCCGGAAGGAATATGGAGCGGTCTGTATATCCGGTTTTGTTACTTGTAACCAGATATCCGTTCACGCCATTCTGAGTGGTCCAGGTCCATGTGCAGTTCTGCATAAGCTCTTCAAACTCTTCTCTTGTCGGTATCCTCCAACCGTCCCCCAACTTGATATGGGCCACGTCATCCTCCGGGTCAAGAGAGGTTTTGTTATCAGTAAAGCCTTTATCGCCATAACTGCTGTCACTGCAGTATTTGGTCAATTTTTTATTAGAACCGTTGCAATGGATATAATTATCCCAACTGTAACTTCTTTTGGGTTCAATCTCACCCCATGAGAAGTAGTCACCAGAATCTTCGGGTCTGTCTGCACCTACATTGCAGGTAGCCCATTTTACGGATAATCCCAGATCAACATATTCAAGACTTATCTTGCTGCTGCTTGAAATTATTGGCTGTTTGCTATCCATATTCCAGTTCTTTGTTTTTATGTCAACAACACCGTTTACTGCTTCCGGACCATAGAGTTCAATGGCAGCCTCATCCCTGATTGTAGTTATGGTCTTAATGTCAACCAGTTTGATCTTCTTGGCCGTTTCCTTATCAACTTTCTTGTCATCGACATAGAAAATATAGTTTACAGTATCGGCTTGAGCTGCTGTTTCTACAGTATTTGGAGTTGCAGCCAAAAGCACTGAAAGAAATATTGTAAGCATGATTCTGTGTGTTTTAATCGTTTTGTGCAACTATCCTGGTGGATCCGTCCTTCCGGTCGCGAACCATGACGAAGGTGCTTGATGTTCCGTCCTTCATCTTTGCTGTCAGAATAACCTTTGTTCCCTTAGGTTCTGCAACAATGGATTCAACGTTCTGGTCATCCATTTCCATCAGTAAATTCATACTCTCAACCACCTCCATTGGCGTAAATTCACCTTCTGTACGTGGCATAAAGAACATAACCATTAAGGCTATGCTGGCGGCTATCGTTGTGATAGCCAGGCTTATCTGACGTATGTCTCTTTTACGTTCGGGGTCCGATAAAACTTCAGCCTTGGGATAATCCAGCAGGATAAGGCGGGCTATGTCTGCCTCATCGGCCTCAGCTTTATGAGTCCGGAAATATTCAGCCAGCATAATCTCTTCCTGAACGGTGGTATCGGCCTCCAGGTATCTGGCTATGAGTTTCTGTCTCTGTTTCCTGTCCTTTATCATATGGTCTTCTTTATTTGCTCCAGTAATTGCTTTCTGGCATTGGAGATGGTTGTTTTAATACTTGTCTTGGGCTTCCCGGTCATCTTGGCTATGTCATCAAGTGAGAGACCCAGTTCATTTCTCAGTTCCAGGTAATGAACCTGGGTAGGGGTTAGTGAGTTGTAGAGATTCTGGCGGATTGTCTGGCAATCCTGCTCATCTATAAGCTCTGTCGCCGATGCGCCACCGTCAATGTCTATATCCGTAACTGATATGGTGTCAGCCTTCTGGCGGCGTATATTTGCAGCAGCAAGGTTCTTGGCTATTTTGACGGCAATAGCCTCCGGATCTCTTACGGGATAACCTTCAGAGATAAGGCGCCACAGTGTAAGGAAGGTCTCCTGGACAATGTCCTCAGGCTCATCATCCATGCCGCCGCTGGCCTTATAACGCCATGCCAGCGCCAGGAGTTTGTTCCTGACCCTTACCGTGAATGTGTCAAATTCTTGCCTTGTCATTCTTAACCTTCTATATATAGGCTGCAAAAACTCTCCAAAAGTAAATCTGATTTTTCAAAAAAAATGCAAAATAATCACCAATTCTGATTCAGGACATAAGGAATGCCTGATGCAGTGATGCCTGCAGCGTTGATGGTGAAGCGGCGGGTAAAGCTGTTGTTGTAGAACTCTACGCGGGCGCGGCCATTCTCATCAGTTATCACATTGGGATTCCAATAGAGGGTGCGGCGCGGATCAACAGTTCCTTCTATCGGGCCGTCAGGATACTGTGGTGAGTAGAACTGCACGGGCTTGGTGAACCCTTTTACAGTAGTGCTCCTCTTTCCCAGATTCCTTATCTCATTGAAAAAGAGCAGTTCGCGGTCATTCTTGATTTGTACGTCTATAAGGTTGAATCTGGTAAAGCTAGTTAATAGGAATACCTGAAAATCTGCTGCAGGCACTCCTGGAGGGGCCAGTCCTGCATGTTTCTTAACCCATTCCATCATCAGGGGAAAGAGATCTACCATATCCCTGGGATACTTGGGCTCATCATAAACTATAATGCTTTTGACATCAATCATATCAATTGAATAGGGATCATCAAACGGATATTGTGTCAGCAATTTCTCCTGATTATGTACATAAAATAACGGATTGAGATACTTTGTTTTTGATGAACTCCAATTGCTGGATCCTATTCCTGAATTTGCATTATCTCCTGATTCCGCAGATGTGTTATTACCTGATTCTGCTGATTCATTAGATATTGCACCAAGCTCTTCAACTCCGAATCTGATGCCCCGTTCCAGGAAGTAGCCACGCAGGTCAGTGGTGTATTCACCCTGATCCAGTTCAAACTCTGCATCCTCCTCAGCCTCAAATGATGTGAAGGTGTCATAATCTATAAAGCGGCGCCTTTGAGTCTCCTCTTCTATATCAACATCATCAATCATCTTTCCCAGTTTGCGGCGTTGTGCAGGAGTTAGGTCATAATCTGTATAATCTACTTTATATCCCTCTACTTGATTCGTGTTGTGGCTGAGGTTAGTCTCTTGGATAAGGTATGGTCTGGGCTGAGGCCTGTCTCCGCGTTCAAAACGTATGCGTTTGCTGGTCTCATACTTGGATTCACCGTTCTTCTTATGTGACATGATATGAATGTTAAACTTACCTTTTCCGTAAAAGTCAGACATATTAAACCCAAAGTAACCTGTAGAATCTGTCTGGTAGTCAAAACTCTCAAACAGCGTCTTGTCATCATCAGGTATCACCGATGCATATACGCCTATGTCCGATACGGGTTCACGCTTGCCGTATGAGAGTATCCATCCGTTCATGGTGAGGCTCTCCTCAATACGGTGTTTCTCCTCAAACTCTTTCAGACCGGCCATAGTCTGCCACTCGTAGCGCTCCCAACCCTGCACAAGAGTGAGCAGATCAAGAGCCTCACGGTGCTCCTCATCATCACTTTCCAGATACCAGGCGGGATCATGAATGTATCCCCTCAGGTCTGATGACAGCAGCAGGTTGGTTCGTAGATTATCTGTACGCCCGCTACCGTAGTCTGTAGCATTACGCACAGAAAGACAGAAACGGTCACGGAACGGGTTGCCCTCCTGGTCAGTGAGTGTGAACTCTATGACCTCCTTGTCCAATGACTGGCGTGACATGCTGTCTGTATTGACAGCAATGGTGGGGCTGGATAGTTCTGGGCCGCCGTGGAATATGCTGCGTGACGCCAGAATCATGCCGTCATTGTTGAACAGGGTTACGCGGCATACGCCTACCGGCCATTCAGAGCAGTCTATGTCAAGCTGGCTGTTTTCCATATCCTTTATCTCCTCAAAATATAATACATCACCGCGGCAGGTTACAGCAAGTGCAGTCTGCTCACCCACGCAGTCATTGGTGCGCCATATATTTACCTGCATCTGTTTGTCTGAGCTCATATCGGTCATCATGGAGTAACCGCTACTGGCTGCCCTGGGCAGATTTACACGTATTCTCTCACCATCTGAGGTTATGAAATATACATTCTCATTTCCATTACGTTTGATAATGAATGATCCCATTCCGTCATGAACGGTAAATGCGGAGTCAAGGGCAGCATCAAGCATAACTGATGCGCCCATTCCGATTCCAAGATTCATCTTGGTGCCGGAAATCACAATTTTACCGTCTATTCCGAATCCGTCACTGCCTGTAGCCTTGAAAGCCACTCTGCAAGGCAGGCCGTATATCAGATCACCTCCCTCAGGGTAGAATGTTACATTGACAGCGTCATTCTTCACTATTGATTTACCACGAATCTTTTCTATCAGAGGATTATTTGATTCAGTTACCACATGTGAGCGGTCATATTCACCTACATACTTGGGCTGGGTATAAACTGGTATTACGCGTGAGAAAACAGCCTCAGGAGTGAAATCCAGCATATTCTGAGTATATGCCCTTATCTCATAGAATCCGCTGGGGTAGGCTAGTATGCCCTGTTTCTCACGCGTCTGTTGCGTGCCGGCATCAAGCAATGAGATTACGCCATCTGCCTGACCAGCCACAATCTTAAGTTTCTGTTGCTTTATGAGCTGCCCTGTGGGTGCTAGGAAATCCACATACAGCACTCCGCTGGGAGCACGTTCCAGCGTTGTAGCGTGTGTCACAAAGGCTTTGAACCAGATGTCTTCTCCCTGGAAGTATGCCGTATTGTCAAATTCCAGATAGACCTTCTCCTGCGGGAACAGGTTGTTGAACCGGTGTATGTTATCGGCAAACTTAATAAGTTCACTGGCATAATCTACAGAATCCCTTACGCTGATTCTGCTTGTGTCTTCAGGAGGATAGTAATCGGCTGGAAGGCAAGCTCCAACTTTTTTCTTGGACAGTTCAAGCGTAAACACTATGTTGTTGTCCATTACCGTACCATCCTTAAAGAACATGCAGGTATCTTTCAAGATTTTAAGTCCGGACATATTATAAAAACGTATGCCTTTTGCTTCTTCTTCCTTACCCACATAGGGTGATCCGTCATTCCTGTGGTAGTATCTTATTGTCAGGTCCTTATCCTGAAGGCCGTAAATCTGCATCATGTTGTCTCCTACAGGGGCGGAATAATTCTTGATGTCAACAGCTTTATCTACCCATAAGTTTTTCTTCTTTTTCTCTATTTTTTCAAGTTTTGTCAATAGGAATCCGTTTTCAGATAAGCGTCTCTCATAGAAAGACCTGAGGAAATGCTGGCTTGAACCCCAATATGCTCTCTTGCGGTTTTTCTCAAAACTCTTGGCCTTACGTTTATTCACGTTATCATATGGCTTGTAGTAAAAGAATCCCAACATGTTACACTTTGTAACGCTTCTTACTTTTGTAACGGAGAATTTTACCAGATCCACATAAAGCTCATATCCCAATAACGGCAAGTCAATTATCAGGGGTTCTGAGGCCTTCACACTGAATACGCTCTTGTTCACTTTTGCAGTATCGTAAGATTCTTCATACCTATCCACTAAACCTCCATAAATGGTGGGGATACTGTATGAAACACGGCTTATCTTACGGATTTCATATGAAGTCTCCTCTGATCTGTAAAAATTCAGGGCATTCTCATTCTTTATGGTGGCACGCTTGCCCCATCGGTCATCGCCCAGGAACATACTCTTGAAATATTCCATGTCTTTTTTATCAATCTTGCCCGATATATCTACTTCCGGCAATTCATCGTTTGTCTTGAGCATGATGGTCAGCCTGCCCGGATTACGCGTCAGATCCAGAGCTTTAGGCTTATAACCTACAAAGCTGGATATGACTGTAGCGGGGTAGGAGATGCCTTCCAATTCAAAACGTCCGTCAGCATCAGTAGTGGTTCCGTGGGTGGTACCGTTTATATAGACCGTAGCTGATGGCAACGGCTCCCGGGTAAGGCTGTCAATGACTATTCCGCGTATCACGTTCTGCCCCCATAGTATGGTGGAAACAACAGATAAAACAGCAAACAAAAGGATTCTTCTCATAATCTTTAGGGTCATTGAGGTGATTTTTACCAATTCTGATTTAAGACATAAGGAATGCCGGATGCAGTTATACCTGCGGCCTTGATGGTGAAGCGGCGGGTAAAGCTGTTGTTGTAGAACTCTACGCGTGCGCGGCCGTCCTCATCAGTTATCACGTTTGGATTCCAGTAGAGCGTGCGGCGCGCATCCACATTGCCTTCTATAGGTCCTTCCGGGTACTCCGGTGAGTAAAAATCCACGGTGCGGGTAAAACCTTTTACTGTAGTGCTCCTCTTACCCAGATTCCTTATTTCACTGTAAAAGAGCAGTTGATTGTCATTCTTGATCTGTATGTCAACAAGGTTGTATTTGTTGACATAGGCCCAATAAGAGTTAAACATCCAGTTTGAAGTGATATGCTTGAACAAAAGAGGTGTACAGGTTACCAAATCATGGAGATACATGGGCTGGTCTGATATGATTATACTCTTTACATCAACCATATCAATCAGGAATGGACAGTCAAATGGCTTATGGTTCAATACTTTTTCCTGATTGTGTATATAAAAGAATATGTTGATTTCTTTACTTTTCTGATAATTAATATAATTCTCCTTTGATGATTCCCAATCATTTGGTATTTCTTCAGTTCCTTCGCCAAATATGACATCATGGCCGTCGTCTACTGCATAAATACTACCTAAATCACCGGGATCGTTGTATCCTATTGGTTCGGGTTTATGCCAAACAAATCTCAAACCTTTATCAAGTAAGTAGTCATAGAGACTGCTTGTGTATTCACCCTGATCCAGTTCCAGTTCAGCATCCTCCTCAGCCTCAAAAGATGTGAAAGTGTCATAATCAATGAAACGAATCTTTCCGCCCGTCTCTTCTATATCAACGTCATCAATCATTCTTCCCAACTTGCGGCGTTGCTCCGCCGTCAAGCCGCTGTTGGTAAAATCAACCTTATACTCTGCCACCTGGGATGTGTTGTGATCCAGGTCTGTCTCCTGCTTAAAGAACGGTCTGGGCTCAGGTCTGTCAGCGCGCTCAAAACGGATGCGCTTGCCTGTCTTGTACTTGGATTCACCGTTCTTCTTTGTTGCCATCACATGGATGGTGAAATCACCTCTTCCATAAAAATCACTCAAGTCAAAACCGAAATAGCCGGTTGAGTCTGTCTGATAATCATAGGATTCAAAGAGAGTCTTGTCATCATCCGGTATCAGTGCCGCATAGATGCTTATGTCCGATACAGGCTGGCGTCTTCCGTATGAAAGAATCCATCCGTTCATGGTAAGACCCTCTTCAATGCGGTGCTTTTCCTTAAACTCCTTCTGTCCTGTCATAGTCTGCCATTCATAGCGCTCCCAGCCTTGAACCATAGTCAACAGGTTCAATGCCTCCCGATGCTCCTCATCATTAGCTTCAAGATACCATGCAGGATCATGAATATAGCCCCTCAAGTCTGATGACAGCAGCAGATTGGCCTGCAGGTTATCATTCTGCCCGCCACCGTAGTCTGCTGCATCGCGTACCGACAGGCAGAAACGGTCACGTAGGGGTTTACCGTTTTCATCTGTCAGTTTGAACTCTATCACCTCCTTGTCACATGACTGTCTTGACATGCTGTCGGTGCTTAAGGTAATTGTGGGGCTGCGGAACTCAGCGCTATTGTGAAAAATGCTGCGTGATGAAAGAATCCGGCCTTCCTTATTGAAAAGAGTCAATCGGCATACACCTTCCGGCCAGCTGGAGCAGTCAATATTCAACTGGCTGTTCTCTATATCCTTTATCTCTTCAAAATATATAACTTCACCTCGACAGGTTACTGCAAGTGCCGTCTGCTCACCAATGCAGTCCTGAGAGCGCCAGATATTAACCTGCATACGTGAGTCAGAGAGCATATCGGAAATCATGGAGTATCCGCTGACTTCAGCTATAGGCAGGCCAACACTGATTTTCTTGTTGCTGCCTGATGGAATAAAATCAACATGTGGAAAGCCACCCGGGTGATTGATTATGAATGATCCCATTCCGTCATGGACGGTACGTATGGAGTCCCAAATGCCCGGAACGACAAGTGCTCCTTCATGGCTGAATGCGTCACTGCCTGTTACCTTGAACGCGATTCGACAGGGCAGACCTTTGACAGGAGTACCTCCCTCTGTATAGAAATCCACTTTGATTCCATCTACTTCATTTTCATTGGTTTTCCATCTATCCACTGGAATCTCACCACGTATTTTCTGCACAAGAGGGTTATCCTGATTGCTAACCACATGTGAGCGGTCATACTCTCCCACGAACTTAGGCTGGGTATAGATAGGTATTACTCGTGAAAATATGGCTTCAGGACTGAAGTCCAGCATATTCTGTGTGTATGCCCTTATCTCATAGAACCCGCTCGGATATGCCAGTATGCCCTGTTTCTCTCTGGTCTGCTGTGTGCCAGCATCGAGAAGCGGGATTATGCCATCAGCCTGACCCGCCTCAATCTTGAGTTTCTGCTGCAGGATGAGCTGCCCGGTGGGCGCCAGAAAATCCACATACAGCACACCGCTGGGAGCACTCTCCAGGGTGGTGGCATTTGTTACAAAGGCTTTATACCAGATGTTCTCTCCCTGAAAATAGGCCGTATTGTCAAACTCCAGATAGACCTTCTCCTGGGGGAACAAAGAGTTAAACCGGTTGATGTTATCTACAAACTTCATCAACCCGCTGGCATAATCTGCAGAATCACTTACTTCGATACTTTTCTCATCTGCAATGGGTATGTAGTCATCGGGCAGGCATGATGCCACTCTTCTTTTAGATATGTCTCCTGTAAAACGTATGTTGTTGTCAATAGTGACACCTTCTTTAAGGAATATGCAGTTATCTTTCAGGAATGTTATTCCGGACTCCGAGTAACGGTGAATGCCTTTTCCTTTCTCTCTGAAATTCAAGGGAGAGCCGTCACTGCGGTGATAGTACCTTACCCTCAGGTTCTTGTCCTTCAATCCCTGAATCCGGATGGCGTTGTCACCTACACTGACAGAGTGTTCATTAATGTCAACCGGTATATATATTGATAAGTTTTTCTTACCCTTTGCAATAGTTTGCTGCATTGCAAGTATGTATCCGTTCTCAGTCAGGCTGTCTTGGGCAAAAGACCTCAGTAAATGCTGGCTTGAACCCCAATATGCCCGCATGCGGTTCGCTTCAATACTCTTAGCCTTACGCTGGCTCAAATTATCGTACGGCTTGTAGTAGAAGTAGCCCAGCATATCGCATGAGGTGACATTGTTAACCTGGACGACACTGAATTTTTTCAGATCCACATAGAGTTCATATCCCAACAGAGGCAAATCAATTATCAGTGGTTCATACGCCCATGCGGTGAATACGCTCGTAACCAGTTTTACCGTATCCGTATATGATTCATGTTTTTCAAACACATCATTGTCGATGTATGTTTTTGCAAACCTGGCCTTGCCTATCTGTCTGGTATCATATGAGGTTTGATATGACCTGTCAAACATCAGGACGTTCTCATTCTTTATGGTGGCACGCTTGCCCCATTTGTCATCGCCCAGGAACATGGTCTTGAAATAGTCCAGATTGACTTTGTCAATCCTGTTTTTCTTGCCTGACACTACAATCTCTGGCAGTTCGATGTTTGGCGTAAGGCCTATTGTCAGCCTGCCCGGATTACGGTCCAGCTCCATTGCCTTGGGCTGATATCCCACAAAGCTGAACACAACCGTAGCAGGGAATGATATCTCTTTCAGTTCAAAACGGCCATTGGAATCTGTAGTGGTACCCTGCGTGGTTCCGTTAACATAAACCGTAGCAGATGGCAACGGCTCCTGCGTCAGGCTATCAAGAACAATGCCTGTAACGGTACTCTGCCCAAACAAAAAAGTAGGCATGAAGGATAAGAAAGCAAACAATAATCTTTTCATATTACCAATTTTGGTTAAGGATATAGGGGATGCCGGAGGCTGTGATGCCGGCGGCGTTGATGGTGAAGCGGCGGGTGAAGGTGTTGTTATAGAACTCAACGCGGGCACGGCCTTCTTTATCAGTTATCACGTTGGGATTCCAGTAGAGGGTGCGGCGCGGATCAACATTTCCCTCTATAGGTCCATCCGGATACTCCGGTGCGTAAAACTGCACGGGACGGGTGAAGCCTTTTACGGTAGTGGTACGACGGCTCAAGTTACGGATTTCCCAGTTGTGGAGCAGTTGCCAGTCTTCTTTTATCTGTATGTCAATCAAGTAATATCTGGTTGCGAAGTCTGTAACAACCTCTTGGAACCATTCGGTGTCAATGTGCTGATCATGAAGTGCAACCTCTAGTGGGGTAAACTCAGACAGTTCACGTAGTGTCATAGGATTGTCATATACCATGATGTTCTTGACGTGAATCATATCAATTCTCAAGGGATCGTCAAATGGAGGTTGATGTAACGACTTCTCCATATTATGCACATAAAAGTGTGGAAGTATATCTTGGACATCTTCCCATATAAAGTAGGTTACTTTTCTTCCCTCATCTTGGGATGTAAATTCTACCGTAGGACCTATATCTTCTTTAATGAAGAATCTGATGCCTTTTTCCAGGAAGTATCCTTCTACATCAGTGGTGTATTCACCCAGATCCAGTTCCAGCTCAGTTTCTTCCTCAACTTGAAAAGAGGTGAAGGTGTCATAATCAATAAACTTGCGTTTTCCAGATTCCTCTTCTATATCAACGTCATCAATCATTCTACCTAATTTGCGGCGTTGTGCAGGAGTAAGGTCATAATCTGTATAGTCAACCTTATAGTCTGCTACTTGAGATGTATTGTGGTCCAGGTCCGTATCCTGCTTAAAGAACGGTCTGGGCTCAGGCCTGTCAGCGCGCTCAAAACGGATACGTTTTCTCTTTTCATATTTGGAATCTCCAT
The DNA here is from genome assembly GCA_002310015.1 of Bacteroidales bacterium UBA1182. Classification (GTDB taxonomy): domain Bacteria; phylum Bacteroidota; class Bacteroidia; order Bacteroidales; family Bacteroidaceae; genus Colenecus. The sequence continues at coordinate 40,230 of DBYQ01000029.1, forward strand.
TATTCTTTGTAGACATCATATGGATGGTAAAATCACCTTTTCCATAAAAGTCATTGAGGTCAAACCCGAAATAACCGGTAGAGTCAGTCTGATAATCAAAACTCTCAAATAGTGTTTTGTCATCGTCAGGCATCAGCACTGAATAGATGTTTATATCTGGTAATGGTTCACGTTTTCCATGAGATAATATCCATCCGTTTACAGTAAGCCCCTCTTCAATGCGATGCTTCTCCTCAAACTCTTTCTGTCCTGTCATAGTCTGCCATTCATAACGCTCCCAGCCCTGAATCAGAGTCAGAAGGTTAAGGGCCTCCCTATGCTCCTCATCATTAGCTTCAAGATACCATGCAGGATCATGAATGTAGCCCCTTAAATCCGATGACAGCAGCAGGTTGGTCTGCAGGTTATCAGTCTGTCCGCCGCCGTAGTCAGTTGCATCACGTACCGACAGGCAGAAACGGTCACGCAGCGGATTGCCATCCTGGTCAGTAAGGTTGAACTCTATCACCTCCTTATCACATGACTGATGTGACATACTATCCGTATTTGCTGTGATGGTGGGACTTTGGTACATGTCATTGCCATGGAATATGCTGCGTGATGACAGTATGTTTCCATCCTTATTGTAAAGAGTTATACGGCACACGCCTACCGGCCAGCCGGAGCAGTCTATGTTCAACTGACTGCTTTCTATATCCTTTATCTCCTCAAAATATATCACCTCACCACGGCAGGTTACAGCAAGAGCGGTCTGCTCACCCAAACGGTCCTGAGTGCGCCAGATATTAACCTGTAGCAGTGAGTCAGAGAGCATATCGGATATCATGGAGTATCCACTGGTTTTTGCTTCAGGCAGGCGGACACTGCGTTTGTCATCACTGCCTGAGGGGAAGAACTCAGTTGTCTCATAACCTCTGGGGTCGATTATGAAAGATCCCATACCGTCATGTACGGTACGCACGGAGTCCCATTGGTTCTGAATCATGAGAGCTCCCTTTAAGCCGAATCCGTCACTGCCTGTGGCCTTGAATGCCACTCTGCACGGCAGGCCTCTCACCAGATCACCACCTTCAGGATAGAACGTTACATTTACATTTCTGTATTTTTCCTTAGGCTCGCCGCGCAGATCTTCTATAAGAGGATTATCTTTAACACGCACCACATGTGAGCGGTCATACTCTCCCACATACTTGGGTTGGGTATAGACAGGTATTACTCGTGAGAAAATAGCCTCAGGGCTGAAGTCCAGCATATTCTGTGTGTATGCCCTTATCTCATAGAATCCGCTGGGATAGGCCACGATGCCGCGTTTCTCACGTGTCTGCTGAGTTCCGGCATCGAGAAGCGGGATTATGCCGTCAGCCTGACCGGCCTTAATCTTGAGCTTCTGTTGGAGTAGCAGTTGTCCGGTAGGTGCCAGGAAATCCACATACAGCACCCCGCTGGGTGCTTGCTCCAATGTGGAGGCGTTTGTGACAAAGGCTTTATACCAGATGTTCTCTCCCTGGAAGTAGGCCGTATTGTCAAATTCCAGATAGACCTTCTCCTGGGGGAACAAAGTATTGAACTGGTGAATTTTATCGGCAAACTTTATCAGGTCACTTGCATAATCTATAGGATCCGCCACATTGATTTTGGTGGTATCTACAGGAGGTAAATAATCACCAGGAAGGCAGGCTCCAACTCTTCTTTTAGAGATGTCTCCAGTAAACTGTATGCTATTATCAATGACCACACCCTCTTTAAGGAATATACAGCTGTCTTCAAGGAAAGTAATTCCTGACTTTGAATAAATGTGAATGCCATCTCCTTTTGCTTTAAAGTTCATGGGAGAGCCGTCACTCCGATGATAGTACCTTATATTGAGTTCCTTATCCTTCAGGCCGAAAATCTGCATAAACTTATCAGTTATGTTTTTAGAATATTCGTTGATGTCAACCGGCATCTGCATCGTTAATCTTCTCTTTCCCTTTACAACTGTTTCAGGCACGGTCAATATATATCCGTTTTCAGCCAGACTGTTCTGGGCAAGAGACCTGAGGAAATGTTGGCTTGAACCGTAATAGGCTTTCTTGCGGTTCTCATCAATGCGCTCCGTCTGCCGTTTCTTAAGTCTCTCATAGGGCTTGTAGTAAAAGTAGCCAAGTATGTTACATTTAGTTACACTGTTAACCTGTACAACAGTGAATTTTACCAAATCCACATAGAGTTCATATCCCAGCAGAGGCAAATCAATTATCAGGGGTTCATGCGCCCATGCAGTGAATACCTTTGAGATTACTTTCACAGTATCCACTTCTTCAACATGTCTTACCACTTTTTCATTTGATGCGTAGGGGGTTGCAAATGATGTCCGGCTTATCTTTCTCGTGAAATATGTGGTTTGAGATGTGTTGTCAAACATTAGGACTTTTTCATTCTCTATCTCTGCGCGCAAGCCCCATCGGTCATCACCAAGGAACATGGTCTTGAAATAGTCCAGATTCTTTTTGTCAAGCTTATCCTTCTTACCTGACACCACAACTTCAGGCAATGCATCGTTAGTACGGAGTCCTATTGTCAACCTGCCGGGATTACTGTCCAGATCCATTGCCTTGGGCTTATAACCCACAAAACTGAATACAATAGTAGCCGGGAATGATATTCCTTTCAGTTCAAAACGGCCGTCATTATCTGTAGTGGTTCCCTGGGTTGTGCCGTTAATATAAACCGTAGCTGATGGCAGCGGTTCCTGAGTGAGGCTGTCAAGAACAACGCCTGTAACGGTACTCTGCCCAAAGAGAATAGTGGGAACAAGAGATAATAAAGCAAACAATAGTCTTTTCATATCACCAGTTCTGGTTGAGGATGTAGGGGATGCCGGAGGCGGTGATGCCAGCTCCGCTGATGTTGAACCTGGTACTGTAACTGTTGTTGTAGAACTCCACCTGCGCTGTGCCGGTTGAGTCAGTCACCACATTGGGATTCCAGTAGAGGGTGCGACGGTAATCCACATCACCCGGTATAGGACCGTCAGGATATTCAGGAGAGTAGAACGCATATGGACGGGAGTAACCGTCAACGGTGGTTAATCGCTTGTTTATGTTGAATCTTTCTTTTCTGGTACTCAATTCTGTAGGCTCCTTAACCTGGATATCCACCAGAATCATACGTGTACTGAGAGCTGTGTCAAAATCTATATTCTGCATGGTCTTGTTCATGTAATCCTGATAAAGAGGACATTGCTTATAGATATCCAACAAGTACATAGGACGGTCATATATCAGAATGCTCTTAATGTCCTTTGAGTCTATGATGCTGGGGGGATCAAACATTCCCTTGTCCTGTATTTTCTTGCTGTCATGGACATAAAAGAATGGGGCGAAACCGTTTATGGACTCTATGCAGCCTTCATTATTCAAAAATACCAGATAGTCTTTGTCTATCAGGTAACCTATGAGGTCTGTTGAGTATTCCCCCTTGTCCAGTTCCACCTCAACGTCCTTGACAACATCGTAAGAGCTGAAAGTGAAGTAATCTATGAACATTCGTTCCTCATCAATCTCAACCTCAGGCAGTACAATACCGTTGTCCATGCTTATCAGAGTCTCCAAGCTATCATCTGGAGCGGCGCTTTCTTTCTTCCTGTTCTTTTTCCCAGGAGCCGATATAAGTCCCGTGAACACCAGCTCCTTCGGTTGGAATGCACGTATGGCTGGAGACATGGATCTGTCAAACACAATGCGTGCATCCGGCCCAATCAGACGTTTTCTCTTGGGCTGTGCGCTGATGGAGAAGCGTGCTTTGTCATAGAAGTCCACTCCTATGTCAAACCCGAAATAACCCGATGAGTCCGTCTTGTACGAGTAGGTCTCAGACAGCGTCTTGTCAGTAGGCATGAGCGCTGCTACCACCTCGATGCTGTCCATGGGCTTCTTGCCCGATGAGTTCATCACCCAACCGTTCAATGTCAGGTTCTCCTCAACCCTGTGTCTCTCGCGGAACTCCTTCTGCCCGGTCATGGTCTGCCAGTCATAGCGCTCCCAGCCTTGTACCAGCATCAGAAGGTCAAGTGCCTCATCACGTTCCGGACCGTCCGTATCAAAATACCATGACGGATCTTCTATGAAACCCTTCAAATCAGATGAGAGTAGGAGTGACGTACGCAGGTCATCAGCCAGGATGTTACCCTGACTGCGCGTGTCACGTACTGACAGGCAGAAACGGTCACGGAACGGATTACCCTGTCCGTCCTTGAGGTTGAATGTAAGCGCCACCTTCTCAAAAGGCTCATATTTGTCCTTATCAGCATAAACCTCTATTTGAGGCCGCGTAATCTCCCCGCTGTGATGATATACAGAGCGGCTGGCATAAATGCTGCCGTCAGCGCCGAACAGATAGACCCTGCATACACCTTCAGGAATACCTGCCATAGAGAGAGCCTTATCCACCGGTTGCGTGCCAGTCTCTATGGTACAGAAATCAGCCAGTTCACCGCGGCATGTAATAGCCACTCCCAGCGTCTCTCCCGCCAGCTCCGGCGTACAGTCCATACGCATCAGCATCTCATCCGTATCAGATACATCCACCTGCAGAGTCACGCCGCTCTGCTCAGCAACAGGCAGAGAGAAAGACTTGGACTTGCCGTCAACATTTAAAGTCACACTGCTCCTGCGTTCAGTAGGGGTGAAGGTAAACCATCCCATGCCGTCATGAACAATGCTGAAGCTGATATCCGTATCATCGAGGATACCGTCAGCATCTATCCCGAATCCGGTATCATCAGTAACCTTGAAAGCCACGCGGCAAGTTTTACCCATTACTATATGCCCTCCTTCAGGGTAGAACTCACAGTTTATCCTACGCAGCTTCTCCGTCTCGGGCCGGATCTCCTCCTGCGTCTTCTCCCAACGGTATCTTATGGTAGGAGTCTCCACATAGAAGTTACCCTCCTTCTTGGGCTTCTCATATACGGCAAACACGCGAGAGAATACCGTCTCCTCATTGAAGTTGAGCATATAGTTGGTATATGCCCGTATCTCATAGAATCCGCTGGGATACTCAGTCACGCCCATCTTCTCACGTGACTGCTCTGTTGCTCCGTCCATCAGCGGAAAAGAGCCGTCAGCCTGCCCGGCCACCACCTTGAGCTTCTGCTGCTTGAGCAGAACGCCCGTGGGTGAAATAAGATCTACGTAAAGCACCTTGCTCTGCGCACGCTTGAGCGTTGATGCATTTACCACGAACGCCTTGAACCAGATAGTCTCACCGGCGTAGTAAGAAGTGTTGTCAAACTGCAGATAGACCTTCTCCTGCGGGAAGATGCTGTTGAACTGGTGTATGTTGCCCGCAAACCGCATCAAGTCATTTGTGATGCTGGCGGATTCATTAGGATCCTGCATGTCAAAATCCTCTGCACTTACACGGACAGTAGGAAAGCACAGGGCTAATGTTAGGGTTAAAGTAATAAGGCGTTTCATAATTGCAAAAAGGATTAAGTTACCAATTTTGGTTAAGGATATATGGAATACCGGAGGCAGTGATGCCTGCGGCGCGGATAGTAAAGCGGCGGGTGAAGCTGTTGTTGTAGAACTCCACGCGGGCACGGCCTTCATTATCGGTTATCACGTTTGGATTCCAATAGAGGGTGCGTCGCGGATCTATATCACCTTCAATCGGGCCATCGGGGTACTCCGGTGAGTAGAACTGTACGGGCTTGGTGAAACCTTTGACTGTTGTGACCCTACGCCCAAGGTTGCGGATCTCCCAGTCTAACAACCTTTCATTGTCTTCTTTAATCTGTATGTCTATCAGTTGAAACCTGTCCATACAGGTTTCAAGCCATGTGAACCAATTTGAATCATTAATCTTATTCCTATAATCGACATCCAGTGGAATCAGTCCCTTGAAATCTCTGGGATACATGGGGTTATCATAAATGATGATGCTCTTGACGTCAATAATATCGATGCCATAAATAATGGAACCTATATAATCATCCAGGTTGTGCACATAAAAGTATGGCTTGATATCTTTTGTCTTGGATGAGCCTTTCCCTTTTCCATTATCGTTTCCGCCTTCACCATCTCCTGCTTTTTCTCCAATAATATCTCCGGTATTATCGTTTCCGCCTTCACCATCTCCTGCTTTTTCTCCAATAATATCTCCGGTATTCCCGTTCATGAATCCTCCGGCATTTGCTTTAGAATTCATCGGGTCGTCATCATCATCCTCATCTTCTTTTTCATAAATGAATCTGATGCCCCGTTCCAGGAAGTATCCTATAAGATCCGTAGTGTATTCACCCTTGTCCAGTTCCAGTTCAGCATCCTCCTCTGTCTCAAATGAAGTGAAGGTGTCATAATCAATGAACCTGATTTTTGTATTTCCCTCTTCTATATCAACGTCGTCAATCACTATTCCAAGTTTTTTGAGTTGTTCCGCTGTCAGTCCTTCATTGGTAAAATCAACCTTATAGTCATCCACCTGGGGCGTATTTTGGCTAAGATCCGTTTCCTGCATGAAGTAGGGGCGGGGGGCAGGTCTGTCTGCCCGCTCAAAACGGATACGTTTGCTCTCCTCAAACTTGTTTAGTCCATTTTTCTTTTTTGACATGAGATGTATGGTCAGCTTGCCATTTCCGTAGAAGTCTGACATGTCAAATCCGAAATAACCTGTAGAATCTGTCTGGTAGTTGAAGCTTTCAAACAGACTCTTGTCCTTATCAGGAGTAAGTGCTGCAAATATGCCTATATCCGATACGGGTTCACGTTTGCGGTATGAAAGTATCCATCCGTTCATGGTGAGGCCCTCTTCAACGCGGTGCCTCTCTTCAAACTCTTTCTGTCCAGTCATAGTTTGCCACTCGTAGCGTTCCCAGCCCTGAACAAGGGTGAGCAGGTTAAGTGCCTCACGGTGCTCCTCATCATCTTTTTCCAGATACCATGCAGGATCATGAATGTATCCCCTCAGGTCTGATGAGAGCAGCAGATTGGTCCGTAGGTTATCGGTCCTTCCATTGCCGTAGTCTGCAGCATCACGTACCGACAGGCAGAAACGGTCACGTAGGGGATTGCCGTCCTGGTCAGTAAGTTTGAGCTCGATGACCTCTTTATCGCAAGACTGGCGTGACAAGCTGTCTGTTTTGACTGCTATCGTGGGACTGCTCAAATTACCGCCACCATGGAATATGCTGCGTGATGAGAGAATCATGCCGTCCTTATTGAACAGAGTCATACGGCACACGCCAGCCGGCCAGCCGGAGCAGTCTATTGACAGTTGAGAGTTTTCAATATCCTTTATCTCTTCAAAATATATCACCTCACCACGGCACATGACGGCAAGCGCCGTCTGCTCACCTACACGGTCTGGAGTACGCCAGATATTTACTTCCAGCAGAGAGTCAGAGCACATGTCTGAAATCATGGAATATCCGCTGCTGACAGGTTTGGGAAGGTTGAATACACGATAGACATTACCGCTCCTTTTAAATTGTACAGATTCTGATCCACTGGGAGTGATAATGAATGATCCCATTCCGTCATGAATATCATATTCATTATCCCTGATACCGGGAGTGAAGAGTTCCTCATCCTCATCAAATCTGTAATTGCCTGTGATTTTGAATGCTACCCGGCAGGGGAGGTTATACACAAGATCACCTCCTTCAGGATAAAATGCTATATCGAGTTTGTTTTTTTGATTTTTCTGCTCTTTGGATTCACCACGCAGGTTTTCTATAAGAGGATTATTCTGATCAGTCACTACATGTGACCTGTTATATTCACCTACATACTTGGGCTGGGTATAGACCGGAATGACACGTGAGAATATAGCCTCAGGGCTGAAATCCAGCATGTTCTGTGTGTAGGCCCTTATCTCATAGAATCCGCTGGGGTAGGCCGGAATGCCGCGTTTCTCACGTGTCTGCTGCGTGCCTACATCAAGCAGAGGTATTACACCGTCAGCCTGTCCGGCCACAATCTTTAGCTTACGCTGCTGTATGAGTTTCCCTTCAGGTGACAGGAAATCAACATACAGCACTCCGCTGGGGGCACGCTCCAATGTGGTGGCATTCGTGACAAAGGCTTTGTACCAGATGTTCTCTCCCTGGAAGTAGGCCGTGTTGTCAAACTCCAGATATACCTTCTCCTGAGGGAACAAGGTATTGAATTGGTGGATGTTATCAGCAAACTTTATAAGTTCACTGGCGTAATCTGTTGAATCTCTTACAATTATTCTGCTTGTATCTGCAGGAGGCATGTAATCATTAGGCAGGCAGGCTGCAACCCTCTTCTTGGATATATTGCCTGTAAAACGGATGTTATTGTCAATGATGATGCCCTCCTTGAGGAATGTGCAGGTGTCTTTCAAAAGTGTCATTCCTGACTCTGAATAAAGATGAATGCCAGGCCCTTTCTCTTTAAAATTAACCGGAGTCCCGTTACCTCTGTGATAGTACTTTATCTTGAGCTCATTATCCTTAAGGTCATGTATCTGCATCAGGCTGTCTCCCACGCCGGACATATGTTTTTTTATGTCAACGGGCATATACATCGTTATGGTTTTCTTGCGTTTTACTATCTGCTCCGGTATCGTAAATATGTATCCATTCTCAGCCAAACGGTCCTGGGCAAGAGACTTGAGGAAATGCTGGCTGGAGCCGTAGTACGCTTTGCGGCGGTTTTCTTCAATGCGCTCCGCCTGCCGTTTCTTTAGCTTCTCATAGGGCTTGTAGTAAAAATAGCCCAGTATGTTACATGAAATGACGTTATTAACCTGCACGACACTGAACTTTACCAGATCCACATACAGTACATATCCCAACAGAGGCAGATCAATTATAAGGGGTTCATACGCCCATGCAGTGAATACGCTTTTACGCACTTTTACCGTATCGTCAAACTCAATGGATGTATTCACGATATCGGTGGAGCCAAATTGTTTGGCAAAAGAGCTGAATTTTATCCTCCTGATGTAATTTATGGGTTGATATGATGCATTGATCATAAGGGCTTTTTCATTCCTGATGGTTGCATTCTTGCCCCATCGGTCATCGCCCAGAAACATACTCTTGAAATAGTCCAGTTCCTTTTTATCAACTTCATCCGCCTTGCCTGACACTACCACCTCAGGTAATTCAAATGAGGTACTGAGCATTATCTTCAAATCACCCGGATTACGGGTAAGGTCAAGAGCCTGCGGCCTGTAACCCACAAAACTGAATACAACCGTAGCTGGGTATGAGCTCACTTTCAGTTCAAATCTGCCGTCATGATCTGTGGTTGTTCCCTGGGTTGTTCCGTTAATATAAACCGTAGCAAGCGGAAGAGGCTTCTGCGTGAGGCTGTCAAGAACGATACCGGTAATGGTTTTCTGCCCCAACAGAAAAGCCGGGATAAGAGTTAAGAAGGCAAACAAAAGGACTCTTCTCATCATAAGCAGGGTTATAGGTTTCTATATATAGGTTGCAGAAACCTGCCGAAAGTAAATCCGGAAATGCAAAAAAATGACACAAAGTGCGCTTTGTGTCATTTGTTCTTCTTTTCCATGCGGATTCCCTTTCGGGTACGTAGTTCTATGACGCCTTTTCTACCTCTGTTTCCCCATATTTTTACGGCGGCTTCATCTTTCAGTATGTTCACTGTCTTTATCTTTCTGGCTTTAACTCCAAATATCTGTGCCAGCTCATCTTTTGAATAGGTGTCTTTCGTAAGGTCGATGCCCTCCCATGCTGTAGCATCACGGGTTATGACATGGCCGTCCATGACAAGCAACGGCCTTGAACGGCCAAGATCACTTGCTTCAAATACCAGATCGAGCCCTGGTCTGGGAGTACCGTATGCCTGCAGATTATCATCAACCGTTGTAATGGCCAAACCCTCAAACTCATCCATGCTTATGGCCTGTTTTACCATAGTCTGGGGATTATTTAGGGCAGGAGGTAAAGGCCCGTACATTGTTTCCAGCCTGCGGTTAGCTGTGATATCCACTTTAGACAAAGACTCATTCTCTTTCATCCTGATTTCATAGTAGGTACTGTTTATCAAGGTATCAACTGTCTTATACCCCACATACGTTATCTTTAATCTGTTTGCGGGATTAACCAGACGAAAAGAAAATGCACCTTCCATATCAGTTACGCAATGGGCAACTATACGGTCAGCTGAATCCCGCTCCGTGATATTGACCATCATCATGGGGCCTTCATTATCTGTAACTTTGCCCGATATGATATCACCGGCCTTGATTTCCTTAGCTACCACAGCCTTATCGACCGGTTTCTGGGCCGATGCAAAACTGCAAATCAAGGAAAACAATGAATATGATACGCACCATACGGCAACGTACCACCCCTTGGCAATTAGAACTCTAATTCTACGTATTTTCATAACAGTGTATGTTTATTTACTGACAAAAGTAATTGTCAAATCAACAAATGTCAAGGATTAGGCGCTGCAAAACTGTTGCAAATGTACAAAAGAGTACAAAAGGGGACGGTTCTGTTTTGTACTCTTTTGAAGTGAACCCAAAAAGTTGGACGGATTAATTATTGATTTAATATTTGGAGAGCTCGGTATTGTGCCGGGCTCTTTCCGTCTAA
>DBYQ01000040.1 GCA_002310015.1 Bacteroidales bacterium UBA1182
GAAATGAAGGATATCCCCACCGATACTTCATTCCTTGAGATGCTTGACATTCTGAACGAGCAGCTCATCAATGCAGGTGAGGAGCCTGTTGTGTTTGACCATGACTGCCGCGAGGGTATATGCGGTATGTGCTCACTCTACATAAACGGACATCCGCACGGACCCGCTACAGGTGCTACCACCTGCCAGCTTTACATGCGCCGTTTCAAGGATGGTGAGACCATCACCGTTGAGCCTTGGCGTTCAGCCGGTTTCCCGGTAATCCGTGACCTTATGGTTGACCGCCGTGCATACGATAAGATCATGCAGGCCGGTGGTTACGTATCAATCAACACCGGTGGTGTTCCTGATGCCAACGCAATTCCTATCTCAAAGGAGAAGGCAGACCTGGCTATGGACGCTGCATCATGCATCGGTTGCGGTGCCTGCGTAGCAGCCTGCAAGAACGGTTCAGCTATGCTGTTTGTAAGTGCTAAGGTTAGCCAGCTGGCTCTGTTGCCGCAGGGTCAGGTAGAGGCTGCACGCCGCGCCAAGGCTATGCTCTCCAAGATGGATGAGCTGGGATTCGGTAACTGCACCAACACCCGCGCCTGTGAGGCTGAGTGCCCCAAGTGCATCAGCATCAGCAATATAGCCCGCCTGAACCGCGAGTTCATTACAGCCAAGCTGAAAGACTGATTACTGTAATCAATAATCAAAACCGTGGTGAAATTTTTTTCACCACGGTTTTTTGTTTGCATATCAGGGATTTGTTGCGGTTTTGTTGCGCAACGGGGCCGTGTTACAAGCAAATATGGAGTATCTTTGCTGCAAACCAAGATGCTTTATGAATTCAAAAACTGAAATTCTCAATTCCTGTCTCGCGGAGTTCCGAAACATGCCCGATTCCAACATCCTGATGCGTTATCTGAGCCGCGAGAGCCGTCTCACGTTTGATGAGCGTTTGTCTATCACGCGCAGCATAGAAAAGGCCTTTTCACCAATGATTCTGGATATGAAGAGTGAGTCTTCAGCCCTGTCGGAATCAGACCTTATCTATTGTTCCCTTGTTGCAGCCGGACTAAGTCCGGTGGTTATCGCAGACTGCTTATCGATATCAAAGGATAGCCTGCGCATGCGTAAGATACGCGTAAAGGAGAAACTCTCCAGGTCATGGACAGAGTTGCTGTTCCCGGAACAAAAATGTGACGATAATGTTGCGCAACATAATTCCGGGGCCAATCAAAGCGGCATACTTTTGCAGCAAAACCAATTAAACTCAAAAGCTATGCAAACAAACAACGTAACTTTCGGCCAGGCTGTCATATCAGGTTGGAAAAACTGCTTCAAGCTCACAGGCCGTGCATCGAGATCGGAATTCTGGTATTTTATCCTGTTTGACGCGCTTGTTATATTCATAATGGGCTTTATCATCAAATTAATTCCTGTACTCTTTTTTGTACTTGGATAAAGGTATCAGCATTGTTTAATCTTTAATACAGTTGTAATATGGGATTTTCAAATATCGGTTTAATAAATACATTGTGTGTTGTATTATTCATCGTTACGATAGTGGTTTTGCTCGTTCCCACAATAACGCTTATAGTCAGAAGGCTTCACGATACGGAGCGTAAGGGAACTCTTGTACTTCTTTCTCTTGTTCCGTTTATGCTTGGATTGGTTACGGTTATAGTAAGTTTGTTAAGGATGACAAGCACAGTGGCTATTGCTACTCCAAACAGGTTGATGGTGGGAACCGGCGGTATAGTATCAATGCTGTTCATCATTCTTATAGTACCGCTTATCCTCACAATAATATGGTGCTCACTGCCGGGAAATGAAGGCCCCAACAAGTTCGGTCCTGATCCTAATGCAAAGTGACCGCAGACCTTTTGGTTTCAATAATAATGAAGAAAAGAAAGAAACAGATAGGTACGCTTGCTGATTATGTAAAAGCAAACCGCAAGGCCAGCCGTGAGGAGGAGATACTTGCTCACGGCAAGCCTGTATCATCACGTCCGGCAGTATTCAAATCAAAGAAGGTTTATGACCGGAAGAAACTAAAGAGGGTAGAAACGGGTTTCTAACAGTTTTGTTTGCGGTAGTCTTTGGTACAGATCTCATAGCAGAGTTTGAACCATACTATGACTACAGGCAGGGCTTTGAGACCGTAAGGCCTTATCCATTCTTCACGTATGAACCGTGGCATGAAATCTGAGTGGGCCATGGTACAGAATATGAATACATATACCATGAGTGCAATATCCCATTTGGAACGTTCCCATGGTGCTGCAGTGTACCAGATGACCACTCCAATGACAGGAGTGATATAGCCGCTGTTTTCAGAACCGGTAGAGAAGAGTACCACAAACATCAGCGTTGAAGCCAGGATGGTCTGACGGAATCCCTGGTTCTTATACTGGTCCAGACGCAGATAGGGTAAGGCAAATGCAATCAGGCCTGGAATTATCAGCCATAGGTCAGAATAGGTGGCACATCCTGATATCTTACGTACCAGACCCAAGAGTGATATGTTGGTGCCCTGGCTGAACATATTGTCAACGTTTTTGGACACAAGTGAATCATACCATTCATGATATTGTCCGATGATATATTCCGGACTGGATATTATCATTGGTGCCACAAACATAATGGCGGCCCAGAACAAAAGGCTTAGAATGAATTTTCCCTTATGACGTGAGAAAAAGAAAAACGCAACTCCTACTATACCGTATAACTTGACGAACGTACCCAGCATTATGGCAAAGGCAGCCCAGAAATCCTTTTCAGTTTCAATGAAATAGTAGCTGAGAAGAATGATTGCAGCAATGGCAATATTGAACTGCTGCATCTGAACACCGTTGAGCACCTCGTGAGCACAGAACCAGTAAATGAATATCTGCTGGTACTGAGTGAACTGGTTGCGCCGAATGGCAAAATAAAGAAGCAGTGTCAGGGCTACAAGCCACAACAGCATGCCCACCCATGTGGGCAGTACGGCAAAAGGTGCTATTACGAGTGAGAATGTGGGACCGTAATGGTTGACGTCAAAGTATTCTGCAGGATAAAAGCTGAAAAGAGGCAGCTGGTTTATGACGTGCCAGAATACCTGCTTAAAGATAAGATAGTTGTTTTCACGTCCATGACCGTAGCGTGTCATGCCTGTTACGGCGATGATCATCCATACCCAAAACAAGGTTCTTGGATCAGTAAGAATCCGTTTCAGTTTGTCCTTTTTTATTATACGGTCATGCATATCTGGTAAAAAAAAATAGGTGAGCAAATATATCAAATATTTGTACACCTATCTGAATATTAACAGGTTGTGTGTAGTCTTTCCTTAATATTCATCCTCGTTAAAGAAAAAGTCTTCCTTACTGGGATAGTCGGGCCATATATCCTCTATGCTTTCATAGATATCGCCCTCATCTTCTATCTCCTGAAGATTTTCTATTACCTCAAGAGGGGCTCCTGAACGGACGGCGTAATCAATCAACTCATCCTTGGTTGCTGGCCAAGGTGCATCTTCAAGTTTTGATGCCAGTTCCAATGTCCAATACATAGTAAAAAGCGGTGTTTTAAGGTTACTTTTATAGGGGTGCAAAAGTATAAAAAAATATGTAATCCAAAAGTTCTACCATATTTTTTCAGGGGTACCTGCAAAAAAGTTTATCCGGCGTGCCAGAACAAAGAGATAATCTGACAAACGGTTTATGTACTGGACCAGTTCTGAAGGCACTTTTGCATCATCGGGAAGTGCCAGTATAAGGCGCTCGGCCCTGCGGCATACGGTACGTGCCACATGTGCGTATGATGCAGCCTGAGTTCCGCCGGGCATAATGAATGAGCGTTGTTCCGGCAGGCCCTCCTGCAGTGTGTCAATCATCTTTTCAATTCGCTCCACATCAGAAGAGAGAACCTTGCAGCTGTCTGGCAGTTCAAAAGAGGTGGTGTCAGTAGCCAGACAGCCTCCTATGTTGAACAGTTTTTGCTGAATCCACTGGATGTTTTCTGCACTCTCTGCCTTATTATCCATAACGGATTGCATAAGGCCGATGAACGAGTTGAGTTCATCTATTGTGCCGTAAGCGTCCAGACGCGGATCAGTCTTGCTTACACGCTTGCCGCCTACAAGGCTTGTGGTGCCGTTGTCGCCTGTGCGGGTGTAAATCTTACTCATAACACATAGTGTTGTTTGGTCATCTTTTTGTCAAAGAAGAGCAGGCCTATCTTTTTCATCTGGAAGGTTACACCCACTCTCTCATCGTTAATGATCTCTTTCCACCACTCCTTTTTCTGCTTTTTGCCCATATCCTCAACAACAATGACCGTATCTGATTTGGCATACGGCAGAATCATCTCCACTGTCTGTCTCCAGAGTGCGGTGTGGGCTATGTGTATGAACTGCGGGATGTTGCCGCTGTCCATAATATCCTGCACGGTCTGGATGACATCGGCTGCAATATACTCAATATTCTGGATTTTCTTAAGGTTGCGGCGAACCTCTTTTTCTGCCGGGTGCGGAAAATCAACAGTGACTACCCTTGAATTCTTGGAAACCGATGCCAGATAACCGGTGCTGACACCTGCTCCGGTACCTACCTCAAGGATAAACTTGGGGTTGAATCTGTTTACCAGACGGAAGAGCAGTTCGTCACGGCTCTGAGGATATTGCGGAAGATATTGAGGTGCTTTCTCCCAGAAAGGGTAGAGGTCCTCATATGCGTAATAAGGGTGACGTTCGTTAATGACGTTGTCAATCAGGTCATAAGCCCAAGGGGAGTGTACTCCGAATCCTTGCCGGGTAAGCCAGCGGTTGTCTGTGAGTTTCATATTGTATGGGAGAGTGCTCGAAGCGGGACTCGAACCCGCACAGCCGATAAAGGCCAAGGGATTTTAAGTCCCTCGTGTCTACCATTCCACCATTCGAGCTTCTTTTTTCGATCTTACGGTCTCTTTTTGGCGTCTACCTCCTCTCCTCTCGGTCATGATGGGACCCCATCACTTCCTCGACTCGAGAAGCTATCCATCCAAAAATAGCCCATAATCTCGGGAAAAAGATGTGAACGGTTTAGTTCGGGGTACAAAAGTACGTGGTTTGGAGCGATTTGGCAAGAAATTAGGAAAAAAAAGGTGTGTTAAAATTAACAACTAATAAAATATATTACATTTGTGGGAGTTTATTTTCCAAAAGGACATTACTTTAACTTAACCTAATAAACAATTTATGAAGAAACTGTTGTTTTTTGCCGGTATCCTGACCTTGATGGCCAGCTGCCAGTGCAACACTGAGAAACTCAGTCCCGTGTTGAGTATCGAAGGTGGTCAGGTTCAGGGCGTAAGCGCTGACCGCGTAAAGGATGTTTTTGTTTTCCGTGGCATTCCTTATGCTGCTGCTCCTATCCGCGAGAACCGTTGGAAGGCTCCACAGCCTGTTACTCCCTGGGAGGGCGTAAAGCTTTGCGACCGTTTTGATCATCCCAGCTATCAGCACATCCAGTACAAGGGTGGTTACTACACAGAGTGGGGTTATGGTGATGAGGCTCCCTTCAGTGAGGATTGCCTTTATCTGAACATCTGGACCAAGAAGCCGGGTGATGTAAATGCCAAGCTTCCGGTTGCCCTGTGGATTCACGGTGGCGGTTACCGCGAGGGATGGGGCTCAGAGCCTGAGTTTGATGCTCAGGAGTGGGCTGGTAAGGATGTTATCCTTGTATCAATCAACTATCGTCTCGGAATCTTCGGTTTCATGACACACCCCGATCTCTCAGCTGAGAGCCCCAACGGTGTATCAGGTAACTACGGTATCCTGGATCAGATTGAGTCACTCAAGTGGATCAAGAAGAACATCGCCCAGTTTGGCGGTGATCCTGACAACGTAATGATATTCGGTCAGTCAGCAGGTGGTGGCAGTGTACGTACACTGTGTGAGTCTCCTCTGGCACGTGGCCTGTTCCACAAGGCTATCATCATGAGTGCCGGTGGTCTGACCGTTCCTAACAACAACGCAGCTGGCGGCCGCGGCGGTATGGGCGGTATGCGCGGTGGCATGGGCATGGGTATGATGGGCGGTTTCGGCGGCTTTGGCGGCGGAAACGCTAACAATACCGAGCGTATAGCTGCTTATAAGGCTCCTCAGGCTCCCGAGGGTCTGAACGCTCTGCAGCGCGCTGAGTTCAACACCAAGGTTATCATGGACTGGGCAGGTTACAATACCCTCCAGAAGATGCGTAATGCTGATACTGAGGTTATCTACTCAGTAGCCAGCATCTACAGCAACGCTACCGGTAACATGGGTAGCATCACCGGTATGCCTATCGTTGACGGCTATGTATCAAAGGAGAGCTTTGATGAGGCTGCTCTTGACGGCACCTTGGCTGATGTTCCTTACATGTGCGGTTACACTCTGAACGATATGGGCAATATGTCTGCAGGTGTTGCAGCATTCTGCCAGAACCGTCAGGAGATGACCAAGAACGGCAGCAAGGCTTGGGCTTATGAGTTTGCACGTCCTCTGCCTGATGACGGTTCACATCCTGAGGTTTCTCAGAGACTCCGTGGCGCATTCCACTCATCAGACCTGTGGTTCGTATTCAAGTCACTGCAGCACTGCTGGAGACCTTGGACACAGGGTGACTGGGATCTGTCAGAGAAGATGCTTACCGCTTGGACTAACTTTGCCAAGTACAGTGATCCTAACGGTCCTAAGGGTGGCGATTGGGCTCCCTGCACAAAGGAGAACCCCGGATTCATGGTATTCAAGCTGGATGAGAACGACGCTGAGAACTCAGAGTTCGGTGAGTCTATCACCAAGCTTCCATGGGAATAATCCTCCGATGAAAACGAAAAAAATGCCGGCCCACGGGTCGGCATTTTTTTTGATTTAATCTGATTCTTACTTTGATGTAAGCTTGTCTATTGCCTTGTCAATTTCTGTAAACGGAAACTCCGATACAAGTTTGTCCATACGGGCAGTGATGCGGTCATTGCAAAGATTGCCTATGCTGCCTTCATGAGTGTGATGGATGTTGCGGTCAGCCTTGAAGGTTCCGTTCTCTATTTCGGCACCCACCTTGCGGTAAGCTTCACGGAAAGGCATACCCTCACGTGCCAGACGGTTCACCTCCTCAACGCTGAATATTGCATCGTACTTGGGATCAGACAGGATATCCTCACGTACTTTTATGTGGTCAAGCATATAAGCGGTCATGGTAATGACCTCCTCCAGTTGTTCAAAGGCAGGCAGGAAGACCTCTTTTACAAGCTGCATGTCACGGAAATAACCGCTAGGCAGGTTGTTGGTCATGAGGGTTATCTCCTGAGGCAGTGCCTGCAAGCGGTTGCAACGGGCGCGTGTAAGTTCAAACACATCCGGGTTTTTCTTGTGAGGCATGATGCTGGAGCCTGTGGTGCAGTCATCGGGTAACTTGATGAACCCGAAGTTCTGGCTGTTGTACATGCATGCGTCAAATGCCAGGCGGCTTATGGTGGCAGCTACTGATGCCAGTGCGTAAGCTACGTTACGCTCCAGCTTGCCGCGTGTCATCTGGGCGTAAACTACATTGTAGTTCATGGACTCAAAGCCCAGGAGGTCTGTTGTCATTTGGCGGTTGAGCGGGAATGATGAGCCGTAACCGGCAGCAGAGCCTAAGGGGTTGCGGTTGGACTGGTCGAAGGCGGCACGCAAAAGGAGCATGTCATCAGTGAGAGCCTCAGCGTATGCGCCGAACCAGAGTCCGAATGATGAAGGCATTGCTATCTGCAGATGGGTGTAACCGGGCAGCAGCACATCCTTGTACCGGTTGCTCTGTTTGATGAGAATGTCAAACAGGCTCTTTACGGAGTTTACTATGCCACGCAGACGGTCGCGGGTGAAAAGTTTGAGATCTACCAGAACCTGGTCGTTTCGTGAACGTCCGCTGTGTATTTTCTTACCCATATCACCAAGCTGGCGGGTGAGCATGAGTTCAACCTGTGAATGAACGTCCTCAACTCCGTCTTCTATCACGAATTCTCCACGCTCTATGACAGGGAGCAGCTCTTTGAGTCCGGCAGAGAGAGCCTTGAGTTCATCGGCCTCAAGCAGTCCTATTGACTCCAGCATGGTTATGTGAGCCAGTGAACCCTGCACGTCATACTTGGCAAGCATCAGGTCCATTTCGCGGTCACGACCTACGGTGTACTTCTGAATCAGTTCGTTTACGGGTTTACCCTTGTCCCAGATAGGTTTCATTGTCTTTTGTTTTAATATGGAATCATTGCCAGAGTATCGGCAAGTTTGTCTAAAGCCTCGGTGAGCGGTTTTTCCACCATTTTGGCCATAAAGATATTTAAGTCAGCGTCAGCTGTCAGTTTTATTTTGCAGCTGGAATCACCTGTGGAAACAATCTGGATCCAGAGAATAAGTTTTACAGGAGATTGCGTTGTCTCCATCTTGACGCATTTGAACGGCTCACGTGATATGATGGCCAGCTCAACCTTACCGATGGGTGATACGGTGGTGCTCACCTTGTCTGTCGTACATTCCAGATTCTCCAGGTTTATGTTTTGCTTCTGGTCTTCCGGTATGCGGTCTATCAGGTCACGCAAGTTGCTCAGATCAGAGACTTTTGCATATACCGATTCCTGTGAATAGGGAATCTGTTTTACGTTACTTTCTATCCTTTTCATCGTATTATTTACCCCATTCGGAGGGATTCTGCCGCCATTCGTTAAGAGTCTGTAAACTGTCAACTTTTATATATCCGGATGTGACTGCGGTTTCCAGCATGGCGGGATAATCCGTCAGTGTGGAAAGTTTGACACCGGCGTTACGGAAGGCCTCTTCTGCCACTGGGAATCCGTATGTGAATGAGGCTACCATGCCCACAACCTCACAGCCGGCATTACGTATGGCATCAACAGCCTTAAGGCTGCTTAGTCCGGTTGATACCAGATCCTCAACAACCATTACGCGGCTGCCGGGTTCCAGATAACCCTCAATCAGGTTGGCCAGACCGTGGTCTTTTGGTGCAGAACGTACATATACAAACGGTTTGCCCATCCTGTCTGCTACGAGTGCTCCCTGTGCAATGGCCCCGGTAGCAACACCTGCTATTACATCAAAATCAGGGAAATCACGTGTTATGACGTTGCAAAGGGAATCGCGTACCAAGGTCCTTACTTCCGGGAATGAAAGTGCTTTGCGGTTATCACAGTAGAATGGTGATTTCCATCCCGATGCCCATGTAAACGGGGCGTCCGGCTGAACTTTTACAGCCTCTATGCGCAGCAGTTCTCTTGCCACTTGAGTCTTGATATTGTCCATTATGTATGTTTGTTTAAGGTTTTTCAGTGCCGCGAAGTTACAAAATAATGACTGATATGCCCAATCTTTAATATAAAACAACATTATTACACACGCCCCTACGGATTTTGTTGTTAAATTTGCGCGGTAAAATATATATGGATTTTTGTGCAGTTCTGATGAAGAGAACAGTTTTTTATATTGTGCTTGCCCTGGTGCTTGTTTCTGTTGTTTCGTGTCTTAAGGATTCGGAAACGGAAAAGACGCCTCAGGCTGCAATAACGTCATTCGTAGTAGGCTACTATAATGTCAAGTATCAGGATATAGACCAGCAGGGTAATGACTCAATTACATATTATCGTAGCGGCGGTATCCTGTTCCCCATGACAATAGATCAGATCAATAACCGTATTTACAATATTGACTCTCTGGATTACGGTTCTGACGTACATGCCGTAACCACATCTGTGGGAGGTATAGGATCGGTATTTTATTATTACCAGGACAATCCCTATATGCTCTATTACTGGTCAGGATATGATTCCATAGATTTTACTCCTGGCCGAGGTGTTATATTCAAGGTGGTTTCATCAGACGGATCTTACCAGAGAGATTATAAAGTGCAACTTAATGTACGTACTGTTTTCCCTGATTCCCTTCTTTGGAGCCAGGCTGACAGTATAGGTTTTACCGCTCTCAAGAAGCCTTGTGCTGTGATAAGCAATGATATTGTTTACAATATCGGATATGATAATACGGATGTTCTATGTATGACATCCAGAAATATATCACAGGGAGTATGGAGTGATCCTGTTGCATTATCAGGCATACCTGCTGCCGGATGGGGAGGCACTGTCGTTTCATCTGGCGGAAAACTGTATTCTTTGTTTGGAACTTCTATATACAGTTCTTCAGATGGAAAGGTTTGGTCTTCATGCAAGGACGATGTAAAATGTCTTGTCAAAACAGAGAGTGAGAGTGATGTTGCGTGGGCTGTAACTTCAGACAGCATTATCAGATTAACAGATTTGGAAAAGTGGACCCCTGTCAGTAAGGTTCCGGATGGATTCCCTGATTCAGTAGCTATAGCCTTTGATTACCCTCTGGTTACAAACACGTCTGTCACAAGGACGGTTCTCATAGGTGAAGGAAAAGACTCTGTTTCTGTCTGGACAAATCTTTCAACTGACAATGATTGGGTTCAGATAGATGCTCCTTCAAACGCAAGTTTGAGGCTTCCTTCCTTGAAGAATCTTTCAGTTATCAGATATGACGGGAGTATATTTGCATTCGGCACCGGACTGAAAGGTTTCCATCAGTCAGAAGACAATGGTATAACATGGCACTGGTGTAGTCCATATGTAAAGAACTATGAAACGTCATGGAACCGTTATATGCAGTTACCTAAACCTCTCAAAGGTTATAACGGAGATTTCTCTTATGTTGTTGACAGGCTTGGTTCAATATGGATAATGACATCCGATGGTCAGGTATGGCGGGGAGCAGTAACGAGATTGGATAAGCGAGTCAGATGAAACGGCCGAGATTGAAATATCAAGTCCTTGCAGTTTTTCTGTTCTGTTGTTCTTATGCCGCGGCACAGGATGACGGTTATTTGATGGAGTTGGGCTTGGGCGGTGGAGGCAGTTTCTACATGGGTGATGCCAATACACGTTTTTATCGTAATACCAACGGTGCTTTTTCAGTCATTGCCAGATATAATGTCAATCCCCGTTTTGCTCTTAAGAGTAATTTTTCTGCAGCAGGAATATCCGGTTCATCGGTGAATGCCTTTGGGGTAATTCCCGGCGATGAACTGAAGTTCAGCCGTACGGTATATGATTTTGGTTTACAGGTAGAGTGGGGTTTTTGCGGATATGGGTTTACAGGCTGGGGCGATAGTCACAGATTATCTCCTTATGGACTGTTAGGCATAGGAATGTCTTTCGTTCCGGAACCTGCTGAGAATGATTTTGCAGCTAATATCCCTATAGGATTGGGTATAAGGTTCAAACTGTCCGAAAGAGTTAATCTGGGACTTGAGTGGTCCATGAGATTTACTACATCAGACAGGCTTGATGTAGGTGCTGAGACATCGGGATCACTTGAAAATCCATTCCTGATAAAGGGTAAAGGAATAAAGAACAAGGATAGTTACAGTTTTACTATGCTGTATGTAACATTTGATATTTTCAAACGTCCTTGCAACTGTAACGATGAATAAACAGAAGTTATGACATATCAGGAACAATTGGACAAGAACCGCATTCCGCAGCATGTTGCCATTATCATGGATGGTAATGGTCGCTGGGCAGAGCAACAAGGCAAGGAACGTACCGAGGGACATATCCGCGGAGTGGAAGTTGTACGCAAGATTATGGAAAATGCGGTGGAGTTGGGAATAAAGTATCTTACGTTATATACTTTTTCTACGGAGAATTGGAACCGTCCTGAACAAGAGGTGACTGCTCTGATGGGACTTCTTTTCAAAAATATTGAAGAGGATGTGTTCATAAAGAATCATGTCCGTTTCCGTGTGATAGGTGATATAGAACGGCTGCCGGTTGAGATACAGGTTAAACTGAATGAATGTATTGATCATACCAAGACATTTGACCGTTCGTGCATGGTTTTGGCCTTGAGTTATTCATCCCGCTGGGAGATAACCCGCGCTGTCAGGTTGCTTTCTGAGAAAGCTGCAAAGGGGGAGATTTCATCGTCTCAGATAGATGAAGATATGGTATCGGCCGCCATGACCACAAACTTTATGCCTGATCCTGAGTTGCTCATACGTACCGGTGGTGAGCTCAGATTGAGTAACTATCTGTTATGGCAGTCTGCTTATACAGAACTATATTTTTGTGACACATTCTGGCCTGATTTCAATATGGAAGAGCTTTGCAAGGCCATCTACGTATATCAGCAGCGTGAGCGCCGTTTTGGTTTGACAGGAGCGCAGATAGCCGATAAACATGATTCAAAATGATGATGAGACTCAAGATAAGACATATTGTTTTCTTGTTTTTGGTATTGTATAGTCCGTTGCTGGTGGCACAGACTGATGGCGGGGTGATAGAACAGGAGAATCCCGTGATTCTATATTCGGGAACCCCAAAAAGATATGAAATAGCAGACATAGCCATAACAGGTATAGAAGAGAACAACCATAAGACGTTGCTTAAAATGTCCGGACTTTCAGTAGGTGACCGCTTAACTGTGCCGGGTTCAGATATTACTAATGCCATTAAGCGTCTTTGGGGTACTGGTCTTTTTGCCAATATCCAGGTTAAAGCCCTTAAAGTGGTTGGCGATAAAATGTGGCTGGAGGTTTCTTTGGAACAGAACCCAAAGGTCAAGGAAGTGGTGTTTCATGGAGTCCGTAAGGGTGAAGCCTCGGAACTTGAAGATAAAATCGGATTTTTTGCCGGTAGCCAGATTACACAAAATGGTTTGAACCGTTCAGAAAAACTTATTCGCAGTTATTTTGACGAGAAGGGCTTTAAGGATGCCGAGGTGCGCGTACAGCAGCGTTCTGAGCCTGATGAGGATGGACTTGCGTATGTGGATGTTTACATTGACAAGAAGGAGAAAGTAAAAGTACATACTATTCATTTGGAAGGAAATGAGGTTCTTACAGACAATACTGTAAAAAGAATCATGAAAAAGACCAATGAAAAAGGTAAATTACGTGAATTCTTCCGTACCAAGAAATTTGTAAATGAAGAGTATCTTAATGATAAGGATAAGATTATTGAGAAATATGGGGAAATGGGTTATCGTGATGCCTATATTGTGTTTGACAGCATAGCGTCCAATCCTATAGACAACACGGTTGATATATGGCTGAAAATTGATGAAGGTGAAAAGTATTATTTGAGGAACATAAACTGGATAGGCAATACAGTATATAGCAATGAGCAGCTTTCAGACATGCTGGGCATGAAAAAAGGTGATGTCTATAACCAGAAGAAGTTGGTTGAGCGTACACATGAAGATGAAGATGCAATAGGCAAGAGATACTATAACAATGGTTATGTAATGCTTAAGATCAATCCTGTAGAGACTAACGTTGTAGATGATTCCATAGATTTGGATATACGTATTTTAGAAGGTCCGCAGGCAACTATCAACCGTGTGATGATACATGGTAATGACCGTGTATATGAGAATGTAGTCCGTCGTGAACTTTACACCCGTCCTGGTGATATTTTCTCATATGATGCTTTTGAACGCTCATTCCGTTCTATTGCCAATATGGGGCATTTTGAGCAGACAGCCATTAATCCCGATATTGTTCCGGATGAGTCAAGCGGAACGGTTGATATAGACTGGCAATTGGAATCAAAGGGAAATGACCAGATAGAGCTCTCTTTCGGTTGGGGTCAGACAGGCCTGATAGGCCGTGCTTCACTAAAGTTTACCAACTTCAGTATGTATAACCTCTTCCACAAGAGTGACAATTACCGTATGTTCTTGCCTCAAGGTGATGGCCAGACGTTGTCTTTCAGTGCACAAACAAACGGTCAATATTACCAGTCATACAGCATATCTTTCCTGGAACCATGGTTAGGAGGCAAGCGTCCCAATTCTCTTTCAGTGGGTCTGTTCTTCTCCAAACAGACGGATATAAGCAGTAACTATTATAACTCCGCTTATTACCAGAACTATTACAATTATCTGTATGGTTATGGTAACTATTATGGGAATAACGGTGGATATTATTATAACAACTATGAGTCTTACTATGATCCCGACAAGTATATTACCATGTTGGGTGCCAGTATAGGATGGGGTAAGCGTCTGCATTGGCCAGATGATTACTTTACTTTCTATACAGAGTTATCATACACACGTTACAAACTGAAACAGTGGTCATACTTCCTGATTAATAACGGAACCTGTAACAATATCAACTTAGGATTTACCTTAAGCAGAAGTTCCACTAATCATCCTATATTTCCAAGTTCCGGTTCAGAATTTTCTGTATCGGTATATTTCACTCCGCCTTATTCTCTCTGGGATGGGAAGGACTATGAACACCTTGCAACTGACAACACGTCGGCAACCTATCAGCAGGAGTTACAGGATAAGCACAAATGGATAGAGTATAACAAGTGGAAATTCCGTAGCCGTACCTATACATCACTTACCAATGGAATAAAAAAACGTCTGGTTCTGATGACACGTTTTGATGTGGGTTTGCTTGGACATTATAATAAGTATAAGAAATCACCTTTTGAGACATTCTATATGGGAGGTGACGGAATGAGTGGCGGTTCATATACATATGCTACTGAAATTGTGGGTCTGCGAGGATATGACAATGGTTCGCTTACACCTTATTCAGACGGTTATGCTTATACCAGGATGTCAGCTGAGTTACGTTATCCGTTCCTGATGGAAAACTCAACCATTATATATGGATTGGCTTTTGTGGAGGCCGGAAATGCATGGAGCAGCATAGGAAAGTTTAATCCGTTTGATCTAAAACGTTCTGCTGGAGCAGGCGTACGCATAATGCTTCCCATGGTCGGTCTGATGGGTATTGACTGGGCTTACGGATTTGATCCCATAATGGGTAGCAAGCAGTTTGGAGGCAGTCAGGTGCACTTCATCTTAGGTCAGGAGTTTTAACTTGTGCCTGCAATCGGTTATAATATAGAAAAAAGAGATATTATGAAAAAGATGATTTCAATCGCAGCAATGATGCTGTTTTTCTGCATTACCGCAGGTGCGCAGAAATTTGCCTTGGTAGATATGGAGTACATTCTGAACAGGATTCCCGCATATGAGCGTGCCAATGAACAGCTCAACCAGTTCTCAAAACGTTGGCAGGCTGAAGTTGAGGCTCTGAACCTTGAGGCTCAGACTTTATACAAGAACTACCAGAATGAGTCCCTATTCCTTTCAGAGGAGCAAAAAGCCAAGAAAGAGGAAGAGATTGTTGCTAAGGAGAAACAGGCCAGTGAACTTAAACGTCAGTATTTTGGCCCGGACGGTGAACTCTATAAGAAGCAGGAGAGTCTAATGGCTCCTATTCAGGATGAGATTTATGAAGCAATCAAGCAGATCAGCGAGTCTGACGGCTATCAGGTGGTTGTTGACCGTTCATCGGCCACGAGTATGATCTATGCTTCTCCCAAGATTGACATAAGCAATGAGGTGCTTAAGAAACTGGGTTATTCAAACTAAATGTATATCTTTGTACTTAATACACGTAATAAGGATTTATAATACAATCAATATGAAAAAGATTATTATCATCGCACTGATGGCAGTATTGCCTTTTGGCGCATTCGCACAGAAATTCGGACATATCAACTCATCAGATATCATTCCTGTCATGAGTGAATATAAGGCTGCACAGGCTGAAATGGAGGAGTTGATTAAGCAGTATCAGGAAGAACTGAACTATATGCAGACCGAATATGAGAAAAAGTATGAGGATTACATGAAGAATCGCGAGACTCTTCCTGCAAGCATCCGTGAACGTCGTGAACAGGAACTCATGGAAAGTCAGCAGAAGATGCAGCAGTACTATAATGACTGCGAGGTAAATAAGACTCAGAAAGAAAACCAGCTTATGGGTGCCATTGAGGACAAGGTTCTCAAAGCTATTCAGGCCGTAGGTGAGGAAGGAGGATACGTTTGCATCTTCAATATTGCTGGTGGGGTGGTTCCTTTTGTAAGTTCTACTCTTACCACTGATGTTACAGAAGCTGTAAAGGCTAAACTGGGCATTAAATAATTTGTGTTCAACATATCAGTAAGGGGAACCGGCGTAAGCCCGATTCCCTTTATTGGTTATAACAAACTTACCAAATATGAAAACCCTACGAACCTTACTAACCGTATTTGTTTTATCCGTATGTTTTGTTGCATCTGCTCAGGATGGAATGTTCGGCTATATAGATTTCAATAATACTTTGAAACTTATGCCGGATTATATGGATGCTGAGTTGAAACTTAAAAAGATACAGTCTGAATACCGTGATGAGATAGAGCGCTCCAAGCGTGAATTTGAAAGACAATATATAAACTTCATATTGGAACAGGATCATCTGTCGCCTTCAATTGTTGCCAAGCGTCAGAAAGAGTTGCAACTTATAATGGATAACAATGTACAGTTCAGGGATAATGTCCAGTCTGAACTTGAATCAAAGCGTGACAGCCTTTTGAATCCAATAAAATTAAAATTATTGAATGTAATTTCAGAGGTATGTACAGAAAAAGGGTTGGATTATGTAATAGATACTGGAGCAGGAGCTTTCTTATCCATTAATCAGACCCGTGGAGTAGATATTTCAGTTCCTGTATATGGTCGGGTAGGGATTGAGAAACTGTCGGAAAGGCTGAATGAATCAAGCCAACCTATGGTTAATTCTATAATACAGGACGCAAAATAATATATTAATGAACAAGATTGTTTTGCCAAAAAAATCCGGTTCCATCGGTGTTTTTGATTCAGGTTATGGAGGTTTGACCATACTGAAGCATATTCGCAGTGTGATGCCTGAGTATGATTTCATGTATTTGGGTGATAATGCCAGAACTCCGTATGGAACACGTTCATTCCAGGTTGTGTATGAATTCACACTCCAGTGTGTAATTAAACTGTTTGAAATGGGATGCAATCTTGTTGTTTTGGCTTGTAATACGGCTTCGGCCAAGGCTCTTAGAACAATACAACAGATTGATTTGCCCCGTCTTGATGCTACTCGCAGAGTCTTGGGTATTATCCGTCCTACTGTTGAATCCATCGGCGATTTGACCGCAACACGTCATGTGGGACTGTTGGCTACGCCAGGAACAGTAAAGTCACTGTCTTATCCGCTTGAAATAAATAAACTGTTTCCGGACATTACGGTCACTGGAGAATCATGTCCAATTTGGGTCCCGTTGGTGGAAACCGGCGAGTCAGAATCAGAAGGTGCTGATTATTTCATAAAGCGTCATGTGGATAATCTGCTTGCCAAGGATAGCCGGATTGATACCATTATTTTAGGTTGTACCCACTATCCATTATTGTTTGAAAAAATCAGGAAATATGTTCCTGAGGGTATAAAGATAGTTTCTCAGGGAGAATATGTTGCTGCATCTCTCAAGGATTATTTGAAACGTCATCCTGAGATGGATATACGTTGTACAAAAGGAGGTTCCTGCAGATATTACACAACAGAATCAGTTGAGACATTCCTTCCCAATGCTTCCATCTTTCTGAACTCAGTTGTTGAGGCTGAATCTTTATCCCTCTGACTTTCTTATAAAACGGCGTGCTATAGGCCCTATTGGACGTACTGAAAGGAAACTTACCACAAGGACAGTTATTAATACCAGAATAATGTCCTTTATCTGTATGCTTACAGGATAGGCGTCAACAATGAAACTTCCCTGTGATCCCAGAGAGATGAATCCGTATTTCTGTTGGAGAAACACTGCTATAACACCCAGAATAAGGCCTGAAACAGCCCCTATCAGTGAAATGAGCACTCCGTTGGTGATAAATATTCTCTCTAAGGTTTTTCTGGTAGCCCCCATGCTTTCCAGCAATGCTGCATCCTGTTGTTTTTCAACTATAAGCATTATCAGTGAGCCTATTATGTTAAAGCATGCTATGAGCAAGATAAATGTCAGGAACAGGTAGGATATGAATTTTTCCAGTTTGAATACCTTGAATACATCCTGTTGTTGCCGGATTCTGTCCTGTACCTCAAAATCCGGGCCGAGTATAGCTTTAATGTCCCGTATTGCTTTCCTTAGGGAAACACCATCTATGGCCTTTATCTCTAATGCAGAGGCTTCATTCTCGCGGTCAGTAAGCTGTTGTGCCAGTTCCAGGGATATAATGACATAGTTATCATCATATTTCTCCTGTTCAACCCTGAAAATCACACCTGGTGAAAAAATTTTTGCCTGATTGAATGAGGTACTTGGATTTGTGATACTTACCTGTCCCTCTTTCTTGGGTACATAAAGTTGGAGAGGATATGATGGGTTAGTCCCGCAGTTTAATTTGTTCATAATCCCCGCGCCCATGATTCCATAGTTACACACTTCATCCTGAAGCATGAATATTCCGTTTCCCTTAAGCAGGTTCTCTATGTTAACCAGATCATGGTAGGAATCTTGAACGCCCTTTATCATAACAATCTCTTGCTTGCTCTTGAAACTTATAAGAGCCTGTTCCTCAAGAGTGAAAGTGCTCACCTCAATATAATCAAGAGAAGTGACTTTGAGAATACGTTCATCATCCATTTTGAAGAATTTCCTGCCTATGGGAACTACTTTTATTTCAGGGTCAAAATCCTTGAAGAGAGATTCCACCAGGTTATGGAACCCGTTGAATACGGAAAGGGTACAGATAAGGGCAAAAGAGGCAAGCATGATTCCTGCCACGGATATGGCAGATATCACGTTAATGACGTTGTGACTCTTTTTTGCAAAGAGATATCGGCGGGCTATGAAGAACGGAAAGTTCACTTTTTAAGCAGTTCGTCTATGTGGGCCATGTAATCAATGGTCTTGTCCAGGAAGAAACGCAATTCCGGAATTATGCGGAGCTGATGTCTTACCCTCTGTCCAAAATCATAGCGTATATCCTTGACGTTGTCATTGATGTTCTTTACTGTCTCTTCTCCTTTTTCAGAAGGGAATATGCTCAGATAGACGCTGGCTATACTCAAGTCACTGCTTATCTTAACCTCACTGACGGTTATCATCAGTCCCTTGGTAAGCTTGGTCTGATAAAGGAACAATTCACTAAGCTCCTTCTGTATGAGCCGTGCTATTTTCTGTTGTCTAGTACTATCCAT
The DNA here is from genome assembly GCA_002310015.1 of Bacteroidales bacterium UBA1182. Lineage (GTDB taxonomy): Bacteria > Bacteroidota > Bacteroidia > Bacteroidales > Bacteroidaceae > Colenecus. Next base: position 19,078 of record DBYQ01000040.1, read on the forward strand.
ATCTCTATTTCAATTCTCAATTCTCATTTTTCCTCCGTATGATCGTCAGTCCGTCCCTGATAGGAACCATCGCCACTTCAACCCGTGTATCTGCCGCCACCATATCATTAAAATTCATTACTGCTACAGTCTGCGGGTCTGAGTCATATGCGGAATCGACCACGTGTCCGTCCCAAAGGGTGTTATCGGCTATCATATATCCTCCGGGTTTGAGGTAGTCCAGCAGAACGTTATAGTAGTCAGGATACTCCCTTTTCTCTCCGTCAAGGAATATAAGATCAAACATCAACCCCAGTTCAGGAACAACTTTAAGGGCGTCACCAATGTGCAGGAAGATATGGTTTCTGAAAGGTGATTTTTGAAACTCTTTTGTTATAAAATCCTCCAATTCATCGTCAATTTCGATAGTATGGACCACTCCGTCAGTCTCCAATCCTTCAGCTATGCAGAGCGTTGCGTATCCGGTGAAAGTGCCTACTTCCAATACAATCTTTGGCTTGATCATGCTTACCAGCATTTTCAGAAGCCGCCCTTGTATATGACCTGATGCCATGCGGGGGTTGAGCATCTTCAGGTTAGTCTCCCTGTAGAGATTGCGTAACTGTGGGCTTTCAGCATCTATGTGTGCCGAAATGTACTCTTCAAGAGCATCCTCTCCCGTATATCCGATTCCTTGTCCGGATGTAGTCATATTTTTGTTATCTTTGGGGCGTGCCGCCTTCAAACTGCAAAGTTAATCGGTTTTTCTGAGAATATGAAAACAGGACAGGATCAACAGCCTACCGGTGTACATGAAGCAATGCTGAAACGTTACCGTCAGTATCTGCTTCTGGAGAAATCGCTGTCATCCAATACGTTGGAGGCATATATGGATGATGCTTCCAAACTATTGGCATATATGGATGATTGCGGTATTGACTTGACAGATGTCACTCTTGATGACCTGCACGGATTTGCTGCCGCCATGGGTGATCTGGGCATTGCTCCACGTTCTCAGGCCCGGATAATATCGGGTATTAAGTCTCTGTTCAGGTTCCTTGTCCTTGACGGATACAGACAGGATGATCCAAGTGAGTTGCTTGAGGCTCCCAAGATAGGCCGTCATTTGCCCGATGTACTCTCAGTTGATGAGATAGACAGAATAATAAAACAAATTGATCTTTCCTCACGTGAAGGACAGCGCAACAGGGCTATGATAGAGACTATGTACAGTTGCGGCCTGCGTGTATCAGAATTATGTTCACTCAAGATGGAGGATCTCTTTCTTGATGAAGGATTCATAAGGGTTACCGGAAAGGGTAGCAAGCAACGCCTTGTACCCATATCTGACAGAGCCATCCATGAGATAAGAAACTATCTTTCAGACCGCTGTCATGTTGATATCAAACCGGGTGCAGAGGCTTTTCTTTTCCTGAGTCTGCGCAGGGGCAGGCCGCTGTCACGAATCATGGTTTTTGATATAGTGAAAGAGTTTACTGCCAAAGCAGAAATAAACAAGACTGTCAGCCCTCATACATTCCGTCACTCTTTTGCCACACATCTGCTTGAAGGCGGGGCCAATTTGCGTGCCATACAGTGTATGTTGGGACATGAAAAAATATCCACAACAGAGATATACACGCACATAGATCGCAATCGCTTACGTGAAGAAATAGTGTCACATCATCCCAGAAATCTGTAAAATTTTCACTTTTGGTTGGTTTTTTTGTGAAAAACGGCTCTTTTTAAAAAAATACCATGTTCAGGCCATTGTATGTGCTATTCTTTTTTGTAGTTTTGTGCACTTATGGATTATAGGCAAAAATGTTTAACCAACAAATAATAACAAAAGTTATGTCAAAATCAATTCGTTTTGCGCTGTTTGGCGCAGCTGTTCTGATGCTTGCCAGCTGTAAGAACATGCAGGTAAAGAATGAGTATTTTGTAGTGGATAAGGATCCCCTTGTAGAAAAGGGTGGTACTGTTGACTACACTATCACAGGAACATTCCCTGCAAAGACTTTCGTCAAGAACGTAGTCTGCACCGCAACACCTGTGCTCAGCTGGGAAGGTGGTTCAGTTAAGGGTGAGCCTGTAACTCTTCAGGGTGAGAAGATCCAGGGAAACAATCAGACAATTTCTTGGAAAGAAGGTGGTTCATTCACCTATAAAGGCAGTTTCAAGTATCAGCCTGAGATGGCCGATTCAAAACTTGAAATACACTTTGATGCTACCAAGAAAGGTAAACCTATTGAGTTAGCTCCTGTCTTTGTTGCCAATGGTGTAATAGCAACAGAATCTCTTTACTCAGAGACAGCTAAGAGCGCCAATACATCAGGTTCAAAGGATGCATTCCAGCGTATAATTGATCAGCAGAAGGAGGCTTCAATTATGTATATAATCCAGCAGGCTAATGTACGTTCTTCAGAAACCGGTAAGACTGATGTGAAGGAATTGGTAAAGGCTTTGAAAGAATACACTGCTGATACTAAGAACTATGCTGTAAAGGATATTCAGTTAAAATCTGCTGCTTCTCCTGATGGAAGTTATAGTTTGAATGAGAACTTGGCAAAGCAGCGTGAGAAAAACTCTATTCAGTTTGTAAACAGTGAGAAGAGAAAGGCTAAAGCTAGCGTAGACATTGAGTCAAAACCTGTTGCTGAAGATTGGGAATATTTCAAGGAGTTGGTTCAAGGTTCAAATTTGCAGGATAAGGACCTTATTCTTCGTATTCTCTCTATGTATAATGATGATCCGGAGCGTCGTGAGGCTGAAATCAAGAATCTCTCAGCAGTTTATAAGGAACTTGCCGAGGATGTTCTTCCCAAGATTCGTCGTACTCAAATGATTCTGAACTATCAGATCATTGGCCGTTCAGATGAGGAGATCCAGGAGGCTTATAAGAGTGATGCTTCTGTCCTGAGTGTTGAGGAACTGCTTTATGCCGCTACCTTGACTGACGATAAGGCCCAGAAGAAGGCTATTTACACAACAGCTTCAAAGAACTATCCTAATGATTACCGTGCATTCAACAACCTTGGTGAGATAGCTTTCCAGGATGGTGATTTTGCTGCAGCAGAGTCAAACTTCAAGAAGGCTCTTTCTCTGAACGCTTCAGCTCCTGAGGTTAACACCAATATGGGTCTGCTCTGCTTGGCACAGGGTAAGCCGGCTGATGCCCAGACTTATTTTGCAAAGGGTGGTCAGAGCAAGGAGAACAATGAGGCTCTCGGTAACCTTTACATAGCACAGGGTCAGTATGAGCGTGCAGTTACAGCTCTTAAGGGCAGCAACACAAACGCTGAGGCTCTTGCAATGATTCTGGCTAAGGATTATGCAGGTGCTAAGAGAGTTCTTGATGCAGTTAAGAATGCTGATGCCAACACAGCATATCTGTCAGCTGTAGTTGCTGCAAACACCAAAGATGCAGCTGCTGCAATACAGAACTTGAAGAAGGCTGTAAGTCAGGATGCTTCACTTAAGGCAAAAGCTCTTAAGGATCATGAATTTGACAAAGTTCCTGGAAAGGATGCTTTGAAAGATCTTTAATTATCGCGTGAACAAATGCCGGAAGATGAACTGACGGCGCTGCTCACTTTAAACAGGATAGAAGGACTGGGATGTATAGGTGCCAAATACCTGTATGAACAGTTAGGCAGCGCGCAGGAGATCTTCAGGAGTCGCGAACATCTTAAAGACATTATACCCGGAGTCGATCCACACCTTATTGAGGCGTTGGGGAGCTCCGGGTATGATTGTTTTGTCCGTGAAGAACTGGATTTTATTGAAAAACACGGAATCAGATGCATTACTCCTGCTGATAATGATTATCCTGCACGGTTGATTGATTGTAATGATGCCCCTCTTGTACTGTTTTCTTTGGGTAACGTCAATTACAATGCCACCCGGGTGGTGGCCATTGTTGGAACCAGAAAGGCTACGGATTATGGCCGTAGCATGTGTCATACCTTTGTGAAGGAGTTGGAGCAACTTTGCCCTGATGTCACTATTGTAAGTGGGCTGGCTTACGGTATAGATGTGGAATCACATAAAGCCGCACTTGAGGCGGATATGCCTACATTGGGGGTTCTTGCACATGGGTTGGATATGATATACCCTTCATCACATCGTGCCGTTGCTAAGCGAATGCTTGATAAAGGCGGGTTGGTTACTGAATTCATGTCAAGAACTATACCGTTAGGCCCCAATTTTGTACGCAGGAACCGTATTATTGCAGGTCTTGCTGATGCTGTGATTGTGGTTGAATCGGCAGCCAAGAGCGGTTCTCTGGTAACCGCTGAGATAGCATCAAGCTACGGCCGTGAATGTTTTGCATTCCCTGGAAGCGTGGGTGATCCGTATTCAGTGGGCTGTAATGAGTTGATAAGGGATAATAATGCCGCACTGATAACATCGGCTCTGGATTTTGTGAATGCCATGAACTGGAATGACAGCATTACAAAGAAAAATCCAATCCAGAAAGAGTTGTTCCCTGATCTGACAGATGAGGAGAATAAGGTATATCAGCGTATTAGAATGAAGGCGCAAGGTGTACATATAAGCGCGCTTATAACGGAATTGAACATTCCTTATCCGCGTCTTTCAACCATACTGTTCAGCCTTGAGATGAAGGGACTGGTCAAACAGGCGCCAGGCTCTATATGCAAACCATGTTAAAAAAACAGGGCGTACGGGATTGACTCGTACGCCCTGTATAAATATCTGAGGGGAATCAGAGATTCGGGTTGTATTTTTTCCACTCGCTTACTGCAGGCAGGACACCTAATGAGATAACCTCATCACGCATAGCCTGGAGATGCTTGTAGCTAGCCTCGATGTCAGCCATCTCAGTGGCGGTACCCTTGACGTCAGTGTAGTGAACGCCGGTAGCATCAATGGTTGAAGGCATAGCCATCATCACGTTCTGGAACTGTGAGTTGTTTACGTAGCAACCTGCAGGCCACTCAAACTTCTCACCACCCATTGCAGCACCTATCATCTCTATTGATACGAATGAGGGGCTCTGGAATGATGAACGTCCGCGAAGCTCAATGATCTTGGCACCACCCTTGATAACATCCTGTTTCATCTGTGCCCACTGCTCATTTGTAAGAGCGGGAGTGCCGATGATGTCGGTCAGAGGTTTGCCGTCAACCTTGGCGGTTGATGCAAATACTGCCATCTGCTCACCGTGACCACCGTATGTGCGTGCTGTGGTAACCTTGTCCTGAGCAACACCGAAGTGCTTAGCCAGGGCGCTCTGCAGACGTGTTGAGTCAAGAGCAGCAAGTGTGGTGATCTGTGAAGGTTTCAGACCTGAGTAAACCAGAGTTACCAGACCGGTGATATCGGCCGGATTGAAGATGATTACGCAGTGCTTCAGGTCAGGGCAGTAGGTCTTGATGTCCTTACCCAGCTGCTCTGCTATCTTGGCGTTGCCAACCAGAAGATCCTCGCGGGTCATACCAGCCTTACGGGGTGCGCCACCTGATGAAACCATGTACTTGGCATCCTTGAAAGCCTCTTCAACCTTATCGGTGAAGGTGATGTTCACACCGGGGAATGCGCAGTGGCGGAGTTCCTCAACTACACCCTCCAGACCGGGAAGATAAACATCATAAAGGCAGATGTTTGATGACAATCCCATCATTATGGCAGTCTGTGCCATGTTTGATCCGATCATACCGGCTGCGCCAGAGATGACCAGTTTCTCATTTGTCAAAAACTTCATAGCTGTTATAAGTATATTAGTCCGTTATTTTTGTCTTGGACCACAAAAGTAATCAATAACTTGTTTGATTGGTATATAAATTCAGAAAAGTTGCACTATTTTCGCACTGCAAAACAACAAAAACAATATATGGCTATTATAAAATCAGTGAGGGGTTTTACACCCGCTATCGGTGAGGATTGTTTCCTGGCCGATAATGCCACAATCATAGGTGATGTGGTGATAGGTGAAGGATGTAGCATCTGGTTTGGAACCGTTCTGCGTGGTGACGTAAACTCTATCCGCATAGGTAACGGAACCAACATCCAGGATGGTACTGTAATACATACACTTTATCAGCGTTCCACTACCGTAATAGGTGATAATGTTTCTGTTGGTCATAACGTAACCATCCATGGTGCTGAGATTAAGGATAATGCCCTTATAGGAATGGGTTCTGTGGTGCTTGACCACGCTGTTGTGGGAGAGGGGGCCATTGTGGCTGCCGGATCTGTGGTGCTGAGCAAAACGGTTATACCGCCTAATACCATCTGGGCTGGGGTTCCTGCCAAGTATGTCAAGGATGTGGATCCGGAGCAGGCTAAGGAGATTAACCAGAGGATTGCCCGGGATTACCACATGTATGCTGGGTGGTATAAATAAAAAAGGGGTCGTTAACGACCCCTTTTTTATTTAGTTAAGACCTATTTCACCTAGAATCCTATCTGAGGTGCCGCTGTTGCTGCGGACGTAGTCTCCGGCGTTGCGGCCTGCCTTCTTTAGAAATCCCGGATCGCTGATAAACTTGTCAATCAGGATTCTGAAACTGTAGGCATCAGTTATCTCAAATCCGCCTTTGAGGCGTTTCAGGTCCTGTGCCTCACGGAAACGCTGGTTATTGGGCCCGAATAGTACGGGAATATCAAACACAGCTGCTTCAAGTACATTGTGGATGCCTACCCCAAAACCTCCTCCGATATATGCTATATGGCCGTAGCGGTAAATGGATGAAAGCATGCCGAAACAGTCTATTATAAGAGTATCGTAACCCTTGATGTTTTCTAAGGTGGCCTGTGAAAGGCGTATGTAGTCCCTGCCGTTAAGAAGAGACTCTATCTGCTGGAGATGCTCCTCATGTATCTCATGCGGGGCTATTATGAGCTTCCAGTCCCTTTTGGGCAGGAAGTATGGTATGAACAGTTCCTCATCGGCCGGCCATGAACTGCCTGCTATGAAAGTGGGGTTGCCATTCACGAACTTTTCTATAATGGGAAACTGCTTGGAGGCGGCGGCTACCTCAATCACACGGTCGGCACGCGTATCACCAACGATAGAAACATCAGTAATACCTATGCTGTGGAGCAGGTCCTTTGAATGACGGTCCTGGACAAAAAGATGCTTGAAATAGGTGAGAGCCTTGGCATATCCTTTACCGTACCACTTAAAGAAAAGCTGGTTGTCACGGAAAATGGATGATATGCTGAAAATCTCAATTCCACGTTTGTGGAGCCCCCTTAGGAAGTTGGGCCAGAACTCATATTTGATAAAGAAAGCTTTCTCTATCTTAATTGTGTTGAGGAATCTTTTTACGTTGATAGGGGTATCAAACGGTATATAGCACACAATATCGGCACCCTTGTAATCTTTGCGTACCTCATAGCCTGACGGAGAAAAGAAGGTGAGCAGGATTCTGCATTCAGGGTGTTTATTGTGAATTCTTTCTATCAGCGGACGTCCCTGTTCAAATTCTCCTAATGAAGATGCATGAAACCAGAGATATTTGGCAGCGGGATCTACCAGCGGTCTGATTGTATCCAGAATTCTGTTGTGACCTTTAATAAGCAAGCGTGCTTTCTTGTTAAACAGAGAAGCAACCGCCACAAGGCCTGCGTACAGATATATACCGATTGTATAGATAATCATTTTTTCTTACGATTCAGAGGAGAGTTCCGATATAGCCTTCCGGGCACGTCTCAGGGTCTCTTCACGTCCTATAAAATCAGTTATGCAGAATATCTGCGGTCCCATGGCAGCTCCAACCAGTGTAACTCTGAGAGCGTTCATAACCTTGCCGGTGGCATAACCCTTGGAAGCAATCCATTCCATCACAAGCGGCTCAAGAATTTCACCTTTCCAATCAGGCTGGCTCTCCAAAAAGTCACAAAGTTCAGCTGTTGTTTGGGGGGCTTGATCTTTCCACCACTTCTTGAGTGACTTCTCATCATACTGAGTGGGAGCCTGAAAAAGATAACTGCAGTTATCCCAAAGTTCACCTACAAAGTTTACGCGGTTCTTGACCAGACCGACGGCTGTCTCAACGCGATCTATGGGTGCATCGACACCATGGCTTTTCAGAACGGGCATGAACAACTGAGCTATCTCACGGTCGCTCTTGAGCATTATATATTCGTGGTTGAACCACACCAGTTTCTGGTAATTGAAACGGGCACCGGCCTTGCTGCACTTTTCAAGATTGAACAGGTCAACCATCTCGTTAAGAGACATGATCTCGCGGTCATCACCCGGATTCCAGCCTAAAAGTGCCAGGAAGTTGATTACAGCTTCAGGCAGATAATCCTTTTCACGATAACCTGATGATATTTCACCGCTCTTGGGGTCATGCCACTCAAGCGGGAATACAGGGAATCCCAGACGGTCACCGTCACGCTTGCTCAGTTTGCCGTTACCTTCGGGCTTAAGCAGCAGGGGCAGGTGTGCAAACTGCGGCATGGTATCCTCCCATCCGAATGCACGGTACAAAAGAACGTGCAGAGGTGCTGAGGGCAGCCACTCTTCACCGCGTATCACATGGCTTACTTCCATCAGATGGTCATCAACGATATTTGCCAGATGATATGTGGGCAGTTGGTCGGCTGATTTATAGAGAACTTTGTCATCCAGTACAGATGAGTTTATGGTAACCTTGCCGCGGATAAGGTCATTTACCTCAACCTCCTGGCCGGGCTCTATCAGAATACGTACCACATACTGGTTACCGGCTTCAATCAGAGCCTTGACCTCATCGGCCGGAAGCGTAAGTGAATTACGCATTTCAAGGCGTGTGGTGGCATCGTACTGGAAATTGGGGATTTCGTTGCGCTTGGCCTCAAGTTCTGCAGGAGTGTCAAAGGCAATGTATGCCTTGCCTGACTCAAGCAGCTGGTCAACGTATTTCTTGTAGATTTCCTTTCGTTCAGACTGACGGTACGGGCCGTAGTTTCCGCCAAATGAAACACCTTCATCAAACTTGATGCCTAACCAGCGGAATGATTCAAGTATGTATTCCTCAGCTCCGGGGACAAAGCGGTTTGTGTCAGTGTCTTCAATCCTGAAGATGAAATCACCTCCGTTCTTACGGGCGAAAAGATAGTTATATAGTGCCGTACGTACACCTCCGATATGAAGAGGTCCTGTGGGACTGGGAGCAAAACGCACCCTTACGCGACGGTGGCCTTCGTTTTGTGTCATGTCGTTCTTTTTTTGCGTTGCAAAAGTAATCATTTTCTCATGAAAAAGTCTTATTTTTACGAGTCAACAAACGGCTGTTTCTTAATGAATGATAAAAGACAATTCATAAAAAGCAACAGGAACCTTCTCATAATACTGTCGCTTTTATCCGTGTTGCTTACGGTATATTCCATGCCTGCCAGTCATAAGGAAAACTACATCTATACCATAGGTAAGCCCTGGACGTACAATGTCCTTATTGCACCCTTCAGTTTTTCAATTGAAAAGAGTGATGCTGTGTGGCAGGAGGAGGCAGATAGCGTCAAGGCTGCCTTTGCTCCCTATTTTAGCCGTAATGCCGCAATTGCAGAGAGTGCTCTGGCTGATTTTGACCGGTTCTATAATGACAGCCTCAAAAAACTAGTATGGGATGAATCGTACAGGATTCTGCGCCACAGGCTTGAAAAAGTATATAGTGATGGCGTTATTTCTACTTCCGATGAGGATATATTGTCAGACAGGGAACTGTTCCGTGTTTATGAGGGTAATACATCTGTTTTTGTACAGACTTCAAGCGTCAGAAGCATACGTGACGCCTATCGTTATGTAACTGATGCCGATATTTATGTATATGACCGCTATGTCCTTTTGGAACACAATCTGGAGAATTACATTCATCCTAATATAATCTATGACGCAGTACGTTCAGAGGCTGATCTTACAGCACAGCTTGATGAGATATCCCATTTTCGCGGAATGGTGGTTGAGGGTCAGAAGATAATAGACCAGGGTGAGATTGTGGATGAACAGAAGAGCCAGATAATAAAATCATATCTGGATATAGCTAATGAGAAGAATGCTTCCAAGCAGTTCCAACTGCTTACATGGGGTGGGCGTTCGGTATTCGTGGTGCTGTGCTTCCTGGTACTGTTTGTCTATCTGAGCCTGTACCGTATGGATGATATAGATAGCCGTGCCATCCTTTATTTCCTGTTCGGTTCCATATCCTTGTTTACCGTGATGGTGGGTCTGTTCTGCCAGTATTCAAGTTGGAGCATACTTCTGTTTCCCTGCTCCATGCTGGCCATAATGCTCCGTATATTCCTTGATTCCCGTACGGCATTCACGGGTTATTTGGCGTTTATTCTATCAACATCACTAATAGTTTCCATGCCGTATGAGTATGTACTCCTGCAGCTTATGGCAGGAATAACAGGTATTTATACGCTTAAGGAACTGTCACAACGCTCTCAAATATTGCGTACATGTCTGCTTATATTCGTTTCATACAGTCTTGTGTGGATTGCCATTCAGATGACACAGTTGGAGAATATCCGTGACCTTAATCCATGGATATTCCTGTTTTTCCTTATAAACTGCATTATAATTCTGCTTGTATATCCGCTGTTGTTTGTAATAGAGAAGCTCTTTGGCTTTACCTCAAATGTAACGCTTATAGAGCTCTCCAATATAAACAACCCTCTGCTTAGAGAACTGGCAGAGAAGGCTCCCGGTACATTCCAGCATTCCATGCAGGTTTCTACTCTGGCATCAGAGGCTGCCACACGCATTAAGGCAAATCCGCAGTTGGTCCGTACCGCCGCACTCTATCATGACATAGGCAAGATGGAGAACGCACCCTTCTTCACTGAGAATCAGAGCGGGGTGAATCCGCATGACAAGCTGTCGCCGCAGGAGAGCGCCCGTATCATTACGGGTCATGTGGAGAATGGACTCCAGTTGGCAGGTAAGTTTGGTCTCCCCAAGGAGATATGCGGTTTCATTGCATCGCACCATGGCAAGGGCGTGGCACGATACTTCTACATTAAGTATGCGCAGGCTCATCCGGGCGAGGAACCGGATACCAAGGATTTCAGTTATCCCGGCCCCAACCCTTACTCAAAAGAGACTGCAGTCCTTATGATGGCCGATGCTGTTGAAGCCGCTTCACGGAGTCTGAAGGAATATACGGAGGAGAGCATTGGAGAACTTGTAGATAAGATTATAGATACACAGATCCAGGAGGGTTATTTCAAGGATTGTCCCATAAGCTGGCAGGAAATCAACAAGGTAAAGGATACTTTCAAGGAGAAACTGCGCACCATGTATCACACGCGCATAAGCTATCCTGAATCTACTGCGGGTCTGGGTCGAAAGAAACAGTAACTCCGTTCTCTGAGGCTGTTTTTCTGACAGCCTCATTTATTTGTGCCCGGACTGTAGCAGTTGCCTGTTCCAAACGTGTTTTGATGATTACACGCCTGATGTGGCGGTATTGGACTTTTGAAACGGGAGGAGCATCAGGACCAAGAACTCTTTCCTGTCCGAATGATTCAGCCAGATGGCGGGCCAGAATAGAGGATGTCTTTTCTACTCCACCCAAATCAGTGCCTTTAACTGTTACCAATGTCAGTCTTGAGTAGGGGGGATAGTTGAAAGCGCTGCGCTCCTGCATCTGGCTTTCATAGAATCCGGTGTAATCATTACGGCACACCATATCCAGAACCTGTGCCTCCGGCTGACGGGTCTGTATTATAACCGAGCCCTGTTCTTCCTTGCGTCCTGCCCGCCCGGCCACCTGAGCCATAAGTTGGTAAGCCCTTTCTGTCGCTCTGAAATCAGGATAACTCATTATGGAGTCAGCTTCAAGTATGCCTACCACGCTCACATTATCAAAATCCAGACCTTTTGATACCATCTGGGTACCGATTAATATATCAGTACGGCCCTCCTGGAAATCATTGATGATGGATTCATATCCTTCTTTTGCTGAATCAAGGTCCAGTCTTGACACTCGTACTCCGGGAAATAGATTCTGCACGTCCTCCTCAATACGTTCCGTACCGAATCCGCGGCTGCGCAGGTTTTTGCTGCCGCATGACGGGCATGTTACCGGCACCCTGTATTTTTGGCCGCAGTAGTGACATGTGGCTGTGTCGGTACTCTTGTGGAAAGTAAGACTCACATCACAACGGTCACATTTCTGCACCCAGCCGCAGTCCGGACACTGGACCGTACCGGCATATCCGCGGCGGTTATGGAACAGTATGGCTTGCTTGCCGTGTTCAAGGGCGCCGCTGATCTGGTTTATCAGCTGGGGAGAGAACAGTCCCTGCATATATTTCCTGCGCCTGAGTTCTGCTGTATTTATTATCTCTATCCGCGGGAGTTTAATATTGCGGAATCTCTCGCTTAGAGTTACCAGGCCATATTTGCCGTTTATTGCGTTGGCATAACTCTCAAGTGCGGGAGTGGCGCTTCCAAGCAGAGTCTTGGCTCCGCATAGCGATGCCAGCATTATGGCTGTGTTGCGTCCCTGATAGCGCGGTGCAGGATCCTCCTGCTTGAAATTGGGCTCATGCTCCTCATCCACTATCACAAGACTCAGGTTCTGTAACGGAAGCATTACTGCAGAACGTGCGCCCAGGATGATTTTATATGGATTGGTACCTGTCAGCCTGTTCCATACCTCAACCCTTATATTATCAGAGCAACGGGAATGATATACACACAGATCATCTCCGAATACCTTCTGCAAACGGTGCATTATCTGTGTGGTTAACGCTATTTCCGGGAGGAGATAGAGTACTTGTCCGCCTTTAGAAATATGCTCTTTTATCAGGTTAATGTATATCTCTGTCTTGCCGCTGGATGTGACTCCGTGCAGCAGGCATACATTCTTGCTTTTGAAGGAATCCTTTATCTCACTCAGGGCTTTCTGCTGGGCTGGGCTCAGGAGAGGAGGTTCCTGTATATGTCCGCTGAATTCAGGCAGTCTTCCCGTTTCCAGTTCATAAAGGTCAAGCAATCCTATTTCAAGCAGGGCACGGAATGATGACGGCGTCTTACAGAATTCTGTCAATGCCTTTCTGGTTACAGGTGCCGGATTAAGCGGGTTTTCCTTCAGTCCGGACATCTGTACATACTTTTCAAACAGCTCTTTCTGCTTTACGGCTGTTTTAGCTATAAGATTGTCACATTTCCCTGACAGATAATCATTTGCTTTTAATCCGGGTTTTATGAATACCTCAGTCTTGGGCTTATACAGAACCTCTTTTGCCGAACTGTCAGGGCGCAGTCCAGATGGAATTGCAGCCTTCATCACATCACCCGGGGAACACATACAGTAGCTTGCCATCCATTCCATCAGTTTCAGTTGTACAGGCAGAACAGAAGGTTTCTCCTGATCAAGGATACCCAGAATCTCTTTTACTGTATGTGCAGATGGTTTCTGTGAGTGTATTCTTGCTATTATGCCGGTAAGTCTGCGTCCCTTGCCAAATGGTACATAAACCCTGGTGCCTGGCACAGCAGTGTGTTCAAGCTGTTGAGGAACCAGATATGTGAACAACTGGTTCAGCGGTACAGGCAGGATAATATCGGCATATAGCATATTTGCAAAAGTACTAAAAAAATGACCGGTCCTTTTAGAGGAACCGGCCATTTTATAAGAATGTTTTTAACTCAGAATGTCCAGGTAAGTAAGAACTGGAGAGTGCTGGCCTTTATGTCAACAGGTTCGTTGTCAATAACGGTTCCCGGAGTGGGATTCTGTTGGAATTTGTAGGCACCTTCCTTTGAAACGGGAATATTATAGTTTACACCTGCCTGAATATGATTGATTAGCTTTACGCCTGCACCCACGTTGATGCTCCAGGTACTTCTTTCAAGTGCAAAGTTCTTGACATCATCACCGTCTTTGTACTCTCTGTCCAAATCTCCGATTTTGAAATCAAACTGAGGACCTGCTGCAAAATATACTGCTGCAAAGTTCCCTAATCCGAGTGAATATTTGAGTGATACGGGAATGGCCAGTGAATGGTTCTTCATTGTCTCATTATCTGATACCTCAAAACCCTTCTGTGAATAGAGTACTGAAGCGTCAATTCCAATGCCAATGATAGGAATCTGTACTTCAGCCATAGGTCCAATGAAGAAACCTGTGTAACTGTCTTTATCTGTAGCAGACTTACCGTTTACTGCAGTAATGTCATTGTTAACCAGATTCAAGCCACCGCGGATACCCCAGGAGAACTGAGCTGATGCAGGGAAGAATGAAAGCAGTGCCAGACTGCAGATTACTAATGCTTTTTTCATATTGATATAGCTTAAGTTATTGATATAAATCAGAATCTCCATCCAACAACAAACTGGATGGTCTTATATTTTCCTATCAGGTCACCCATCTTGTTGAAATCATCAAAATTATCACCTACTACCTTCCATGGCACATTGAAGTTAAGCATAAGTTCCAGTTTTTCAAAAAGCCTTACGCCTGCGCCTAAATTGGCTGTTGTAACAACCTTGTCGCCTTTAATCTCCTCCCCGTTCTCAAAGAAGGTCTGTACATCACCCAAATTAATGTTCCACTGAGGGCCGAATAGACCGATTATCTTAAAGCCCTTAAGACCGAATTTAAGCTTGAGAGAGAGAGGAATCTGCAGATATTGTTGTTTGTAGGATTCTTTTTCTCCGTTACTGTCATAACCGTACATCTTGTTCTGCTGATAATAAAGTCCTAAATCAACACCTAACAAGTGTTCTGCTTCAAAAGAGAGTGCAGGTCCGACAAAAAAACCACTGTAACTATCCTCGTTCTGGACACTCTCAGTTGAGATCATTGAAATGTCATTGTTTACGAGTGAAAGACCTCCACGCAGGTTGAATTTGACTTCAGCCTTTGCATTCATAAATAGGCTTATTAAAGCTAAGCACAGGATAAGTCTTATTTTTTTCATCATTTAATTAATAAGGTTATTAGGCACAAAGTTAACACATTTTAAATAAAACAATCAGGTCTGCCATCTTTTTTTGGCAAACCTGACTGTATAAGGGATATCTGTTTTTAGCGATGTACTGAAATACGTTCGCCGGAAGAGGCCTGTTGTCTGGGAGCCTTGGGCTCTTTTTCTTTTTTAGGTTTGGCTTCTTTGCTGTTTTTTTCCTCTTTTGCAGCAGGTGCTGGCGCAATGTTGCTCACGGTTTCCGGTTCAGCGTCATTCCACAGACCGTTCTGGAAATCTATTAGTTGTTTCTCTATGCGTGCCCGCTCAGCCTGTAGTGCTGAATCAGTCTCACAATATGCTGAAAGCGGCAGGTTACGGAGGTTTGAAGTCTTGTAAATCTCACCCTCATACTGACGCATTACAAAATAGTCATCAAGTGACATGTTACTGGTGTTGTTATAGCTGCTGGTCATAACCTGTGTCTGTCCAAGATAGGGGCTGATCTCATCATAGTTAAGCCAGAACATGGGATATGCAGTAGGCTTTTCACCAAAATCACCACGTATCAGAACCGGACAAATGGCCGTTACCTTAGTCTGATAATTAGACAACTGATCCAGATAGTTGCTCTCCTTAATATAATATTTTCCTATTTCACGACTTGGTATATCTATTGTGTATTTGCCTTTTTCATCTTTCGTGTAATCAATGTAGAACCTGTCGCACATACTTTCTATATCAAGAACATTGTCCGGGGTGAAAAGTTCATTGCCGTCAAAACGATACTCGTATGCCTTTACCTTACCGTCAAGAATGAGGTTGAGAACAAGAGTAAAGAAATTAACCCTGTCTCCTAAAGGATCCTCCGGGTAGTAAAGGGCTGCGTTTTTCTCCTTCTTGAGATCAAGTTCACGATATATGTCGCGCCTCCAGGTAAGTTCTGTAGGCATTGAGGTTTGGGCTGTATATTGTGATCTGGCCCTGTCTGTCAGAGTTACTGCTGTGGGGTTCTTCTCAGCCTCCTTTTGAGCCTGCTGCTCCTGGAGTCTGCGTGTGGGCTGTGCATTCAACCCCGTTATGGCCATCATGATCAGAAATAGTGTTACTAACTTTTTCATATTGTCACAACTTATGATTATCAATTCATTATCACTTCAAGTGCGGTTGTAAGCTGACGCTCAATACCGTCAGGACCTACAGCTTTGACACGCTGTATGTAAAAACGACGTCCGCGTCCCAACTGATCAAACCTTTGTTTCTGACGGTTTGAGAAATTGGTTCCGTTTGAAACTTCAGGTACGGCGTTACCGCTCTGGTCAAAGAATGTTGTCTCAAAGCTGATGACACGGAATTCAGTGTCAAGCAATCCGTCATCAATGGCTGCTATTATGCCGCTTGCAGACATCAGGTTCTTTTTGGAGATAGGTGTGCCGCCACCGCGATAGCGCTGGGTGTTCCCGTTCTCATCCTTATATTCTATGAATGGGGTGGGGTCAGGCAACTGACGTACACGGAACTCATATTCACCCATGCTCTGCTGGCGTCCTTCCTGGTTTGCGGTTACAGCAATCACCACTTTCTCCCCAACGTTTGCAGGCTTGCATATAAATCCGTTTCCATTGCGTGTCAGTGTACCGTTACCGTTTTTGAGACGGGCTGAAATCATGTTACTGGGTACACCGGGGACAGATATGCTTATGGGATTGTCAATACCGGCATAAAGCACATTCATCATTGTAGCAGATACGGTAGCCAGCGGTGAAACTACAGAGTAATTCTGTTTAAAGTCGCGGCGTATAACTCCATTGCCGGAGTTGAGTTCCATGTAACCGGAAACAGTATAATCTCCAGTTTTTGTAGCAGGTACCTCATACCATCCGTCTGTTGATTCTATCCTCTTGCCGTCTATATAGATAGCCGGGCGTGCAGTTGAGTCAACGGCAGCCATGATGATGCGTGCCTTGAAGTTGTTTCCCTGTACTACATTCTGTGATGTGGGGATGACGTATGCATTGATGGCATTGACACGGAGGTCACCTATGTCAATGTTGTTCACCAGAGTGTGAAGCACCTCACCTTCTGCATAGCGAATATCGTTCTGCAGTTTTGTGAGCATGGTGATGGCAGCCGCTACCGGCATATTCTCATAGTTGTACTCCTGCCAGTTCTTTCCTAAAGAACCTATTTTGACAGGAACCTCAGTGCTGAAGTTGTTGTTAATGATATCCCTTTGGGTAGGGTCTGTCACCATCTCCAGTATTTTTTCACGATAGTTGTTGATGGCGTTATATAACATTTCTCCCTTACCTCTGGTAGGATGCAGCATAACCTGTGTGGCAGCTTCAAGATCCTCGCGATTGTGAATATTATCCACATCAACATCCTTGCCGTCAGCCTCAATTGCTATCAGGGTCTTGAGTTCATCGGCAAAATTGAAGAGGGAATCGGATATTTGCTTTACATAAAGGGCCTTGGCGTACCATTCACCTACCTTTTCATGGTTCACAGAGTCTGCTACCGCAAACTCGCGGTATGCGGCCTCGTTCTGCAGTGAAGCGTTGGTAGTGCTCTTGGACAGGCTCTCCTCAACTATTGTAAAACCGTTCAGCACATCCGATGATATATTCATGGCAAGCATCGCCAGGAGGACGATGTACATGAGGTTTATCATCTTCTGACGCGCCGATGGCGGTCTTTCACTTGTTTTCTTTCTGCTCATAACCTTTTACTTGGTTCCCATCTGGGAATTCACCTTCATTGCCTCAACCATACGTGCATAGACGCGGTTCAGTTCCTCTATTTGCTCTACCATCTGGCGTGTCTGCTCGTTAACCTTCTCGATGTTCTCCATCTGGGTGCTTGCAGACTTTAGATGCATCTGGTAGAATGTGTTGATACTTATAAGGTTGCGTGAAAGTTGCTCTATCTCCTCAGAACTCTGCTCCATACGCTCTGAATGGCGGCACATCTGCTCCATTTTGAGCGTAAGGTCATGTACACGTGCAATGTAATCCTGAGTTATATTCTCCACACCATCCACGTTCAGGGCACTGCCTGATTCTGCGGGTATGGATGCAGGTGTAACGGAAGGCTGCTGTACTGTCTGTGCCGGAGCATTTGCTGTACTGCCGTTTATAATGATGTTGCCACGTATCCGGGGTGCATCATAATCATCTTCATCATCATCCTTACTTGGGATGTAAGGCCTCTCAAATCCTGAAATGAAGAATACCAGGACTTCAGTACCCATACCTATGAACAGCATGAGGTTGGCACCCTTGATATGTGTTAGTTTGAAGAGTGCGCCAAGAATGACCACTGCAGCACCCCAGCTGTAGAGATAGTTAAGCAGGATACGTCCTTTGGGTGAATCCAGATAATCCTGTATTCGGGTCAGCAGACCTCTATTTTCAGTATTGTCCATATATTTCAAATGTTACGTTTTACTTGTTTAGCGCTTCTTTTTAGTTGATGCAGGTGTGCCTACCTGTGTGCGTACGCAGCGGAACCCGATGTATGAACGTTGTTCATTCTGATACTCGTATGTACGCCATGATGATTCAATGAATTTCTCGGGATCCTTCCATGAACCTCCGCGTACAGCTTTTTTCTTCATGTAATATGGATCCTCAACGGCTGCGTTGTAGTAGAGTTCCGGGTTCATGTCGTTCATCTGGAGTATTCCGGCTTCAGTATAAGTGGTTGATGTCCACTCTGCAACATTACCGGCCATATCGTATAAACCGTTGGAGTTAGGTTTGTATGAACCTACTCTTGTGGTAATAAGGCTTCCGTCCTTGGTGTAGTTTCCGCGTTCGGGCTTGAAGTTTGCATAATAGCATCCTTCATCATCTTTTGATCCTGAGACCTTCCACGGATAGCGGTTGTTCTCACGTCCGCGTGCGGCAAACTCCCATTCAGCTTCAGTGGGCAGGCGGTAACGCTGAATATACTTGGCCTGTGCTCCAAGCCCAGTCAGCAAATATTCCGTACGCCATGCGCAGAATGCGTTGGCCTGTTCCCAGCTTACTCCTACTACGGGATAGTCATTATAGTTGGGATGGTTGAAGTAGAGACGCATGTAAGTCTCATTGTTTGCATTGGGGAAATCATTCACCCAGCATGTCGTGTCAGGGAAGATATTTACAATGTATGTGTTCACAAAATCATAGAGACTGCCAAGTTCCCTGTTTATGGTCTTTCGAACTATATTGCCGTTATCGTCAACATAAGCAGTATCCTTGGATATCATAACTTTCTCTTTGGATACTTCCTGATCTGTATTCTTTATTCTGTCACTCGGATCAAGCTGATTCTTGCGCAGCGCAGCCTGAGTATAGTCAAACAGTTCATAACGGTAATTTAGTTGCTTGACGTCAAGAATCATCTCACCTGTAACAGGGTGCTTCCGATAAATGCTTTCAATAGCTCTTGCCTGGTCCTCATTGGGTTTTTTCCATGGAATGGGCTTGTTCCAATTGAGTCGGGGGGTAATGGGCTCACCATATTTATCTTCTGTAATAATGAAAGACTCATCACCACCGTAAGCGGGATCTGCCAAACGCATACGGATAATAGAGTCACGAACCCATTCCACAAATTGGCGGTACTTGGCGTTTGATACCTCCTTCTCATCCATCCAGAAAGATTCTACCGATATCTCTTTGGTAGGAGCGTTAGAGCCCCACAGACTGTCGTTACCTTCCTCACCTATCTTAAGAGAACCCCTCTTGACAAGTACCATACCGTATGGCACCGGTTCACGCAGTGCTGCCCGGGATGTACCGGTCACTTCTCCTCCGTTAGCTCCGGCAAAGCCGCTGCTGGTGCAGGATTGTGTCAGAGCCATAAAGGCTGCCAGACCGGTCAGAACAATGTTTTTCAGTTTCATTGTATGTTTGTTATAAATATCTTACACTTTTATGTACGTTCTTTCCCTTCTTGAAGAAATCCACATCGGTTTGCCAACTTACCATCAGGTCGTGACTGCCGTTCTTGGCGCCCACGCCGCCTGTGTAGAACTCGTATGCATAACCAATGAGAACATCCATAAATTTGCCCCCCACCATTGCGGTTACTGATATTCCCGGACTGTAGGTGGCTCCTAAATAAAACAGGGCTGAATCATATTGGTAAGAACCTCTTACTGATAAATCCACTCTGTAAAAGTCCAGGTCACTCTCCGCAAGGAAGCATGGCTGTACCGATATTAACGGATTTCTGAGCGCTATATTGCATCCTCCTGTCAAATATAACGTGGGCTTGATATCCATTACGGCTGTGTTACCCTGTCCTTTTCCGAATTCTACGTGCGGAAAATTGAGGTGCTGGGCCGATGCTCCAAGGTACCATATATCCCTTACGTAGAGAACTCCTGCACCCAGATCTCCTACCGTGCCGCGCTCCTGTCCGGAGGGGAATGCCGGGTCATTCTGCGTCTCAAGTTTAAGCTTTCCGCCGTTGAACTCCTCAGACATCACACCTGCCTGGATACCTATGTTCATCCATCCCTTGCCTATACCTATTTTATATGCATAATCAAAAAGCAGGCGGCGGTTGGTAAAGAGACCCGCGGTTTCATTCAGTAAGCCCACTCCGATGGAATGACGTTGTTTCCAGAAAGGGAGCGCGGTATTGGCACCTACAAACATGGTAACGGGGGCATTGGTATAACCTCTCATCTGCATTGACAGGGAACCTACCACGTTGGCGCGTCCGTCACGGTTCATTGCGGCCGGGTTATAGAAATTCTCCACTTCACTGAAATAGGTGAAGTGGGCATCGCTCTGTGCCTGTACCGTTATGGAAAGTGCCAGACACAGTGACATGGTAAAGGAAACAAGACGTTTCATCATGTTCATCAACAGAATAACGGCAAAAAAAGCTCATTATTTTTGTCCTTGTTGAAAAATTGCCTAATTTTGCGCCGCTTATTCCCAAAGAAAAGTCAGAACTAAATAAAAATAAAGAACTTAAAATGATTATTGTTCCCGTTAAGGAGGGTGAGAACATAGAGCGCGCCCTCAAGAAATTCAAGAGAAAGTATGAAAAGACCGGTGTTGTAAAGGAACTTCGCCGTCGTCAGCAGTTTGACAAACCGTCAGAGATCAAGCGTCTCAAGATGGAGCACGCCATCTACGTACAGAAACTGCAGCAGACTGAGGAGTAAAAAAATACTCCCTTGAGTTTGCTTTTTGGTTTTTTCTTTTATATATTCGTCACTGAATCCGTTCAGCGACGAATTTTGTTATGTATATAGATCAGTTCGCGGATTATCTCAGGTTGGAGAGAAACTATTCTCCCCGTACCGTCGCCAGTTACTGTAAGGATCTTGTCCTTTTCCGTCAGTTTCTGGAGGGTATTGATGCAGAACTGGATCTGCTGACAGCCGACAGGGATGTTGTGCGTCTCTGGGTTGTGGAGATGATGGACAGGGGTGAGGCCACCACTACCGTCAACCGCAAGCTGAGCACGCTGCGTTCCTTTTACAGGTTCCTGCGCATGAAAGGCATCACGGACCGTTCGCCGGTCCAGGGTATAAAGGGTCCCAAGAACAAGAAACCTCTCCCGCAGTTTGTCAAGGAAGCCGATATGGATAAGCTGCTTGACGATGCTGACATAGATCTTGGGGAGGGTTTCATGGGAATAAGGAACAGAACCGTGATAGCCGTCTTCTATGAGACAGGAATGCGTATGGCAGAGCTGATAGGGCTTGATGACAGGGACATTGACTTCGGTACGCGTACCATAAAGGTTACAGGCAAGCGTGACAAGCAGCGTTTCATTCCGTTCGGAGATGAGCTTGACTTGCGCCTGCACCAGTATCTTGAAGCACGCAATAAGGCGTTCGGTCCCACACAGGGAGCTTTTTTCCTGAGTCAGAAAGGGGAGCGTATCCCCCGTCATCAGGTGTATCACCTGGTCAAGGATGCCTTAGGCAAGGTGTCTGATGTGTCCAAGAAGAGTCCTCACGTGCTCAGGCACACCTTTGCCACCTCAATGCTCAACCATAATGCTGAGCTTGGCGCCGTTAAGGAACTCTTGGGTCACAACAGCCTGCAGACTACAGAGATTTATGTGCATACCACGTTCCAGGAACTGAAGGAAATATATAAACAGGCTCATCCAAGAGCCTAAAACCAAAAGACTATGGAAACTAAGATTAAGGCGTTGCATTTTACTGCAACAGAACAGCTTCAGGCGTTCATTGAGAAGAAGTGTGCAAAACTGGAAAGAGTGCACGAGTTCATTCAAAAGGTAGAGGTTACCCTGAAAGTAGTTAAGCCGGAAACCGCTTTAAACAAGCAGGCAAGCATTGATGTTACCATTCCCAACGGTGAGTTTTTTGCCGAGAAGACATGTGACACGTTTGAGGAGGCAGTTGACGGTTGCCTGGATGCATTGACCAGACAACTCAAGAAAAACAAGGAAAAACTGCGCGAGAAGTAAAAAACACGCTGAATTTTTTTGTTCAGAAAGAAATTTGAAATATCTTTGCACCCGCTCTTCAGTCTAGGCTGAGGGGCGGGTTCTTTGAAAC
>DBYQ01000035.1 GCA_002310015.1 Bacteroidales bacterium UBA1182
TTCTGACAGAGCCCACAAGACACAGCGCTATTACCGCTGCGCAGATGGCAAACATGACAGCCCCTTGGGTCAATACACTGCCGTATATTCCATGCCAGCTCCAGTTCCAGTCTCCCAGCAGTCCGGCCAGACGGGTATCGGCAAAACCAATCAGCATATCCGTAAGGACAACAGCCAGCAGGGTGCTCAGAATAACAGTAACGGCATATTCCGTCAAAAGCATCAGGAAAAGTTTTGATGCCGATGCGCCGTTAATCCTGCGCAGGGCCAGTTCCCTGCCGCGCATCCTGAGCAACTGGACCTGCATCCTGAGGAAACTGATAAGAGCCGAAAGCAGTATAAGTGAGCCGGCAACCCATATTACGATACGGGTAATGTCCGATATGGAACCCTTGCCCTGTTCTTTCAATGATTTCACGCTGACCGTCATGCCGGCCGGTTTGAGTCGGGCATCGGCCTCTGCCTTGAGTTGCTCCGGAGCGAATCCGTCACGGAGTATTACCTCACAATACGGAATCCAGGCTGCCAGCCAGTCAAAATCGTCATCATCAAAGAAACTGAAAAGAAGATGGTGGTCCTGGGACTCCGTCAAAGGAACGTCCTCAAACACATCGGCCAACACAAAATCATGTAACTCGTTCTGGAAATAGAATGAGATCGTGGAGCCCACGGGATTGGTGTCACCATATACCTTTTTGGCCATGGACTGACTGAGCAGGACCTCATTCTTTCTGAGTACCGGCACCTTACTGCCTGTAACCGCCGACCTCAATCCACGGTAATTGGGATAGTCGCCACGTACAAGCACCAGATCCATAGCCTTGCGGCGGTATGAACTGTCTTCAAGGCAGAAATTCACGTACCCGCTTTCAAATGAGCCGTTAACCGGGAACAGTTTGTCCACACATGCCATACCTCCGTTGCTTAACAGGAGATGGGCTTCATAGTTGGTGAAATTATGCAACCCGTCATCGGCCTCCTTCTCAAGACTTATAGTATAGCATCGGTCTGCGTACGGCTCCTTGTACACATCAGGCTTCCTGATAAGGAACAGCAGGCATTGTATCACCGCAAGCACGGTCATGCCCACCGCAAGTGATACAATACTGATTATGTTCTGGGCCTTGTACTTGGCCAGATTGCGTAGCGCTATCTTAAGATAATGGAGAATCATTGCAAGGACAAAAGTGACGCAAAGGGGTCGTTTCGTTTTGCGTCATTTTTACAGCGGGAGTTCCTTTACGATGCTTCCGTCAAAGAGGTTGATGATACGGTTGGCGTACGATGCATCATGACGGCTGTGGGTTACCATTACGATAGTGGTACCCTGCTGGTTGAGCTCCTTCAAGAGGTTCATAACCTCCTGACCGTTCACTGAATCCAGGTTACCGGTGGGCTCATCGGCCAATATCAGCTTGGGACCTGCTATCACGGCACGGGCTATGGCTACGCGCTGCTGCTGACCACCGCTCAACTGATTGGGAAAATGCTTCTCGCGATGCGATATGTTCATACGCTCCATAACCTCCTCGGCACGGCGGCGACGCTCCTTGGCGGGCACGCCCATGTAGAGCAACGGAAGTTCAATATTCTCACGTACGTTCAATTCATCAATAAGGTTAAAGCTCTGGAACACAAAGCCGATCACACCCTTGCGCAAATCGGTGCGATGGTTCTCATCAAGATCTGCAACCTCAACGCCCTGCAGCTTGTAACTGCCCTTGGTGGGGTTGTCAAGCAAACCAAGGATATTAAGAAGGGTTGACTTACCGCAACCTGAAGGGCCCATGATGGCCACAAACTCTCCGTCAGCAACATTGAACGATACATCGTTAAGTGCCCATGTCTCAACTTCCTCCGTACGGAAGATTTTCTGCAAATTGTTGACTTCAATCATATTTCAAATTATTAGGTTATTGATTACTTATTTCTGACTCAAAATTATCCCTCAACTACTCCATTCTCCAAGAAAAAACATCATAATCCTCCTTGTAGGCCCAAAATCGTCTAATTTTTTGACACTTCAGTATTTTGTCACTCGCTCTTGACCACATCGGCCGGATTCTCGCGTGAAATACGGCCTATCTTGAAACCTATTGTCAGGCTGACAAACACCACCATTATCAGCAATATGAACAGGTAGAACAGGATTGCATAACCTGCACCTTTCTCAAACGGCCTGTTGTTCAAGATGGCCACTTTTATTAAGAAGGCGCTTATGGGAATTGAAATCACTGATGATATGATGAACAGCTTTACATACAGGTTTGCAAACAGCATGGTTATATTACGTTTCCTGGCGCCGTTTATCTTGCGCACTGCCATCTCCTTGCGGCGGCGGGTGGTGTCAATCGATATTGCGGAATATATACCCAGCAGGGTTATGATGAAAGCTATTATCGCCACTGTCCATGCTATGAATCCTATGCTGTTCCATATGGAGTTGCTCTGGTCCATGTAATCATAGAGTGACATCGAATAGTAATTATCGCCTTCCTCATAATCGGTATTGTGATATCTGGCAATAGCCTCCCTTGCCTCTTTCTGATAACCGGGCTTGCATCTTAAAACCACGTATCCGCTCAGGACTTTCCAGTTATAGTATATTGACGGTTGAATATAGGAATAATACCCGGTCGTGATTTTTGCCTTATCAAGCAGGTTGTCTATATGACCTACTATAACCAATGGTATCCAGCCTGTCTCATCACCTGAATAGACAAAATTGGCATCAGGGTAGTTTCTCAAAAAATCAATCACTTTCAGGGTATCACCTATATCCAATCCGAATCTTTCAGTGAACAGGTCATCAACCATTATCTCAGTTGACCTTGCAGGCATACGGCCCTTCCTGATACTGACTCCGAGCATATCCATTGTTTCAGTATCGATAATTGTCCTGTAACAATCAGTTTCATCGGAATAACCGGAGGTGTTGAACTCCGTTTTTATTGTGCTGCCTCCGATATGCTCATAATACATACTTACGGCGTGAGTGATATACGGCAGTGATTTAAGATATGATATTTCAGCATCCATCTTACTCCTGTCGTCGTTTGATATCCTATCCGTTATTATGCATGTCTTATCCTCCTTGCTGAGCCATGAATAGGGTTCTGTAAGATTAGCCCTCATCTTAAGGAACATGGCCACCAGCATGGTTATCATCAACTGCGCCACAGTAAGCTGCACTCCCAGCATCAGGTTGCGTCCCCTGTAACTGCGCTTTAGAGTACCGCTTATATCCGCACGCCTTACTCTGGTTACGGCTATCCATGCAATAAGCAAACCTGCGGCAACCAGCATAACTATGTATTCCAATGTATGGCGGATGATGACATTTGTATCCATAAAGAACTCCGTAACGCTATGCCCTTGTGTATCGGATACTCTGATCATAGGAGTGACATATCGGGCTATGATAAGACTCAGGATACCTGTCAGTATGGTCACAACGACTATCTGCGTGCTTACCATCTGCCACATATCGGCAGTACGTGCTCCCTGAACGCGTCTTAACGCATATTCTCTCCTGTTGGACAGAATGCTGTTTACAAGCAGATGGAAATAGTTGAACAGTGCCACTATCAGTATCAGGATACCGGGCAAGGAAACAAGCAATAATTCCAATGTGTAACTCCAGAAACCCAGATCATTCCTATATGGTGACTTGTCGGAGAATGTTATTCCGCTTCCTATATTTATATTACCGTTATTGTAATAGGTGTCATCTGTTATTGCCCTGTTATCATCAAGCCAGACTGAGTATGGGGTATTACAGAACGTTTCAGGATCAATACCCTCTTTCAGCTTTGCGAAGGCCTCCCCCAGATATCCCTTGATGAATTGGTCATCTTTACTGAATATCCATCCTGCCGCATATCCAAGACTCATAATGGAATTGGCAAACGGCAGGTCTTGCACCACAGCCTGCACTGTAACACCCCCAAGCTCATTAATAAGAATCTCCTGACCGACTGCAGCATCGGCAGAGCCATATTGTTTCTTGGCAAAAGATTCTGACAGCGCCACACAATGCTCAGCATTGGTGTTGCACACGGATTTCCAGTTACCTGCTATCAACTTAAGCCCCAGCACATCAAGCAGGGTAGTATCAGTATGGATAAAATAATCCCTATTAGCTACGCTTGATTTATCGTCGGCCTTCTTCCAGGAGCGAGGATAAGAATGACACCGTAACAAAGCATCTATTTCAGGTCTTTGTTCTGCTATCTCCTTTGCCAGATCAAAACTTACGTAACTGTCGCCTTCTACATTTGTCAGAAAAACAACCCGGTCATCCAGCCAGTTATCCATCTGCACCATGAATCGGCTTAAATACATGTTGATGCTGAAACAGAACAGGGCAACGGCAAGGCTTACTATTGATATGAGATTCTGCATCCGGTACTTGCCCAGACTACGGAAAGCCATTTTGAGATAGTGAAGGAACATAATAAAGGACCTGAAATATTACTGC
>DBYQ01000077.1 GCA_002310015.1 Bacteroidales bacterium UBA1182
GACAGGAAATAGGTGTTTCCGTAACCTCCGGTACCGATAACAACGGCGTGGGCTGAGCAACGCTTGATCTCACCGGTAACCAGGTCACGGTAGATGATACCGCGGGCACGCTCCTTACCCTCCTCATCCTTGATCATAACCAGATCAAGCATCTCGCAACGGGTAAACAGCTCAACGTTGCCCTGATGTACCTGATAGCTCAGTGCTGAGTAAGCACCCAGAAGCAGCTGCTGACCGGTTTGACCGCGGGCATAGAATGTACGCGATACCTGAGCACCACCGAAAGAACGGTTGGCAAGTGTGCCGCCGTACTCACGGGCAAAAGGAACACCCTGTGCTACGCACTGGTCTATGATATTGTTTGATACCTCGGCCAGACGGTAAACGTTGGCCTCACGTGAACGGTAGTCACCGCCCTTAATGGTATCGTAGAAAAGACGATATACTGAGTCACCGTCGTTCTGGTAGTTCTTGGCGGCATTGATACCACCCTGTGCTGCGATTGAGTGAGCACGACGGGGTGAATCCTGAATGCAGAAGCACTTTACCTTGAAACCAAGGTCACCGAGTGTAGCGGCTGCCGATGCGCCTGCCAGACCTGAACCTACAACTATGATGTCAAGCTTACGCTTGTTAGCGGGGTTGACAAGTTTCTGATGAGCCTTATAGTTGGACCATTTTTCTGCCAACGGGCCTTCGGGAATTTTTGAATCTATAGTAGCCATATTCAAATACTTTTACGGTTTAACAAAGGCTCTTGAAAAAGTAGACATAAACCACGCTCAGGAAGCCAAGTATTACCAAAGTAACGTAGATGTTACCGATAACCTGCCAGCGGCGCTGCCATTTGGTGCCACTCCAGCCGACAGTCTGGAACATGCTCCAGAATCCGTGTGAAAGATGGAACCAGAGAGCGGCAAGCCAGATTGTGTAGATAATTACGTAATACCACTGTGAGAACGTGTACTGGATCAGGAAAGCGCCATCTGTAGGACCGTTCTGTCCTGCAACAAAGTTTGTGCCGTGAATGAGTTCCTGAAGCTGCATTTTTGACCAGAAATTGGCTAAATGCACCAATAGGCCCACAAGCACGATGATACCCAGAACCAGCATGTTCTGTGAAGCCCACTCTACAGATTTTGGCCTCTCTGTAACAGCATATCTCTCACTGCCGCGTGCCCTCCTGTTCTGAATTGTCAGAATAAAGGCATAGACAAAATGGAGAGCCATAAGTATGGCCAAGCCATAAGTACCTACCTGTGCATACCAGTTTGCTCCCAGGAATTCGCAGATGACATTGTATGCATCGCCCGATATCAGGGCAACGCAGTTCATTGCCATGTGGAATGTCAGGAACAGGATCAGAGCGGCACCGGTGACGCTCATCACAACCTTACGTCCGATTGAAGAATCGATTAACCACATAAAAGTTTAGTTTTTTGATTATGAATGTTTTAGTTTGTGCGCGTGTAAAATAGACTGCAAATATACTCAATAATGTGTATTTTTCCTATAAGATATGAGACATTATTGCCTATTGCTGAGAATTGACAATCTTTACTTATCTTTGAAGAAGATACGCTGCGCCTCGGGATAAAAATCAAACAAGTTTGTTTTTTCTCCTCTCGGTTTGCTGTATCTTTGTCCAGTTAAACAATTCCATATGAAAAAACTGAAACTAACCTTATCCATGTGCATGTCTCTGCTTGGCTTTACTTCATGCAACTGCAGTAATTGGGCTGATATGAATCCCGATGAGTTTCACCAGGCAATATTGTCTGCCGGAACTTGTGTAATTGATGTGCGTACACCCCAGGAGTACAATGAAGGACATCTTCCAAACGCCATAAACATTGACTGGCAAAAGGATGGATTTATTGATGAAATCAGTAAAAATTTAGACAAATCAACCCGTCTTGCCATTTACTGTCGAAGCGGAAGACGCAGCGCTGCCGCTGCCTCCGTACTGAGTGAAGCAGGTTATCAGGTAGTAAACCTTAAAGAGGGGTATATGAGTTGGACAGATGCAGGCAAACCAGTCAACACCTATGAAATTGAGTGTTTCATGGACGGCAACGAACCTGTTGTCCTTACTCTCATCAAACACGGCACGCTGGCAGTTTTCTATAAAGGAGCCTACATACATTTTGATCCGGTAAGCGGATACGGCAAAAACACAGATTATGCAACTGAATTCCCAAAAGCCGATGCCGTACTGGTAACCCATGAGCACGGCGACCATTTGGACAAGAATGCCATAACCGCCCTTTCATCGGATAAAACCATACTTCTGCTCAATGCCAAGTCACAGGGACAGATAGGTATGGGAAAGAGTATAGCCAACTTTGAAAAAGCCGATTTGCCGCAAGGCATCAGGCTTGACGTTGTCCCAGCATACAACACCACACCCGGACGCGAGCAGTTCCATCCCAAGAACAACGGAAACGGTTATATACTCACTTTCCCGAATGGTTTCAGACTATATGTAGCAGGTGATACTGAAGATCTTCCTGAAATGGCCGACATCAAGAATATAGATGTGGCTTTCCTGCCTGTAAACCAGCCCTACACAATGACCGTTGAACAGTGCGTAAAGGCTGCAAACATCATAAGACCAAAGGTTTTGATACCTTACCATTTCAGCCAGACAGACCTGAACGGACTGCCTGCACTGCTGCCTGATATTGATGTGAGATTAAGAAATATGCAATAACAAATACCTGTTTACATAATGAAAGTTTTTTACAAAAGACTCTACGCCACTTTTGCCGTAGCGTTGTTTACGGGCTTAAGTTTTGCCCAGACAGAGAAAGATACCGTTTATGTTTTCCTTGAGAATATGCCCGATGCCGGCATCTATCTGCCGCCACCACCCGATATGCTCAGCCCGCAATACGCCGATGACTTTGCCCAGTGGCAATGGGGCAAGACCGTACGTCCAACCCAACGCGGCCAGCAAGCCAACGATGATTCCCAATGGGGAATTAACGGAATGATAAGAATACATCAGGGAACCCTGGGTTTTGAAATAAGCAAGGAGAAGACTCCCGCCATCTATAAGTTGCTCTACAACGTACTGTGGACAGAGAACCAGAGTACACACAATGCCAAGCGCAAATACATGCGCACACGCCCGTTTGCTCAGTACAACGAGCATACATGGGGCCGCTTTGACAATGAGCGTGAGCTCCGTTTCAACGGATCATATCCGTCAGGTCACACTGCACTTGGTTGGAGTACCGCACTTGTTCTCTCTGAGATGGTTCCTGAACTGCAGGATACCCTGTTACGTACCGGATACCAGTATGGTGAGAGCCGCGTTATTGTAGGCGCCCACTACCAGAGTGATGTTGACGCAGGTTTCCTGTGTGGCGCCACAGCTGTGGCCGTAATGCATGCCAGCCAGTATTTCCAGAAAGACCTGGAGGCAGCCCGCAAGGAGTACTGCATAATCAAGGGCATCAAGAATGTAAGCCAGACAGAAGGATTTCCCGATGGAAACAAGGTTTTTGACGGTCCTGTCACAGAGGATAGCCACCGTTTCTACGGTGATGTAATAAAGTATTACGAGACTCTTCCTGAAAGGGAAACCGAGCGTGGTGAGCAGGCTAAGATTGATGCAGACAACAGCGTTGAGGCTATGATGAAGACTTTCAGTACTCCCGCATTTGAAATAAGCCGCGAGTCAAACCCCGCCATTGCAGCTCTGCTGGATTATACAAGGGATAACCTCATCAAAACCGCCGGTGAACTGGGCAGTACCACATTCCGCGAGCGCCCCTATGTGAGACTCAATCCCCGTAGGAACAAGACATTGATCAGTGAAGATGAGGATACCTTAAAAGCAACAACCAGTTATCCTTCAACACATTCAGAGATTGGTTGGGGACTTGCCTTGCTGCTTGTAGAAATAGGTCCACGTGAGGCTGCCAACGATATACTTGGACGTGGATTCGAGTACGGCCGCAGCCGCGTCATTGCCGGTTACAACTACCCCAGCGATGTTCAGACCGCCCGCCTGTGGGCATCGGCCACCCTAGCCCACCTGCATACCATGCCGGAATTCCATAAACTCCTGCAGGCCGCCAAGGATGAACTCAATCCTCCTGCCAAAGGCAAGAAGAAAAGGAAATGACAATACTGACTGATAAAAAATCGTGGTGGAATGGGCTATTCCACCACGATTTTGTTATTTGAAAGTGAACACCAGAAGGATTGGGTTAGACTCATCATCCATCTCGCTTACTGCTTTCCGGAACAGTTCATTATCAGGAATCCTTCCATACTGCAGAAAACTACGGATTACATCCGGATTTACCCAGCATGCAATGCTGTGACCATCGTCCATGACAGCACATGAGAAATTGAAAAAAGATCTGAAAACACCGTCATCTCCGGTTTCATCGACCGCAAAAGTCTGCTTTTTCCTATGGTCATAGACCAACATCGGCAGATAATGATAATGCTGTGTATATCTTACAATTGAGTAATCCTCAAACTCTATAAAGGCTCCGCCAAAGTTGGGCTGTTCAAAAAAGTTTGTCATCCAATACATAATATCATCCTCTGTGTGATACTCCTTATCCCACATAGGAACCAGGTTCTTGGGACGCAACTGAAGGTTATACTTGGGAACCGCTGTACCGTCATCGTTCATTTTGTAGATTATGTTGTTCTCCAGCAACGTAAAGAAGACTGTGCCGCAATACCTGTAAAGCAGACCTCTGGACATACCATAATCACTCCTGCGTGTCTTAAAATACATGTCTTCACCGAAACATCCTATTATCTCACCCTTGCGGTCAGCTATATATATCTCACTTGCATTTATTCTGTCGTCATCAGCTGATATGTCACAAGCGGATTCATATACAAGGGTGTCATTGTTCAGGTATTCAACACCGTGAGGATAGCCTTGGATAGAAAAATCGGATACGTATTTGCCGTCGACCGTAAACTCCGTAATCCTCTTTTTCATATCATCGACAATGGCAATATTGCCGTTGGGTGTTATGCATATGCTACGGATATCCAGATACTCCTTAGGGCCATTGCCGTGTGATGATATATTTCTTACGAATTTACCGTTTTCATCGAATATTTTCACGACTTTATTACTCATGTCAAAGACAACAAAAACGCCATTTGTATAGGCCAACTGGTAAATATCACCTATCATGCTGGAGGGACCGGCGGTCTCCAGCTGAATCACCCTGGTCAATTCCAAAATATCATCCGCTTTCAATACCGCGGTACTGTCGGGATCATAGAGGATTGTCTCCGCCTCCGGACTATCCACAGAGACACTGCCCTTACAGGCAATTAACGCAAACATAATAGATACAAGGACTGAATTGAGCAACTTTCTCATATTACTGATTATTGGTTATTACATAGTTGAAAGGATGATTATGCCGCAGATTCCTATATAGGCATAGACCACGTACCGGAACACCTGCGCAGGAATACGTTCAAAGACCTTGGTTCCGATGTAAGTGCCCAGAAAGACACCCGCAATACCTGCTACGTAGGCCTTGCAAACGGACAAGGTGAGGAATCCGCTGCCTGCACGGAAAAATGTCATAGCCAGATTACCCAGGCAGAAATACATGGAGATTATGGCCATGTAATGGTCCTTATCCTTCTCGGAGGAAATGAAGTATAGCACTGCCGGCGGTCCCTGCATGCCAAAGAAACCTCCCATGAGTCCGCTCAGGCTGCCGGTGATTATCTGCGCTTTCACCGTAGGTTTTATGCGAATCTTGCCTCCCAGAGTGAGGAAATATATGCTTATCAGGATAAGGATGATTCCAAGCGACATGGTAAGGGACCTGAGCTGCATGCGGGACAGCATGTAGACCGCACCGCCAGAAACCACGATGAATGTTATCAGAATAGGCCATAGATGCTTCCAGATAATCAGTTTCCACATCCTGCTGCATATGATCAGGGTTGTAGTGAGTGCCAACAATCCGGACAGTGTCGTAGCCTCACCGTATGACGGCATCAGGAACGGCAGGACCGTCATGATGAATATCCCGAACCCGAATCCTGTGGTACGCTCCACGAAACTGGCTCCTACGGAAAGCAACGCTATGAGAAGATAATCTGTCATCTAAGGCTCTTTTTGGGAACAAAATTAACCAGGCCTACCCCTGTAAAAACCAGAACAGAGGCTATCACCTTAAGCAGTGTCAGGCTGTCCAGCCCCAGAGCCAGCGCAATGACCATGGCAATGACCGGCTGCACATAGGTGTACATGCAGACCACTACCGGACGCAGGCGCTTCTGCCCTATGGGAATGAGGAAATAGGCGATGAACGTGGCGCAAACCACAACATATGCCACCTGCCACATCACATCCATGGAAACCGCACCCAGATTTGAAACCTTGAATGCGCCGAAACAGAAAGGCAGAGCCATGACAGATGAGAACAGGAACATCCATTTCATGAATGTAACTACGGAGTATTTCCGGATCACAGGCTTGAAAATCCCCACATAAGACGCAAAGCAGATGCCGTTTACAATCATTCCCACAATACCCCAAACTGACGTTGAATCGGCACCGGAGTTGATTGAAACGCAGTTGAAAATAAGGATGAACACACCCACCAGGCTAAGCGCTATACCCGCAACCCCGCTCCATGTAATCCTCTCCTTAATCACTATGGCCGATATTACCAGAGTCATGATAGGTGTGAGTGTGCTGAGTATGGATGCATCGATCGCGGTAGTTTTGGTTATGGCAAAAAGGAACGAAAGCTGAGTCAGGAACAGCCCCAGGAATGATGCCAGAGCCACTTTCCACATATCAGCCCTCTCTATCTGCTCATGCGGAGACTCAAACAGGGACCATATCCAGAACAGCACCATTGCGCCGAAAGAGCGCAGGCAGAACAGAGCCATAGGAGTGATGTTCCCGTCAATGGCAATGTTCTTGCAGGTTATTATGTTGAACCCGAATATGGCATATGCCCCAAAGCAAGCCAAATTGCCGGTCAATACACCGTTTTTAAGCTTATCATTCTCCATGGTCAGATGTCAATGCCCATTATGTAGTCATTCATGTAAAAACCGTTTCCAATGGGAAAATCACCCTGTCTTAGTATAGAGAGTCTCTGGTTACGGTAGAATCCAACCGCCGGATTATTACGGTTCACGTTCAACTCAATCCTGGCCTTGACAGACACCTTGTTGTCACGCACATGCTGCTTTGCAGTTTCCAAAAGCCTGTTACCCAGCCCGATACCTTGCGCTGATGGCATGACATAAATCTTCTCCAGGTGCCAAACCTCTGTCCCGTCAGCATCCACAGAGTCCTTTCTGACCGATACATACCCTTGCGGTTCGTCATCGGCCCAAGCAATATAATATACATGTCCGCTGTTCACCTGATTCTGCAAATTGGCTAAAGAATACATCCATTCCATCATATAATCCATCTGCTCAGGTGACAGTATTGACTTGTAAGTCTGACGGAAAACAATCTCCGCCATCTCATGAATAACCTTCAAGTCTGCGTTGCCGGCGCGCCTTATATCAACATCCATCTTACGATTGTTTTGCGCAAAAGTACAACAAATGCACCAATGGAAGATAATAGGGATGCTTCTCTTTGCGCTCTCAATAATGGGTACCTCCGCCAGACATACGGTTTAGGGACGCAACGTTCCGGGCTACTGCGCGCTCCCTCCAAGACCTAAACATCGATCGCCTCCGTCTTAGTCCCCTTTGGGGCCTAACCGTCGTTGAACGTAACGATGTTCTTAACGGCCTTTCCGGGGCGCTCCGCTCACGCCCTCCACTGATGGTCCCTAAACCGTATGTCCGGCTCCTGCAATGAGAAAGAGAGCGCAAAGAGAAGCATCCCTATTATCTTCCATTCCAAGATTTTGCAGTAAATTTGTAGCTTGTATGGACTTTAAGTACGATGTGATTGTGATCGGTGCGGGCCACGCAGGTTGCGAGGCCGCCGCTGCCGCTGCTCAGATGGGCTCCAAAACCTGTCTCATAACCATGGATATGAACAAGATTGGGCAAATGAGCTGCAATCCCGCAGTTGGCGGCATAGCTAAAGGGCAGATTGTAAGAGAGATAGACGCACTGGGCGGTCACATGGGCCTGGTTACTGACAGCACAGCCATACAGTTCCGCATACTAAACCGCTCCAAAGGCCCCGCCATGTGGAGCCCACGCGCACAGTGTGACCGAGCTAAGTTCATCTGGGCCTGGCGCACCGTTCTGGAAAACCAGCCCAATCTGAACATCTGGCAGGACACGGTAACCGAACTGTTGGTTAAAGACGGCCAGGTTGTAGGTTTAAAGACACTTGAGGGTGCAGAGTTCTCTTGCAAGTGCGTGGTCTTGACAACAGGAACATTCCTTAACGGACTCATGCACATAGGCCGCGTAACCATGCCCGGCGGACGAATATCTGAACCGGCTTCATACCTGCTTACAGAATCCATTACACGCCACGGAATACGTACCGGTCGCATGAAAACCGGCACCCCGGTGCGTATAGACAGCCGCAGCGTACACTTTGAGGAGATGGAACGTCAGGACGGCGAGAATGATTTCCATCGTTTCTCATTCATGGGCCAGGAACGTCATCTCAAGCAGATGTGCTGCTGGACCACCTATACCAATGAGAGGGTTCATGAAGTACTTCGCTCAGGACTAAAGGATTCCCCCCTATTCAATGGACAAATCAAGAGTATCGGTCCACGTTATTGTCCCAGCATAGAGACAAAACTGGTTACTTTCCCTGACAGAGACCAACACCAGTTGTTTCTGGAACCTGAAGGAGAGAACACCAATGAGATGTATCTGAACGGATTCTCATCATCAATGCCCATGGATATCCAGATAAAGGCATTGAAGGAGATTCCGGCATTCCGCGACCTTGTAATATATCGCCCGGGATATGCCATAGAATATGACTACTTTGATCCCACCCAGCTCAAGCATACACTTGAATCAAAGGTTGTGACCGGTCTGTTCATGGCTGGTCAGGTAAACGGCACTACGGGATATGAGGAGGCCGGCGGACAAGGAATATTGGCAGGTATCAATGCCCACATAAGCTGTCATGGCGGACAACCGTTCACTCTGGCACGTGACGAAGCATATATAGGTGTGCTTGTTGATGACCTAATCACAAAAGGTGTTGATGAGCCATACAGAATGTTCACCTCCAGAGCTGAGTACCGTATACTCCTGCGTCAGGACGATGCTGATTTGCGTCTCACAGAGCGCTCATACAACATAGGGCTGGCAACAAAGGAGCGTTATGAACTGATGCGTACCAAGCGTGATGAGATAAACCGTATTATAGATTTCGCTAGGAACTTCTCTGTAAAACCCGCGCTTATCAATGCTGCTCTTGAGCAGCTAGGAACCACTCCTCTGCGTGAAGGATGTAAACTGGCCGACCTTATAGAAAGACCGCAGCTTACACTTGAAAACCTTTCAAGCCACATCAAAGCACTTAAGATAGAGCTTG
This sequence comes from Bacteroidales bacterium UBA1182, assembly GCA_002310015.1. Taxonomy (GTDB): domain Bacteria; phylum Bacteroidota; class Bacteroidia; order Bacteroidales; family Bacteroidaceae; genus Colenecus. The sequence goes on from DBYQ01000077.1 coordinate 9,509, forward strand.
AAAAAACCGAACCTACTCGCAAGGATGAAATAATTGAGGCAGCCGAGATCCTGATGAAATACAGCGGATACATAAGCCGCGAAAGGCTTATTGCAGACAAGATGAAACGTCTGGAGGATATACGCATAAAGGGGCGCTTTGATTACAGCACGCTTCAGTCGCTCTCCACCGAGTGCCGACAGAAACTTATCAAACATGACCCCGAGACCCTTGCTGAAGCAAGCCGTATTCCAGGAGTGTCACCTAGCGACATCAACGTCCTGCTGGTACTCCTGAACAGATAAAACAAAAAATGTTCCACGTGAAACAATTATATTGATATGAGTAAAGAGACACTAATCAACCATCTTAGGAATATTCCTGATTACCCTATGAAAGGCGTTCAGTTCAAGGATGTAACATCCTGGTTCATGAACCCGGAAGATCTTGGAGAGATTGTTGACTCACTCTATGAATTCTATAAGGAAAAAGGCATAACAAAAGTCTGCGGAGTTGAATCAAGAGGCTTTATAATCGGCGCAGCACTGGCATACAGACTGGGTGCAGGTTTCATCCTCATACGCAAACCCGGCAAACTGCCATATGAGAAGGTAAGCCTGGAATACAAGAAAGAGTATGGATTTGACCGCATTGAGATGCATAAGGATTCCATTACTGAAAACGATGTCGTTCTGATCCACGATGACCTACTGGCTACAGGAGGTACTCTGCAGGCGTCATGTGAACTGGTCAAGACATTCAAGCCAAAGAAAGTAATGGTAAATTGCATCATTGAACTGACAAACTTTCACGCAAAAGAGAGATTTCCAGAGGATTGTCCGGTGGACAGCTTTATTGCAATTGACGAATTTGACGGAGTTCAGTAATTGAAAGGTAAAGAGGCATACGAAAAAAGGCTAAAACTGATTGTCCAGAATCTGCCTGAAAAACCCGGATGCTATCAGTATCTGGATGAACTGGGTACGGTCATATATGTAGGCAAAGCCAAAAACCTTAAACGGAGAGTCTCATCATACTTTATAAAAGAGAACCAGACCGATAAGACCAGAATGCTGGTAAGCAAGATATCGGACCTTAAATATATAGTAGTAGAAACGGAATGGGATGCATTCCTGTTAGAGAATAACCTGATAAAGAGATATAAACCACGTTATAACATCCTTCTAAAGGATGACAAGACATATCCGTCAATATGCATTACGCGTGAGGATTATCCACGGGTATTCAAAACAAGAAAAATAATACGTAACGGCTCAGAATATTATGGACCGTTCAGCCATACAGGTACTCTTAACGGACTGTTACAGATTGTATCGCAAGCATATAAAGTCAGGACATGCCGCCTGCCGCTTTCTGAAGAATCCATTAAAGCCGGTAAATTCAAAGAGTGTCTTGAATATCACATAAAAAACTGCCCGGCGCCATGCGTGGGGCATATTTCACGATCGGATTATAACGAACAGATAGCAGAGATAAGAGAGATTCTGAAAGGCCGCAGCCAGGAACTGACCAAATCAATGATGCAGGAGATGAAAAAACTGGCGTCAGAGATGCGTTTTGAAGAGGCACAGGCAGTAAAGAACAAGTATGACACCATCATGGAGTTCCGTGAAAAGAGCCGTGTGGTGGATACCGGTCTTGACAATGTCGATGTTTATAGCATAGACAATGATGAGGATGTGGTATTTGTAAACTATCTGCATGTGTCAGGCGGTTGCATAAACCAGGCTTTTACATTTGAGTATAAGCGAAAGATGGATGAATCCCTGGATGAGATGCTTATGCTGGCCATAGTAGAGATGCGCAACCGTTATCATAGCACGGCACGTGAGATAATTGTTCCTTTTTTACCGGAAGCGGAAATAACAGGTGTTACGTGGACCGTACCTCAAAAAGGTGAAAAGAAAAAGCTGCTGGAACTCTCTGCCCTTAATGTCAAACAGTATCGGGCCGACAGGCTTAAACGCAGTGACAAGCTCAACCCTGAACAGAAACATGTCCGTTTGATGAAGGAATTGGGCACATTGCTTGGAATGGAAAAGACACCTCTGCGCATTGAGTGTTTTGACAACTCTCATATATCAGGAACAGATGCAGTAGCAGCGTGTGTGGTATATGAAAACGGCAAGCCCTCCCGTAAGGATTACCGTCTGTACAACATAAAGAGCGGTGCTGGAGGCGATGATTACGGCTCAATGTATGAGGTTATGATGCGCCGCTGGATGCGGGCAATAGAGGAGGGTAGTGCCATGCCGGACCTGGTGATAGTGGATGGCGGAAAAGGACAGATGACCATAGCAAAAGAGGTGATCGATAACCTGAATATCAGCATAAACATTGCAGGTCTGGTAAAAAACGCACACCACAAGACATCGGGACTTCTGTACGGATTCCCGCAGATGGAGGTGGGAGTCAAACCTGACAGTGAGCTGTTCCGCCTGCTGGAGCAGATGCAGGATGAGGTTCACAGGGTAGCCATATCATTCCACAAAAAGAAGCGCAGCAAGCGCCAGACCCACTCAGAACTTACTGACATAAAGGGTATCGGAGAGAATACAGCCACTGCTCTGATCAGGAAGTTCAAGAGCGTAAAGAGGATTTCAGAAGCAAATCTGGAGGAACTTTCAAATGAGATAGGTAAAGCCAAGGCAGAAACAGTATATAATTGGTTTCATAAATGAGAGCGGTATTACAAAGAGTAACTGAGGCCAGCGTAAAGGTGGACGGCAAGATTACAGGCGCAATAAAAGAGGGTCTGCTGATACTTGTAGGTGTAGAGGATGCGGATACACAGGAGGATATAGAGTGGCTCACAAAAAAGATAGCAGGATGCAGGATTTTCAATGATGAAAACGGCGTAATGAACCGATCGGTCATGGAAATAGGGGGTGGTCTGCTTGCAGTAAGCCAGTTCACTCTCATGGCCAGCACAAAAAAAGGAAACAGACCCTCATACATAAGGGCATCAAAAGGACCTGTTGCAGAACCTATGTATGAAAAGTTCTGTCAAACACTTGAAAAAGAGTCGGGAATTAAGGTTGAAAAAGGTATCTTTGGAGCTGATATGAAGGTTTCGTTGCTAAATGACGGCCCTGTAACGATTATAATGGATACAAAAAACAAGGAATAAATAATGGAAATCTACGATGAAATGGAGGAACAGTCAGTAAATCAGCCAACTACTGACAAGTTCAACGAGGCTTTCAGCAAGTATAACATGAAAGTTGACGCTGCATGGGTAAAAGCCACCGTTGAGAAAGCCAGAAAGGAGATAACTGGAGTTCATGACAAAGAAACCCTCAAAAAGATATACAGTTGCATAGACCTGACAACGCTCAAACCCACGGACAATGAAGATACTGTTCTTGCATTTGTTGAGAAAGTCAACCAGCTTGAGGACAAGTATCCTGACCTGCCGTCAGTTGCATCCATCTGCACATGGCCGCTCTACGCAAAGACAGTGAGCAGTTCACTTGAGGTAGAAAGCGTAAAAACATGCTGTGTATCAGGCGGTTTTCCCTCATCACAGACTTTCTTTGAAGTCAAGATTGCTGAGACATCATTAGCACTGCATGACGGAGCAGATGAGATAGACATAGTACAGAACGCCGGCCATGTCCTTAACTCTGACTACGAGACTCTGTCCGATGAGATTGATGAACTCAAGTCTCTCTGCGCTGACAAGACACTCAAGGTTATCCTTGAGACAGGTGCACTGGGCTCACTTGACAACGTAAAGAAAGCTGCTCTTATAGCAATGTACTCCGGTGCAGATTTCATCAAGACTTCTACCGGTAAAGAGGTGCCTGGCGCTGATCCTGAATCATTCTGCGTAATGTGCAAGACTGTAAGGGAATATGCCGATGAAACAGGCCGTACAATCGGAGTCAAGGCTGCAGGCGGCATCAGTACCGTTGAAGACGCCCTGCTATACTGGACCATCGCCAAGATCATCCTGGGCAAAGACTGGCTCAACAACACCCGCTTCCGCATCGGCGCTAGCCGCCTAGCCGACAAACTCCTGGAGGAAATCCTCAAATAAAATCAAAAGCCAGCCAAGCGAGCGAACAATTTAGGGATAGGGTATAGAAAACCATGGCCGCCCGTGGGCTTGTGAACCGACGAAGGAAGTGAGAGTAGAGAAAGCTGGCTTTCTTTACCGAACGACGAGGAGGAAAAGAATCTCTTAACGGGAGGGGCCCCTTTTGCGATAGCAAAATAAAAGAAAGTCCATCCCATTGGCCAATGGACAATGGGATAGCGCGAAGCGCGTAGTTT
>DBYQ01000071.1 GCA_002310015.1 Bacteroidales bacterium UBA1182
GTACTTGCGTTTTTTATTATTCTATAAATATTTTTGTCAATTTATTTGTAATTGCAGTTTTACCCCTTAAACGGTCTACTTCATATCTTTTCTAATTTCAGTTTGTTAATACATTTTTTTAGTGAATCCGTCCAATATGGAACTTTCACGCCAAATGTTTCTTTTACCTTAGTCTTATCCAAAACAGAAAAAGCAGGACGTTTTACAGGACTTGAAAATTCATCACTATGACATGGTTGAATGTCACAACTTGTCTGACCGCTATATTCAGCAATCATTTTAGTGAAATCAAGCCAACTGCACACGCCCTCATTGCTATAATGATAGATTCCAGTATTGCCATCATACTTACGTTGTTCAATTATATCATAGATGGCTTTTGCTAAATCGTATGCATAAGTGGGGGTTCCTACTTGATCAAACACAACTTTCAACTGAGGCTTGGTTGCAGTCAAGTTAAGCATGGTCTTTACAAAGTTCTTACCAAACTCACTGTAGAGCCATGCTGTACGGAAAATCAAATAATTAACTCCGCTTTTCTGGATATTTTGTTCGCCATGCAACTTAGTTAAACCATAAACACCAGTTGGAGTTCCTTTCTGTTCCTCTTTACAAGGAGTGTTATAGGGGTCTCCACCAAACACATAATCTGTGCTTATGTGTACTAACAGGCCGTCCACCTCTTTCATAGCAATAGCCAGATTCTCAGGTGCTTTAGCATTCAGCAACTCACAAAACTCATGGTCAGTCTCAGCTTTATCTACATTTGTGTAAGCTGCACAGTTTACAATAACCTTAATATCTTGTGCTTTAACAAGACTTCTTATTGCATCAATTTTGGTAATATCTAACAGAGTTGTTTCCTGACCTTCAATTTCTATGACATCAGTAAAAATATAATTATCTTGTGAACCTTTACTCACAATACGCATTTCATTACCAAGTTGACCGTTGGCACCAGTAACTAAAATGTTCATAATCAGTACAAACTAATTTTAATATCAAATGGGGTATGGAAATCTTTGAGAATTGGGTGTTTTGTGTCTTTCTCACTTAATATCGCCTTATCATTAAGACGCCAATCTATACCGAGTGAATCATCAAGAATACTTATACCACCATCAGCCTCTGGGTGATAGAATTCATCACACTTATATTGAAAGATTGCTGTTTCACTCAACACGGCAAAGCCATGCGCAAAACCGCGTGGTACAAAGAATTGACGGTGATTGTCTTCAGTAAGTTCAACCGACATGTGTTGGCCATATGTTTTTGAACCTTTACGTATATCTACTGCAACATCAAGAACTGCACCTTTAACACAACGAACTAACTTACTTTGTGTAAAAGGAGGCCTTTGGAAATGGAGCCCACGCATCACTCCGTATGAAGACATAGACTCATTATCCTGTACAAATTTTATTGAATGACCTAATATTGGTGTAACCTTCTCATCAAACTCACGCTGTGAGAAACTCTCAAAGAAATATCCGCGCGGGTCTTTAAATACTTTTGGCTCTATAATTAAGACTCCTTCTATGTCAGTTTTTATAACTTCCATTATACGTGTTCTAATGTATTTGAATTAATATCTTCTTTCATCTCGTCAATTACCTTGAGCAGGTACTGGCCATATTGGTTCTTGAGCATTGGCTTAGCAAGTTCTCGCATCTTTTCCTCTGTAATCCACCCATTGCGATAGGCTATCCCCTCTAGACAAGCCACTTTTAAGCCTTGACGCTTCTCAATAACTTCAACAAATGTACTTGCCTCAGCCAAACTGTCATGTGTACCAGTATCAAGCCAAGCAAATCCACGACCAAACACCTGAACTTTAAGTTCACCGTCGTTTAGGAATACCTGGTTCACGGTTGTTATTTCAAGTTCACCTCTTGCGCTGGGTTTGATATGTTTTGCAACATCAACTACCTTATTGGGATAGAAATAAATGCCCACTACAGCATAGTTACTTTTTGGCTTTGCAGGTTTCTCTTCAATGCTCAAGCAATTGCCTTCTTTATCAAATTCTGCAACACCATAACGTTCAGGATCAGAAACCCAATAACCAAACACTGTTGCTTTTTGATTCTTCTCTGCATCTTCAACAGCCTTCTTAAGCAACTTAGTAAAACCACTTCCATAAAAAATGTTGTCTCCTAACACGAGGCATGCACTATCATTGCCTATGAACTTCTCGCCAATAATGAAAGCCTGGGCCAAACCATCCGGAGAAGGCTGCTCAGCATACTCAAAGTGTACGCCATAATCACTGCCATCACCAAGCAAACGCTTGAAACCAGGTAAGTCATACGGTGTAGATATAATCAATATTTCCCTGATACCGGCAAGCATCAATGCACTGATAGGATAATAAACCATAGGTTTATCATATATCGGCAACATCTGCTTACTTACACCCTTAGTTATTGGGTAAAGTCTGGTACCAGAACCACCGGCAAGTACAATTCCTTTCATAAATTTTGATTTATTTCGTAGTGAACCAAAAAAACGGACCGCAAAGTTATTATTAAATGTGAAATTGGGAGTAGTCCCGTCTGTACTTTCTTATGAGGCTGTTACAGAACTGGCAATTATAAGCGTTGCATCATCGGCCTGCAACGTTATTTCTTTCATTGATTCCGGACAGAAGACTATTTGTCCAGTTTTTAAAGTGATGGACTGTTCTTTGTCATCGGACGGGATTGAGCATTCTCCCTCCTTGACAATCAGCACCACAAAAGAATCCGTGCCACTCAAATCCAGCGTCTTGCTGCCATTCACACTTTCAGTATGCACACTTGACGCATAGGTGTATCCGTCCTCATCACGCAGCTCAATCCTGATTGACGACGGGTCATCAGCCTAGGCAAGCACAAAACGTAGCGGGAAATCCTTGCCGAACATCTCAGCGTTCATGTGCCCCACCAGTTGCGCCCTATACTTCCTATACAGCGCGTTGATGGAGAACCCAGCCTCAACTCCCTCAAGCACCATGGAGAGTTCACCCTCAGCATCAGCCAATCCCTCACCCTGGCAAAATTCATCAGGATTCTCAAGAATGCTACCATAAGTAGCCACCCTAACTCCCCCACTCTTAAATCTCTTCTTAAACAGTATGTCAAATTTATACATCATCTTCCTTCACTTTCCTCAAAATGATACAAAAGGGGACGGTTCTGTTTTGTACTCTTTTGCTATCTTATTACTTTTCCGTTAATTCACCACGTAACTTCTATCCTCCCTACACGCGCTCCGCACTCGTGCGGCTACCGCCGCTGTTGCTACTAAACAAATCACTTTATTTCAATTAGTATAATACCTCACCGTATTTTAAACTTTTTGTCTTTTTTTATTAAGACCTGCGGGTTCCCCACCCATTATGGTTGGGGGCGTTAAGATATGTGAAGCCATTAAACTAACCACATTCCTGCTCCCACTGTGCGTAATACTGAAAGCCACTATTATTTACTTCTAATATTTCATATTCAGAGTCCATTTGGTATGTGGGTTTATCACATCTACGGAACCACTGCAATTTTTATCTGCATATCCCAACTTCTGAATTTGGTCCGATGTCACCCATTTATATAGGTTTCCATCACCCTTTGCAAGGAGATCCTCAAGCTCTTTCTGTTGGCTATCTGACAAAACCAAATCATAGACATCATACTGAAAGAAGCCTTTACCTCCCACATTTAGTTCAAAGATAGGAGTCTGTACTCTACCCTTATAATTATAGTTCACATATGGGAAATTGGTTCCACTCAGAATTCCTGTAGCAACTAACTCTTCATGAAATTCGCGCCAAGGTGACAACTCGCGATCTTTTTGACTGTCAAACCAGTCAAGAAATGAAATCAGCTTCTTTCCCTTTAAATATAAGCGCAAATCACCTTTTGCAACACCATCTTCCGTTTCGAAAAGGTTATCTACCTTTATTTTAAGTTTCTCTAACTCATTTTTTGAGTCAGGCAAGGATTTATAGACTCCACCTACAGGTTGAAGATGTTTGTCTCGTTTATTAAAAACGAGCAAATACTTATTCTTAATATGGATTCTGTAGACATATGAAACCGAGACCCGTATGTCTGTATTTCTGTACCAAAGTTTAGTTGGTATATACAGGCGAAGTCTTTTGATATTTTCGAGAATAGACGTCAAGCCTGATGACAAGATTCCAATCACCGCCATAATAGCTCCGGGCACAAGCGTCCCCCTAATAATATCGTTTTCCGTTGGCCATATAAAGAAATACGCGGTAAACAGTAACAAAACGATAAAATATATGATGTTAATACAAGTCTTACTCATAATATGACAGGGCTTGGCTTGATGTTTTCTATAGCTGTTGCTATAGTATCGAAGGTTATAGATTCATTCTTTGTGAATGCGTATGCCACCACTTCGGGTAAAAGACGGAGTCGTAAATCAGAATAGGAATAACCATAGTCTCGTCCTTGGGAAGGACCAGCCATCTCCGACAACTGTCTTATTTCATCATCGGATAGTTTCAAACCTGATAGTGATTGGCGGAAGAACTCAACTCTCTCTTCTGCATTAGGTCGAGTAAACTCCAAGATGACAGCAGCACGTCGGATCATAGCCTCATCAATGAAATGGATTCTGTTTGTTGACATCATCACAACGGCTCGTCCCTTCAAATCACGAATCTCGTCAATCTTTTGAATCAGCGTATTAACAGCTGCTTTTTCTTCCTGATGCATCTGTAAAGTGGATCGAGTTGTCGCGACTGCATCAGCCTCATCAATCAGCAGGTAGCATAGCCGTTTCTTTCCGGCTATATCCCTAAGATGCTTGAATGCATCATTGACCAGATTACCCATCTGTCCATGCAACCCCTCTCCTCTTACCCTTGTGCTGAGTCTAATAAAGTAGCCTTCTTTATTCAGATCGCGAACCATCCTGTCAGCAATAGCCTCTGCTGTCACGGTTTTTCCTGTACCAGCATCTCCTGCAAGGATTATAAGAGAATATTTGTCTTGAATATAGTCCAAAATAGGGAGTTGTTGGCCGTGACATTTTTTGCTCCAAGCATTTACAGCCTCTTGTTCTTGAAGCAGACGAAGGTTGGATGAAATTCGGCTATATTTTTTTTCAAATCCAATCAGCGTCTTTGATCTATCGTATATTTCCTTATTCGGAAGTTCAAGTTCTATATCAAAGATGGATTCCATTATTCATAATTGCATTTATTCAGTTCATAACCATTGCTGGCATAGGTTTGTGCAATAGATGAGCGAAGATTCAGGTATTTGGTATTTATAGATGATGGCACCCAGTTAATCTTGAATCCATTGTCCTTCTGAAATTGAGCTTTCTGCTCCTGAGTTTTAGCCCTCCATGTCTGAGAATAGGAGAGAATAGCAACCAACTCCGTATTAGGGAGATCTGCCCAATCGTTATTCTTTCCAGCCTTGTCACCAGAAGATTTTACTCCATTCTGATTGATTGTGTATCGCGTTGCCCGTACAGCCTTTTTATTAGCATCAAGCAACGTAATATCAATAGTGCTCAAATAACCAGCTTCTGCTAAGACCAAGACATCATGCATTATATTATCAACTGTATCCATATCCCATTTTTTAGTTCTTCGAGCAATGGTACGGATATCGGCATCGAGGCTTTCGAAAGTTTTGCGAATATCGGTTACTGTATATGTCTGTGTAGTTGTACTATACATAATTATTTTATATCAAAGGTTGGTCCAAAGACGTTCTTCCATTCTTCTATGGTTGCGCCCTCAGCTTTATAAGACTCTGCCCGGCAAAGAGCATCAAAGGCTTCGGAAGCCTCCTCAACTATCTCTTTCCATGAATCTGATGTAAGCTTTTTGCAGGCGTTATTCTCATTATTTGTATTGTCTGCCACAAAAATAGGCGTATCATAATTTACGGGAACATTATTTATTGCACCACGAAAAGAGATATCAGGGAACGGTTTTGTTGTTGTGCTCACAAACTCAAAGAACCTGATGATACCTTCTTCTATGTTGGTCTCTATGCCTCTGGTGAGGTCAAGATAAGCCACGATAAGTTCTATCGAGAATGAACTTAAGCCAGGTGTTCCATCCTCAGGTTTCAGTTCTTTGTAGTTGCGCCACCACTTCAAGCAACGAACTATAGAAGTATAACTCGAATTCTCTTCTCTTCTTTCCTTTGCAAAAGCTAGTTGTTTGTCAATACTTGTTATATATTTGCCGCCAACTCCTCGTTGCGGTTGCCATACATATCCTTCGGGAGTTTTGATTGGCACCACGGGGACGATATCCACTTCGAGACCAGAACCCAAAAACTTAATCTTAACAGATTTTGTATGGCCTTCAGCATCCACATCTCTTGCTATATCTTTTTGGGGATAAATCTCTTCAAGATAGCTGACAATAAAATCATGAAGTTTTGATATATCATTGATGATGTTTTCATCCCCTCCAATGAAAAGAACTAAGTCAATATCAATAGGAGTATCCCCCGTGGGACGAAGAATAGTATGTTTATTCCAAGAGCCAGATATTACTGCCCTTGTGACTTTCAGCCCAGTTCGTTGATCATTCTTTATTTTGTCTTCTAGATTCCCTAAAAGTCGTTTTACCTGCTCCTTATACTTGGGCATATTTTCCGGCTTTAGTCTAATCTTGTCAACAAAAACTTTTAAGTCTGTATTTGATAATACCATAGAGAAAAATTAAATGATAATTATATTTACTTAAATATAATGTCATTGATATCATCAATTATCGCCAAGTTTATCCAGATTGGAGCAAGCCTATCAGGAAGTTTAGCAATAATGATTATCTTTATCATAGGATAATCAGGAAGGAAACCATCCGCAGAAAGGTTGTAACCAGCCGTGTATTGACTATAACCCAAAAACATCCCCTCGAACGTTTCGCCATGATTGCCCATCACTCTAATAAAACATTCTTGTTTCTTATGGTTTTCAAGGTATTGAATTCCACCTTGATTGATAAAATCTATAGTATTCACTGTGCATTAATTGACAATAAATTGCTACTTTGCCACTTATACTACCCAGACTCTTTGCAGCAGTGGCTGACATCTATTTTGCTAATTGAAATGTAGCAGCAAGCCTCTTTTCAAGTCTTAAGTCCTTTCCGACACAAAAGGAACCCTTCGGGATCTCCGAGCAAGAGCTTGTGGGGGAGGAGAACAGGAGCATCACTGGACGAACAAGGGACACAAAAGATTCGTTCCTAATTCCTGGATATATTCATCTTCTAGTCAATCCGTATTCCAAATCTTGTACCAACTATACTATCGTCATCACATCAATCTTATCACAAACTTCCTTCCACCCCATCACACTCCTCGAATCAGCGGTAAAACCATGTATTATTTTTGTTGAAATAAGAACAAAAAACTGTTATCTCAATTTAAGAAGACTATTATAAATATTTATATCTGTAATTCCTTTATTAACATCAATATGGAATAATGGAATCTGTTTTATGATATAGGTTTGATTGACAGGAAGTTCAGACATCTTAATATGCTCATCATCTTCAAGAATATAAGGCATGGAAGTACGTAAGAAATGACTTGCCTGTTCTTCAAAATGTCTTAAAGTTTTTCCCGTATTCTGTTTTTTTCTAATATCACGCTTTATTTCTGTAGAAATAGGTAATGACACTATCATCCCACATATTTTGTAGCTATGAAAATTAAAGCTATTAAATGGATTCAATCTATATATCATTCTAAAGAGACTTGCAGCAATCTGCTTTTCTGCTTTTTTAATATTTGTATTGCTATAAGTAGTTTTTAACTCTATTGCAACTAGATAATCATTATTGTTGTGATGAATAAGCATAATACCATCACAATCATGTTGAATCTCTGGCTTATGCGTATTATCTCTAATATAAGAAACAGTTGTTTTATGAAGGAACTCATTTGAAATATTAGTCAGATCAGATTGAACGCAGATACGAACTCCATCAACACCTGGCTCACCGCAGTGTTCTTCAATTTCAAAAATGTCCCCATCATGATATTCACAAAAAAAGTAGTCCTTATAAATAGATTTTAAATCATTACATATCTGCATCATATCCGTTTATAAAATCATCAAATTTATTTTCTTCATCAATTATTTTAGAAAATGAATCAAAAGGTATACCTTCAGAAAGATTCTGGAGTTCAATTTTTACACACTTTTCCTCTGGTGAATAATGGAAGTAATATGCCTTTATCTTATTATGATCCAAAATTAAATTTCTGCTATGCTGAAATTTGACGCAATATTCCTCAAATCTATCCGGATTTTTGTCTTTTAGATCCCTCAAGCGTAGTAATTCATTAAGACGTTTGAGCAAATAATCACTATGAGTAGTAATTTGCAACAATGAACCTTTGTTTAAACAAGCAACCAATAAATCACCAAGTTGTGCCTGCATCATAGGATGACAATGAGCCTCTGGCTCTTCAATGCAAATACTCTCATACTGAAACGCAGACGTAGCCTTCATCCACATCAGAATTGGAGCAAGTTCTTTAATCGAGGATGCAGCTGCCTCAATAGGAATTGATTGACCCGTCTCTAATTGTAATTCTAAACCATTCTTACTAAAAATAAGATCTCCTCCTATTAGTTTTTTAATGCGAGATTGGAAAAATTGTTGGTCATCTTTAAGAGAGGCAGATCGAAGAGCCCTAAAATTAATCATATCATTATCCGTAAGGAAGAATTCATAAAGCCCCATCTTTGACGATCCTCTTTGGGTGGTAAAGCTACCAGATAACAATGAAGCTCTACCTGGGGGCATTAATATAGAATTAATAATAACATTTCCCGTTAGTTCGCGAATAATAAAATATTTAATCCATGTTAATATCTCACTAATTTTTAAGGCCTTCGTTATTCTAAGATCCATTGGTTTTTGGTTAACCTCCAAATGAATCGACAAAGATTTAGATTCGTCATTATCAATAATATGCTCTTGAATAGATACTGTAATAGCTATCGGCGTTTCATCAAAATAAAAATGGACATCACAATCTATGTCAGGATAAGCAAGTAGATAGCCAAAAAAACGTTTAACATCTTCTTCCATCCATAGTCTTAAATCATCTGTTTTCAAACTGAAATCAAAGTGATCTACAGTATCTGTATAGCCTTGCATTCTTGCTAATATAAAGTCATTTAATCTATCAGACACAGATAAATTAAACAAATAATAACACAAGAAGTTTGTATAACTCTTACCTAAATTCGAGTCACCGGTAAAGAGCATCATCTGAGCCAATTCTATTTCTTGATCGACAATAGGGCCCAATTTACTAATATGTATTCTAACCTTCTTCATATTACTAACTACAAATCTGTTTATATTTAGTGAATTGCGGAAAAAGCAACTATTAAGTTTTAAATTGTTTTATTCAGTTTAATAATTGACGTGTCTCTCTATCCACTGACGCTCACGAATTACGCAGAGCATCTCCTTGGTTGCGCCACCGGCATCGGCAATGTCGTACATGGGGATCTTGGCGTCCTCGCCGGTGCGGTCGGCTGTGCGCTTGGCTTTGAGCCAGGCTTTGTCGTGCGACAGGTCTGAAAGGTCAAACGCATCAATGTTGCGCAAACGGTCAATGCATTCATCAAGCACTAGAACATCACTCTTAGAGAGTTCATCCATATCGGCTTTCTGGATAGCAATTACAATCTGATGATCATCTCTAAGTTCCACTCTTACTCCGCTCAGGAAATCTTGCATATCCTGCTGCTCAAAAGTCAAACCTTTCTCTGATGCCTTGAGCACCTTGTAGGTTAATTTTGGTACAGGACCATGTTTTCTGGCACAAAATGTGTCTTCCATCAGGGGCATTCCGTATGTTACAAGATGTTTCTGCTGTGCAAAATACAGAATTTTAAACAGATGGATGTAATCCACCCCCAGCGGCATCTGCCCTAACACGTAAAGGACAGTCGCCTTAATCTTTAGAATTTGATCTGTGGTTTTCATAATAATGATATTTTGAAATTTAAATATGTGTAAATTAATGATGCTATTGAGGCAGCCCCCAATTATTTTTAGTACGCCTGCTTGTCCCCCTTAAACACGTTGGTGACGGTCTTGATCATAATCTTGATGTCAAGGCTGGGGCTCCAGTTCTCTATGTACCAGATGTCTTTCTTGATGCGGTCTTCCATCTGCCAGAGTTCGTGGGTCTCGCCGCGGGCTCCGTTTACCTGGGCCCATCCTGTTACGCCGGGTCTTACCCAGTGGCGAAGCATGTATTTGTCTATCAGGGCGCTGTACTCCTCTGTGTGCAGAAGCATGTGCGGACGGGGGCCTACGATTGACATATCGCCCATAAACACGTTCAGGAACTGCGGCAACTCGTCAATGTTGGTCTTGCGCATTATGTCACCCCACTTGGTCTTGCGGGGGTCATCCTTGGTGGCCTGAAGGCGGTCAGCATCGGCATTCACCTTCATGGAGCGGAACTTGAGGCAGGTGAATTCCTCACCTAAGATGCCGTTTCTCTTCTGCTTGAACAGAACCGGACCGGGCATTGTGATCTTGGTTATGATGCCTACAATTATGTAAATCCACCAGAAGAATCCTACTATGAAAATGAATGATACTATTATGTCAAAGGCTCTCTTGAACAGTTGGTTGTACCATATCTCAAGCGGTTCCTTGCGTAATGTCAGCACAGGCATGTCTTCAATCATCTCAACCTCCATTGCACGGTGTACGTAGTTGCGAACGTTAGGCACTGAGTAGAAATGAATGAAATGCTTGTCGCAATAATTGATGATGGCCACAATATCCTTGGAACGCGTACTGGGTAGGTTGCAGTACAGATTATCTATATGATTATGGTCAAGCCAATCAATCACTTGGCTGATGTTTCCTATACGTTCAAGTTTTTCAGGCAGATGCGTTGAAGGCTGATCCTCAAAATACCCCAACACTTTATAGCCTATTGACAAGTCTGACATCATGCAGTCATACAGGTAAGCCAGATTATGGCCGGCGCCTACAAATACCACTTGTTTATTGTCATAACCTTTTCTGCGCATCTGCTTTAATATGGAACGACTGGCGAGACGTCCTCCGAAAAGCACAGCATAAGTACACAAGAATATTACTATCCCCTTCCATATTACAAACTTAACCATTGGATCCATCCAAACGGTCAACATTGCCATCACAGTCATCAACATCGATGTATAAAGACATCGAACTGCCACCTTCTCTGTCTTGGAATTTCTGAACTGTGCATACGGGCTGAATGCCATAACGCTTACAATATAAGAAACGTTCCAAATAAACCAAGGCTTAAATGCATCAGGAATCCAATGCACCACAAAAGCTGCTCCAAGAAAAAGCAGATTGACCAAAATCAAATCAATGACTAAAACTAACAAATGTGGAAACATAATATTTAGGCAACTATATTAAACATTCAACTTTCCCGCAAAATGATACAAAAGGGGACGGTTCTGTTTTGTACTATTTTTCTGTGTAGTAGTCTATACTGTAATCAAAAATCTCCGCACAATCAGCCAATAAGGGGTGATGCTGGTCTTTCTCAGAAAGGAGAATATCCCCAGCCGGAACCTGCCAATCAATACCCAAAGCCGGATCATTCCACATAATGGCACCCTCTGATTGCGGAGCGTAGAGGTTGTCGCATTTATACTGGAAGACAGCCTCTTCACTCAACACCACAAAACCGTGGGCAAAGCCACGCGGGATGAAGAACTGGAGGTGGTTCTCACCAGTCAATTCTACTGCCACATGCTTTCCAAAAGTTGGAGAACCTTTGCGGATATCAACCGCTACGTCCAGAACACGGCCGCTGATTACGCGCACCAGCTTGCTCTGGGAGAATTTGCCCTTCTGGAAATGCAGGCCGCGGAGCACGCCGTAACGGGACTTGGACTCGTTGTCCTGGACAAACTTGATGGGCATAACCTGCTCATCAAAATCGCGCTGTGACCAGGTCTCCATAAAGTATCCGCGCTCATCACCAAACACACGGGGTTCGATGATTACAACACCCTCTATATCTGTTTTTATAACGTTAATCATTGCTCAAACGGAGAGATTCTTTATACAATTCTTTAGTGGTTCGGTCCAGTATGGAACGCTTATTCCAAATGTTTGCTTGATCTTGGTCTTATCCAAGACTGAGAATGACGGGCGCTTTACGGGGCTGGGAAATTCCTCGCTGTGGCAGGGAGCAATCACACACTCAGTTTTACCGGCCATCTCGGCTATCATCTTGGTAAAGTCATACAATTGGGGTCTGTCCCCTTTTGTACTATTTTGCTATCTCTCACTCGGCCTCCAGCCTCGCTGCGGCTGGCGACGCTACCGTTTACTCGCTTATCGGAACCGCTTATCGGGCCTTTATAATTATTTACTCCGTACGTCTGTCTGTATCTGTGGACTCATTCCCAACACTAGTCTGCAAAAAGGCAACAGCGTATTGGGGCTATTCAACTGTTTGTTATGATATATCAATGTATACATTGGATCGTTTTTGTCACTTTATTGATTTGCTGGGTGACTGGCGGGGCTGCAAATTGGCGAATGATTGCAATCACCATCGTCAACTAAGAGCCTCAAGCTGCGAGTAATGCCACTAGACGGTTATTGTCTTTGTTCAGTATTCTTAGGCCACTTTGCCGCAATGATTAAGATGGATCCTAGAACATATAGCACCACTCGAATCAATGAAAAGAGGTTAGACTGCTTTTCAAGAGTAGACATTTCTTTTTTTACCTCGTTCCAATACTTAATATGATTATTCAGCACATCATAGTTTACGGCTACTGTGGCATTGCCGTTATAGCGTTCACTATGTAGAGCCTCATCATAAACGCCATTCCAAATTGCCACTAACTTCTCGTTGGTCTCATACAAATAACCTTCCATTTTCATCTGCTGGCTATGCTCGTCCATACATTGCCAGCCAAAAGCAATGAGCAATAGGAAAAGCCCGATAGGCTCAAACCAACGAACAACTTTATTCCACATATCGCTAACACTTTTATGGTTTTCATTTATTTCATCGCGAGTTGATCTTATCAGCCTTTTACTGATATAACTGACATGATATAGTTGTTTCAGGCCAGTTGCTAAAAGGATTGAAGAAACAATTACTAATAAACATGGTATGATGACCGGTAGCATATCCACCCATATCATAATTACTATGAGCGATAAAAGCGTTAAGCCAAGCCCACTAATTAGTATCTTTCGGGCTTTTTTCTCTTCACTTTGAAAATACTCGTAATTATGTGTGCAATGTTGGACTGGTTCCCATACTTTATAATAAAAGCGGCCACTCAAATCGTATAATAGTTCAATGTCGAGCGGTTTTTCTTTATATGCAGGGAATGACTCATTTATTGCCTCTAAAGCTTCATCTTTATTAAATCTATCATCCAACTTTAAATTATGCATCAGTTGTCCGCCACGGTCAAGAACATACCAAATATTGTTGACTTCCTCACATAACGAGTCTAGGTCTTTCGCAGATAGGTAAGAAATGTCTCTTCCAGTCATTGCGGCTTCCATTCCTTTTAGGGAAAGGGTTTCTATCTGTTTCTTAAACATAGAGATTTGAGCATCATCCCTATTCGCTATGATTGAAAAACTATAATGGTTAACAATAACAAGATATTTGCTTAACTTATGATAGAATGGATTCATCACTTCTTTAAATTCTCTGCTAACAGAGCCCTCAAGGTGCAATATCTCTAGGAAGAACAAAAGAATTCCACCTGTCAATAGTGCAAGAAGTATGTCTATCGCTATCTGAATCGTACTTGGCATATTTTACAATATTCTCGTCTTTTGGGGCTCGTGCTGCTTTGCAACTTATTGATCCTAATCAGATGTCCGCTCTGCGGAGCATTGGACTATACAGTAGTTTGACATAGGTGAGAATGCCGTTTGTTGCCTTTTATCCTTGGGTTTTCTTAGCCTACCCTGTTCTGCTTCCTCAATTGTCCACTCGGTCTGGGGCCTCGCTGCGGCTGGCGACGCTACCGTTTGCTCGCTTATCGGGACCGCTTATCGGGCCTTTATAATTATTTACTCCGTACATCTGTCTGTATTACAAGATAACTGACAATTTGCCACTTGCAGTGCTCTCTGTGCTACGATTCAATATCAAATTGGGCCACACCTCAATCTGCGAATCCGGTATGCTGAGATAGGCGCAGACTTTAGCCATCAGCTGCCCCGCGGTGCCCATGTATGCATTATGCAGTCTATCTGTATCTGTGGGCTCTGGCCTACGTTTGCCTGCGGGAAGGGTTGCAGGGGGTTGGGGGTGTTAAACTGTTTGTTATGATATATCAATGTATACATCGTGATACAATTGGGGACAGACCCCTTTTGTACTATTATTCTATATATTCACTCCTCCATTAATATATAATGCGATTTCTCTCCACTCGCGCTCCGCGCTCGTAGCGGCTGGCGCCGCTATATATCGGCAATCAACCTCCTATCGGCTCGGATGATTATTTGTCAAAATATTAACTGTGTCCTTATTTCAATATTTGCAATTCATTCAACCTAATCTCTGCCAGACGCTTATTCTGTTCTATCTGATAGTAGGACAACTTCTTCAAGAACTCTTTCACTAAAGCCTCGGTCGACAGGTGTTCAATAGCCATATCCACCAAATCCTTGTTAAGTTTCTCTATCTTATCAAGAACCTCCTGCCTTACATCTGCTACTGCAAGGCTATGTTCAATCTCCAGAGCCTCCCTGCCGTAAAGCAGTTTCTTTATCTGATTAAATCCCCTCTTATCTTCATCAGTAGCAGAAGGATGGTTCTCCATCAACTCAATGACACCAAGAATCCCTCCTATATACTTCACGAAGTCATCATGCCACTCAGAGATATATTGCTGTTGTGCTGCTTGGATATTGATCATTGTGATACAATTAAGTGCTGACCCCAATTTTACTATCTTTTTTTATTTATTATGTTGCTAACATCAAACATACCGGACAAATACAATAATACTACTTTCTCACATTAGGTATTTGCCATATTGAAACAGCCGCATTTGCCATCTCCTTCTGTAAATTGATAATTGATTGAGTCGTCCATTCTTCGTACTCGGATGCTATTCGCTTAGCATAATAATAATTGGAGGTAATATACACTTCCTTCTTAACTGAAAATCCAACATTTTGTAAATCTCTGTTAAGTTTACGTTCCAATAAACATGTATTACCTAATTTGAAAACGAATCTTTGAGCCTTGTCCTCATCAATATTCCACTCCGTGCCCGGATCCTGAGGTAACACATGTTCAATAGACGCATTTTCATCACTAAATGATACTAATTGATGTGAACCTTTAAAATGCTCTATCTTTCCAAGAATATAACGTACCACCTTTGCGTTACGCGAACTATATGGAAATGATTTTTCTGAGAAAGCTCCTTTAAATTCTGCATCATTCACAATAATTGGAGTTAATATGGAATAATCCACCCTCCCTTCTGAACTAATCATAATTGACATATTATTAAATGGTATATCCTGATCATTAGGGTTACGATCTCCAATTACATTATATCGGAAGCAAATAACAATAACAGTTCTTAGTAAGTCTCTAAACTGATCATCATTCAAAGACATTTTTGCTGCCATCAATAATGAATATGGCTGTTTCAAATTAAAGAGATTAAGAAGACTTACGTTTTCGCGAACAGTAGGATCTATCCACATTTCATCACTTGCATCAGTAAGAGCCATGTATATTTCACTGTATTTAACCATTTCATCTACTAATCTGAAAACCTCAGTTGCAGTTTTAACGTTTTTTCTAATGGTTTTAAATACCTCGTTAGCCTTTATTCTCTTGTGTTGAGCATTCCAATAATAGCGTAAAAACTCTGGGAGTTTTTCGGCTTTTATATTATCTGTCAACTTAGACCATTTTCTTTCAAGTGTATCTATATAGCTCTGATGAGACATTTCTCTATCAACTACAGAAAATAAGTAGTTCTTTAATAAATCAGAAGATGATAATTGAACACCACGAGCATTTAAAGTTTCAAAAACTCGAAAAGCATTCATTTCATCATTTACCTCAATTAATGTAAAAAACAAGCCATCTACGACCCTCTGAATAAATGCAGCATATCCTTGACCATCAAACGATGAAGCATTCAATTTTTGCTCATAAAACTCAAAACAACGTTTCATCAGTTTTTCAGTATTTTTCAGATTTCTCGCAGATAACACATCCAGTTTTACAATATAATCTCTGAAATATGGTTCATTATTTCTATTTAATTCCAGAAGACTATCATATTCAAGTGTTACAGGATTCTCATTTCCAATGTATGTTTTTTTAAGAGTGTCTATTCGACGCATATTGTCCTCCACCTCTTGGCCTTGATTTATTAACTTCTGAATATTCTTGATTGCTGCAAGAATTAAGAGTATGATTGTCGTGAACCTTTGTTGTCCATCTATAACATAATAGTTTTTTTCATCCGATGTTTGAAGAACCAGGTAGCCCATATAATGATCGTCGTTCTCTTCAATCATAGTTTCAATGTCCTGCCAAAGATCATCCCACTGCTCACTATCCCATGAATAATCGCGTTGAAACTTTGGAACAAAAAATCTACGATTATTACTAATAATGGATCCAAAACTACCAGTACTTGTATTCTGAATTCCCTTCATATCAAATTCTATTTATAATTACCAATACTATCTTAAGATCATCAAAAAAGATATCATATATATTCTACTTCATTAAGAATGGATGCACCAATGTATGGGCTCAGACCGTTCTTTGTTACCACATCAATCTTGTCACGCTTAAAACTGTCCTGAAGCATCTGGCATGCATCAAGGAAGTTCTGGTATGTTTCCTTATCGGAAGCAAAATCCAGCAGAATATCTATATCACTGCCACGTGTGTTTTCTCCGCGAACAGTGGATCCAAAAAGCCCCAACTGAGTTACGCCAAAAGTGCTCAACGGTCCTTTCAATGACCTTAGTCTTCTTATTGCTGTTACTTTTCTCATTGTATTCTATTCTGTTATTTATACTACAGCCATTTGGCAAAACGCTTTCGGAACATCTCCTGATTGAGGCATCGGCCCTCTTCCAAACTCTGTTGTGCTTTGTTCAGAGAGTTCTTCATTCGCTCGGTAAGTATTATTCTGCCTCTTTCATCAGTTTTTATCTCTTCCTGAACAAGACCGCTGTGTGCAGCCTCAAGCATTTCAACCTGCTTTATGGCTTGCTCTCGCGTTGCACATGATGACGGGCGTCCCAAAGAACGCAATGATTCCTCTTGGGACTCTTTCATGCTCTGAGTTATTCTGTTCAGGAGATCTTGTTCATCCATACTTTAGATGTTACTTGTAAATAGGAGATAACTCACCGTCTTCCGTTATGATTCCGGCCGACATTAAGAATGCCTTAGCCGACGAAAACGTTCTGGAAGACTTTCTGGAAGCCTCTAAAATCTTCTGCTCACGAGTCTGTGCGGTTTCATTACCGCCGTTTTGTTCTTTCTTTTTCATAGTCATTAAAGTTTAAATATGGTTTAGGTTTATTATGCATTTTTTCAGTGAATCCGTCCAGTACGGAACGGCAATCCCAAACGTCTGCTTAATCTTGGTCTTGTCCAGGACTGAGAACGCAGGCCTCTTAACGGGGCTGGGAAACTCGTCGCTGTGGCAGGGCTGGATGTTGCAGTCCGTGTGGCCGCTGTACTCTGCTATCATTTTGGTAAAGTCATACCAGGAGCAGACGCCCTCGTTGCTGTAATGGTAAATGCCCTCAACCGGCCTCTCAATTATCCAGACTATTGCCTGAGCCAGATCATAGGCATACGTAGGCGTGCCCACCTGGTCAAACACCACCTTTAGTTCCGGACGTGTTGCAGTCAGGTTAAGCATAGTCTTTACAAAATTCTTACCAAACTCACTGTACAACCACGCAGTACGGATAATCACATACTTGCAGCCGGATGCCATTATATTCTGCTCTCCGTGGAGTTTGGTCAACCCGTAAACACCTGTAGGTGTGCCAACCATATCTTCTCTGCATGGAGTATTGTACGGTTCCTTGCCAAACACATAGTCAGTAGAGATATGTACCAGCAATCCGTCAACCTCTTTCATGACAATTGCCAGGTTCTGCGGGGCTTTGGCATTCAGAAGTTCGGCTAGTTCCTGATTGCTCTCTGCTCCGTCAACGTTTGTATAGGCAGCACAGTTTACAATTACCTTAACATCATTGTCACGTACAATCTTACGTATAGCCTCAAGATTGGTGATGTCAAGGATGGTGGTTTGGACGCCATCCTGCTCTACCACATCGGTAAAGATATATCTGTCCTTGGAAGGCTGAGATACTATGCGCATCTCATTGCCCAACTGTCCGTTTCCTCCTGTAACAAGTATTGTCATATTACGAACGGGGGTTCAAAATCTTTAAGGAGCGGATGTTTGGTATCCTTCTCACTCAGGATTGCCTTCTCTACGGGGATGCGCCAGTCTATGCCCAGCGATTCATCCAGAATGCTTATGCCGCCATCAACCTCGGGATGGTAGAACTCATCGCACTTGTACTGGAACACAGCCGTCTCGCTGAGAACTGCAAATCCGTGCGCAAAACC
Source organism: Bacteroidales bacterium UBA1182 (assembly GCA_002310015.1). GTDB lineage: Bacteria > Bacteroidota > Bacteroidia > Bacteroidales > Bacteroidaceae > Colenecus. Next base: position 18,675 of record DBYQ01000071.1, read on the forward strand.
CTTGTCAATAAAGAACTGGCGCTTGTTCTCTTCACTCAGTTCCACTGCCACATGCTGACCGTAGGTGGGGCTGCCCTTGCGGATGTCTACTGCTACATCCAGCACTTTACCGCGTACGCAACGCAGTAGCTTGCTTTGGGTATATGGGGGGCGCTGGAAATGGAGGCCTCTCATTACTCCGTAGGTTGACATGCTTTCGTTATCCTGCACAAACGTCACGCTGTGACCCAGCAACGGGGCTACCTGAGAGTCAAACTCTCTTTGTGAAAAACTTTCAAAGAAGTAACCGCGGGCATCTTTGAAGACTTTGGGTTCTATTATTAGGGCTCCCTTTAGAGGGGTTTCAAGAATATTCATTCACATTCAATTGAAAATTGAAAATTATTTCTCAATCAACTTTAGGAGATACTGACCATACTGGTTTTTGAGCATGGGCTTGGCAAGCTCACGCATCTTCTCGTCACTTATCCAGCCGCGGCTGTAAGCGATACCCTCTAAGCAGGCTATCTTGAGGCCGGTGCGTTTCTCAATCACCTCCACAAAGGTGCTGGCCTCGCTCAGGCTGTCATGGGTGCCGGTATCCAGCCAGGCAAATCCGCGGCTCAGGGTCTGAACCTTAAGTTCTCCGTCTTTCAAGAACTCTTGGTTCACAGTGGTAATCTCCAGCTCACCACGAGCGCTGGGTTTGATATGTGCAGCCACATCAACTACCTTGTTGGGATAGAAATACAATCCTACCACAGCATAATTGCTCTTGGGCTGTGCAGGCTTCTCCTCAATGCTCAGGCAGTTGCCATCTGCATCAAACTCAGCCACACCGTAACGCTCAGGATCGCTCACCCAGTAGCCAAATACTGTTGCCTTAGCATTCTCCTCAGCCTCACGAACAGCATTCTTAAGCATCTGAGTAAACCCGTTGCCGTAGAATATGTTATCGCCCAGTACCAGGCAGGCGCAATCATCACCAATAAATTCGCGGCCTATGATAAATGCCTGTGCCAGACCGTCCGGGCTTGGCTGCTCAGCATACTCAAACTTTACACCGTAGTCACTGCCGTCACCCAGCAGGCGCTTGAATCCCGGCAGGTCATGCGGGGTGGAAATAATCAATATCTCACGTATCCCGGCCAGCATCAGGACGCTGATGGGATAATATATCATGGGTTTGTCAAAGATGGGAAGCATCTGCTTGCTCACGCCCTTGGTGATGGGATACAACCTGGTACCGCTACCACCAGCTAATACTATACCTCTCATGTTAAAAAGTTGGAAAAATTGAATGGCTTCGCCTTTGCCAGTCCCACTATAAATAACCGGCAATGCAAAAAAGTAGATGGTCTGCTATGCATTATATGCATACCGCGCAAAGGTACTATAAATACACCGCAAAACAAAGTTTTGTTAACAAATTCAAAACGTCAAAACAACAAAAGTTTTCAACAAATCGTAAAAAAGCAATGAGGAGCCACAAGCCCCTCATTGCATAAATCTATGTAAACTTCTGAGTGTCAGCGGTTAGCGTACATTTGCTCGTAGTATTTCTGATATTCGCCGCTGGTTACGTTGTCTACCCAGGCTTGGTTGTCCAGATACCACTTAACGGTCTTCTCAATACCCTCCTCAAACTGGAGGCTTGGTTCCCATCCTAACTCACGCTGCAATTTGGTGGAGTCAATAGCATATCTGAGGTCATGACCGGCACGGTCAGTTACGTAAGTGATGAGGTCCATATCCTCACCTTCCTTACGACCCAACAGCCTGTCAACAGTATTGATCAGAACCTTGATTATGTCAATATTTTTCCACTCATTAAAACCACCGATATTGTAGGTCTCAGCCACCTTACCCTGATGGAATATGATATCTATTGCACGGGCATGATCAACTACATACAGCCAGTCACGTACATTCTCTCCCTTGCCATATACAGGCAGCGGCTTGCGATGACGGATATTATTGATAAACAGCGGAATCAGTTTCTCAGGGAACTGATAAGGACCGTAGTTGTTTGAACAGTTGGTCACAATGGTAGGCATACCGTAAGTATCATGGAATGCACGCACAAAATGGTCAGAAGAAGCCTTAGAAGCACTGTATGGGCTGTGCGGCTGATACTTAAGGTCTTCTGTAAAGAATTTTGTACCATAAGCCAAATGATGCTCACCAGAAGAAGCTTTAGTTGTAAACGGAGGCTCCACGCCTTCAGGATTAGTCATCTCAAGAGCTCCATAAACCTCATCAGTAGAGATATGATAGAAACGCTTGCCCTCAAACTTCTCCGGCAGGCTCTCCCAGTACAGCTTGGCTGCCTGGAGCAAGCTCAGAGTACCCATTACGTTGGTCTGTGCAAAGGTGAAAGGATCCTTGATGCTGCGGTCCACATGGCTCTCTGCAGCCAGATGGATGATACCATCAACCTTCTCATCCTGCATCAGCTTAAAGACGCCTTCAAAGTCACAGATATCCATCTTAACAAACCTATAGTTAGGCTTATCCTCAATATCCTTAAGGTTATCCAGATTACCTGCATAAGTAAGCTTATCCAGATTGATAATCTTGTAGTTGGGATACTTGTTCACGAAAAGGCGCACCACATGGCTGCCAATAAAGCCGGCGCCGCCGGTTATGATGATGGTCCTGTTAAACATCGCGTCCATTTATAACGTTATCTGAAAATCGGTGCAAAGATAATTAAAATACGCCACATAAAAATAAAAACTGATGGCTGTTTCGTAAATTTTATGTTCCTTTGCACCCGCTATGAGAAGAAAAATCCAGACAATACTGAAAGGACTGTTAGGGGCCGCATTCATGGCTTGCACGGTCTTATCATGTGATAATGAGAAACCTGAGTTTGATGTACCGGACGTACCTGTCATTGACCCAATCCCTGTAGATGAAGAAATCTCTATAAATATTGCTTCAAATCCGATATCAGCATTTGAATCCGGCGGTGAGGCAACGGTCATTCTGCGCACCACCCCGTGGGACATACTTCAGGCTGATACCAGCGCACTGCTTACGCTTACTGATACGCTTGGCGGCCAGATTGGGAATATAAGCTTACAGAGCAAAGAGCTCTTGCCCGACAGCACCTGGGCCATTAAGGTTAAGGTAACTGACGACGCCGGGAGTTCCTTTATTGCTTTTGCGCTGGCATTAAAAGACACCACGTTACAAACATCGGCAGTAGAACTGAAAAAGGTGTTGTCTAATGAATTCAAGATCAGATCAATAAAGGCCACTGACGCTTTACAGGCATTGGATTTCAGCAGTAGCACAAATCAATATACATATGACATGCCGCTTACTGTTATCAATGATTGCTCCGCCATAAAACTCAGGTTCTACTACGACGGTGACAAGATTACCGTAGGTGACAGCACAATACTGAAGAGTGTAACCCCATACATATTGGATTTAACCAAGCCTCTTAATATTACACTATGGAAATATGACCTGCGCAAAGACTATACTGTTGTTGCAAAGATGACGGGAACCGGACTGCCAATAGTAAGGATTACCGCAAGTGCACCATATAAGGAGAGCGTAGCAAGTATGAGGCGTGACACGTGGGTTCCTGACATCACAATGCGCATTGAGTTACCCGACGGCACAGTTGATTATGAGGGAACCATAAGCCTAAAAGGACATGGCAATCAGACATGGAGTGACTTTGACAAGAAGCCTTTCGCAATAAAACTGGACAGTAAAGCCAAGATTCTGGGTATGCACAAACAGAAACGATGGATACTGCTGGCTAACGTTAAGGACCGCACTCTGCTGCGTAATGATATTTCATTCTGGATATCCAGACAGACAGAAATGGCATATACCATAAACGGAGAATTTGTTGAACTTGTCTGGAACGGCCAGCACTTGGGCAACTACTATCTGTGTGAACAGGCCAGGATTGACAACAATAGGATAGACATACATGATCCCAACCTGGAGGATCCTGAAAAGGGAGGTATATTCATGAAAATAGATGCCTTCCTGGGCTACAGTGATCCCAAATGGGCTGATAAGGAAACACCATTTGGATTCCGAAGTTCACGTTATAACCTGCCTTATGTGTTCAAGGATCCTGATGAAGATGCAAATGGCGATCCTCTGACCGAAAGTTCTCCTGTTTACAAGTACATGTACGATTATGTAACCAAAATGGAGACTGCCATCAGCAAAGCCAGTGCCACAAACCATGATTGGATGAACTACCTGGATCTGAGCAGCGCCGTTGACTATGCTCTTATCCAGGAGATTACAATGAACCATGACGCATACAACAATTGGCCCGGTCAAGGCGGTCCAAAGAGCCACAACCTGTATAAGGATTCATGCGGAGTGATATGTTTTGGCCCCATGTGGGACTACGATTATCACACCTACACTCTGTATAATGATTATGAATATAGTAACCAAAGTTGGAGTAGTGCAGAAAATCCACGTTTGAAGCAGTGGGAAATACTGAGTATGACAAATAAGAACGGCAAGTTCTATTACTCTGACTTGAGGAAGGATCCTCAATTCAAAGCACTACTCCTGCAACGTTGGAATGAATACAAGGTAAAATGGGCAGACGGATTTAACGATTACGTTGACCAGATGGCTGAAAAGATCCGTGTATCAGAATCCCTCAATAAAGCAATATGGGGATATCCCAGCAAGCAGAACGGAGACTGGAACCTCACATTTGACAAAGCTGTCCAGGCCATAAAAACCGCTTTTCAAAAGCGCATGGAATGGATAGACAATAATATAGGTAATCTCTGATTTGCGGGATCCCGCCTTAGGATCAGTTTACAAAGAACAGCACGCCGGCTCTGAAACCAGGGCCGGTTTTATCATATAATAAGGTGAATGAGAATGCGTACTGCTCTGTGAACCCGGCCTTGAAGTTGAGTGCTCCGCGCAGGTAACCGCTCCAGAAACTCTCGGCAGTGCCAACATCATCAAACCACACGCCTGAATAGCCTATCTGGGGTGTAATGCGGTATCGGTTGAAATGGCCAAAAATGAATCCGTAGCCCAATGCACCCTCAAATGCCACGGTATTCTGTACGCCTATGTGAACCAGAGTAGATTGCTCCAAGTTGAAGTTGCGCAGATAAATGCCCCAGGAGTTACCTACACCCCATCGGCCCGCATTGACCTTGCTGTTCTCATAGACCACGGTGGTGTAAATCTCCTTAGGCGCAAAGTACTGCTTGTCACGCACCTGCATGCCGGCCGTCACGTGTGACTGCAGGCGGGCGGCCACATTGACCGTGGTGTAATAGTTCAGATAGCCGTTGTATTCAAAGCGGACATCGTATGTACCGTCGGGTACATTATCTATAAGTAGCGGGGTCTTGCCCTGGTAGATGTCATCCACAAATACGCTGGCATCAGTAGGGTTGGATTCAAATAGAGCGGAGCCATACCCTACTCCCGGCTTACCTATGTCCCAGCCTGAACTGGTCTCCAAATGGTACTCATAGTGGGGAGCGTCATCATTGATTATGATGGGCTGCTCATACATGACCGGCTCGTCAAACTGGGCACGGGCCGTTGCTCCCGCCATCAGGGCGAGCGCAGAAAGCAATGCCAACCGTACGGAATATGATTTCATATACCTTTTGATACATTGCAGCCCAAATGGTTTAATCACTGTTTTTTGTACACATTGATAATTTTTTGCCCCAAAAGTGTTGCACTTTGAAAATGAGACTGTATATTTGCATCCGATAAGTACAAACAATGAAGAAGATCAACTCATTTTTCTGGTGGTGGCGCAGCTTACAACTCAACTAAGTCGTAGGAGGTCATCGCCGTTATGTAAAATGAGACAACATATTAAGGCCCTGCCGCAACTGCGACGGGGCCTTTTAAATGCAAAATAGTACAATTGGGGTCAGACCCCTTTTGTATCATTTTCAAAAATGTGCAATTGGGGACTGTCCCTTTTTGCACCTGAAAAAGAAAGCGATAGATGAAAATTAACCAAGTGCAAAAGGGGACTGTCCCCAATTGCACATCTAAAAAACCTCATAATATGAAACAGAAAAAGTACCTGCTCCCCGAGAGCGAAATTCCAACAGCATGGTTCAACATCCAGGCCGTGATGCCCAACAAACCGCTGCCGTTCCTGCATCCCGGAACACGTCAGCCCCTCAAGCCAGAGGACCTATACCCCATCTTTGTAGAGGAGTGCGCCAATCAGGAACTCAACCAGAAAGATGAATGGATTGAGATACCCGATGAGATCCGTCAGCAGTATGCATCGTACCGTTGCACTCCGCTGGTTCGTGCTTATGACCTTGAGGAGGCTCTGGGTACTCCTGCACATATTTATTTCAAGAATGAGAGCGTATCACCCGCCGGTTCACACAAGCTGAACTCTGCCCTTGCTCAGGCTTATTACGCCAAGAAGCAGGGTGTGACCAACCTTACCACCGAGACCGGTGCCGGCCAGTGGGGCGGTGCTCTGAGCTACGCTACCAAGAAGTTCGGTATTGACTGCGCAGTATATATGGTTAAGGCCAGCTACAACCAGAAGCCTTACCGCCGCTCAATCATGCAGACTTTCGGTGCTGCCATCACTCCTTCACCTTCGATGTCAACACGCGCGGGCAAGGATATCCTTACCGCTAACCCCAACGATCAGGGTTCACTGGGTTGCGCCATCAGTGAGGCTATCGAATTGGCCATATCTACTCCCAACTGCAAGTACGCCCTTGGTTCAGTGCTCAACCACGTATGCCTGCACCAGACTGTCATCGGCCTTGAGGCTGAGAAGCAGATGGCTATGACCGGTGAGTATCCCGATATCGTTATCGCCTGCTTTGGTGGCGGTTCAAACTTCTGCGGACTGGCTCTGCCGTTCATGCGTCACAAGATTGCCGGTGAGAAGAACACCCGATTTATTGCAGCCGAGCCCGCATCATGCCCCAAACTCACCCGCGGTAAGTTCGAGTATGACTTTGGCGATGAGAGCGGTATGACCCCGTTACTCCCGATGTACACCCTGGGCCACACCTTCAAGCCCGCCACCATCCACGCCGGTGGTCTGCGCTACCACGGTGCAGGTGTCGTTTTGAGCCAGCTTATGAAAGACGGCTACATGGAGGCAGTAGACATCGAGCAGAACGAGTCATTCAAGGCCGGCGTCCTCTTTGCCCAGACTGAAGGCATCATCCCCGCTCCCGAAAGCTGCCACGCAATAGCCGCCACTGTCCGCGAGGCCCTCAAGTGCAAGGAGACCGGCGAGCAGAAGACCATCCTCTTCAACCTCTCCGGTCACGGCTTCGTAGACATGTCAGCCTACGACCAGTACATTGCCGGCGACCTTCAGGACTTCCACATCAGTGACGAGGAACTAGCCAAGTACATGGCTAGCGCCGACGCACTGAACAAGTAAAAAGAGTACCAAAGGGGTCTGTCCCCTTTGGTATCATTTTCAAAAAGAGTACCAAAGGGGACAGACCCCTTTGGTACTCTTTTTCGCCACATCCACCCCTCATTTAGCCACAAATAATATTTTTAAACCTACATACCACCCCCAAAGGATTACTTTTGTAACCGAAAGCCCGGGGCTGGGTTGCCCAGCTAAGGCACAAGTTTAACAAAAACCTTTTCAAAATTTATGTACGACATTTCATTCATCAAGAAATTTGAATCAACAGTCCGCAAGCACTGGAATGATTCCGCATTAACCGATTACAAACACAGCACCGCCACCTACGGCCAGCTGGCTGCCCAGATTGAAGCAGACCAACTGCTCTGGAAGGCAGCAGGTATAAAAAAGGGCGATAAGATTGCCCTCAACGCCAAGAGCTGCGCCGGCTGGATCAAGACCTTTATGGGTATCATGACCGGCGGATACGTAGGCGTCCAGCTGTTTGACGGATATACCCCTGCCGATACCATGAGCCTGGTAAACCACTCTGACAGCGTGCTGCTCTATACTGAGAAGCGCCTGATGGACAAGATGGATTTCAATCAGATGCCCGGTATCATGGCTGCCATCGATGTCCACACCGGAGAGCTCCTGGCCAGCCGCGGTAACTTTGCCGAAATATACATGCGCCGCGAGGCCCTGATGAATGAGGCCCACCCCGCAGGATTCCGTCTGGAGGACTTTGGTTACGATGACCGCGATGCCGATGAGGTTTGCGGCCTCAACTACACATCGGGCTCAACGGGTAACCCCAAGGGAGTCATGCTCACCGTACGCAACTTCAGCGTTAACGTATTCCTGATACCGCGCCATTTCCCTTACCGTGAGGGTCAGACCTACCTGAGCGTGCTGCCCTTTGCACATATATTCGGTATGATGTATGATGCCATCGAGCCTCTTTGCTTAGGTATGCATCTGACCATCCTTGGTATGCCCCCTATCCCCGCATACCTCAAACCCGCTCTGAACGAGGTCAAGCCAAACGTATTCTTTGCCGTTCCACTCATACTGGTCAAGATGCTGGACAACACCATCGGAGAGTTTGTAAGCAGCAAATCGGGCAAGCAGAAACTTGCCGACCACAAGAACAATCAGGATTACTGCAAGGCCCTTCGCACTATTTTCATGTCAGGATTCGGCGATAACATAGAGCTGCTGGTAACAGGCGGTGCCGCCATGGCATTTGACCTGGAGGACCTTATGGCCCAGAAACTGGAGATCCCGTTCGTGACCGGTTACGGCATGACCGAGGCCTGCCCCACCATCTCCATAGGTGAGAAAGGCAAGTACAAGATGAAATCAGTTGGTGAGATTGTACCCGAGGGTATAGAGTGCCGCATCGATTCCGATGATCCCGAGCACATACCCGGTGAGGTTATTATAAAAGGTGACTGTGTGTTTACCGGTTACTACAAGAACCCCGAGGCTACCGCCGAGGTCATAGACAAGGACGGCTGGTTCCACACCGGCGATATGGGCACCATCGACAAGGACAACACAGTGTTCCTGGCGGGCCGATGCAAGAACATGCTCCTTTCAGCCAACGGTCAGAACATATTCCCCGAGGAGATTGAGGTGGTGCTGAACGCCCTGCCTTACGTACAGGAATCCATCATCGTGGACCGTAAGGGACATCTCACGGCACTTATCGTACCCAATGTGGACCAGGTGGCAGCCAGCGGCATGGACAACGAGGCTCTGAACGCTGTAATGGCCGGCAACATCACAAAGCTTAATCAGGAGATACCGGCCTACTCACATGTAGATGGTTTTGAACTCAAATTTGAACCTTTTGTGAAGACACCCAAAGGTAGCATCCGTCGTTTCATGTACAAATGATAAATAAGGGATACCTTTGCAGTGCTCAAAAACATAATAAAAATGACAGAAAAAAGAGTTGTAATTACAGGAATGGGTGTAATCACATCCATCGGTAAGAACATAAGCGAGTTTAAGGAGAGTCTGGAGAACGGTCGTCTGGGCATATCCAGGATTGAGGGTCTGGACAAATACGGTGAACTGACTGTTCACGTAGCCGGTCAGGTAAAGGATTTCAAACCCACAGAGATGGGTATGGACGCAGGCAGTGTACGCCGCAGTGACCGTTTCAGCCAGTTTGGCATATGCGCCGCCATCCAGGCAATGGAGCAGAGCGGTCTCAAGGCCGGAGAGAATATTGAGCCGGGCCGTCTGGGCTGCTACGTAGGCTCAGGCATAGGCGGTATGCAGACTTTCATTGACCAGACATTGGTTATGGCCAATGAGGGTGCCAGGCGCGTATCACCTCTGTTCATCCCCATGATGATAGGCAACCTGGGAGCAGGTAACATAGCAATAAAGTTCAACGCACAGGGCCCCTGCCTGCCGGTTGTATCGGCCTGCGCCACCAGTACACATGCCGTTGGTGAGGCTTTCCGCGCCATCAAGTACGGTATGGCCGATGCCATCATCACCGGTGGCACCGAGGCTGCAGTGAACGAGCTGGCCATTGGCGGTTTTGCCAACATGAAGGCTCTCACTACTGCCGATGACCCTGCTCAGGCCTGCCTGCCGTTCGACGCACGTCGCGGCGGATTCGTAATGGCCGAGGGCGCCGGAATCCTGGTACTTGAAGAGTATGAGCACGCCGTAAAGCGTGGTGCACATATCATAGCCGAAGTTAGCGGTTACGGCAACACATGCGATGCATACCACTACACCGCTCCCCGTCCCGACGGCACCACCACTGCAGCCGCTCTGAGCCAGGCTCTTAATGAAGCCGGTTACAAGGCTTGCGAGCAGCTCTATATCAATGCTCACGGTACAGGTACCCACATGAACGATATGTGCGAGACCAAGGCTATCAAGTTGGCTCTTGGCGAGGATGATGCGCGCAAGGCTATGATCAGCTCCACCAAGTCCATGCACGGACATATGCTGGGCGCCACAGGTGCTGTAGAGCTTATTGCATCGGCCCTGGCTCTGGAGAGCGGAATCCTGCCTCCTACCATCGGTTACAAGGAGCCGGATCCTGACTGCGACCTTGATTATATTCCTAACACAGCCCGCAAGGTCCAGGCCGAGGTTGCCCTGTCAAGCTCACTCGGATTCGGCGGACATAATGCTGCAGTAGCCCTGCGTCGTTACAATGGTTAAGATGAACAGGGAGGAGCTCCAGAAATGGATGCCTCACAGGGACCCGATGCTCCTCATAGACAGTTCCGAACAGGTTGAAGACGGTGTCATTTCCCGCTACACCGTTCCCGATGATCCCTACTATACACGAGGTCACTTTCCCGGCAATCCTATTGTGCCGGGAGTGATCCTGTGCGAGATCATGGCTCAGGGCAGTGTACTGCTTTTCTATGAGAAGCTTGTAGGCAGGCTTGCCCTCTACGCCGGCATGGATAAGGTCCGATTCAAGCACAGCGTCCACCCCGGCGATACGGTGGTGGTGCGGTCCAGGATCTCAAGCACCCGAGGCATGTTCATATCAGTCCAGGCAGAAGCCACGGTTAATGAGATGCTCTGCGCATCGGGCATTCTCTCGTTCATGTTAGTTGAGAATTGAGAATTCCATCCGGCGGGTTCTCGCGGCTTCGCCGGCTCGGATGTTTTGACTTTAAGCGCCTACGGCTTAAAGTCTCGGGATGGAAGCCTATATGCGTATTAGAAACAACCTTTTTTTAGTTTCCTTCTGGAAACGCGCTCCGTTCCATTTTATTCCACTCCGCTTGCCGGCCTTCCAGGCCGGGTAAAACAAAACCCTGACGGGCTTCGCTGTCAGGGTTTTGTTTTACTTGGTGCAACTGGAATCAGTCGCGCAGTGTGATGTCGATGAAGAGGTAGTAGTTCTCACCGAACTGAATCTCATTCTGGAAACCGGAGTCACTCTTCTTCTCCTTTGAGTTGCTGAGAAGAGGCATCTGCTGATAGAACTCTCTCAGACGCATCCTGTAGTTAGCTATCTTTATGCTCTTGATCTTGGTTACTGTAATCTCATAGGGGTTCTCATAAATACCCTGATACAGCCACTCCTTTGAATTATGCATATAGTAGTAAATACGATAGGTATCATACTCATTGCCGCTTGTTGAGATAGGAGCGTTTGACTTGAGCAGATAGCCCAGCAGGTCAGTGTCATACAGAGCTACATCATCACCTGACAGTTCTGCGGGGAACTCAATGGTGGTATAACCATTGGCATTGGTCACAACGGCACGGTCACCCTCCTGAAGTATAATACCCTTTTGCTTTTTAGCACCACCTGATGCACCGCATCCTGCAAAAATCAACATTGAACCCATCATAAGAGTCAAACCAAATAAAGAAACAATCTTTCTCATTTTCATAAGTTTTATGGTCAAAAGACCGGTTAATAAATTATTCAGTTACTAATATTGTCTTACCATCAATGATATACACACCAGAGCCAGTAGCCATAACTTCCTGGCCAAGAGCATTGAACAACTTTGCATTGCCTGAAACGGGACGGGCTATGGGTTTGACATCATTCTTGATATCGCCCAACTCTTTTGCATCAATACCAAGCATGAAGCAGATAAACCAATCCAAATCTTCTGATGATATTGAAGTAGCATTAACGCCATCCTTGAAGTAGTTGTATATCTTCTGCTGCAGGGTCTCACCTTC
>DBYQ01000072.1:0-25688 GCA_002310015.1 Bacteroidales bacterium UBA1182
TACTCACACCTTTCAGGGTGCCTTATCGGACATAGGAGGGATAGCGCCGCAAGGCGCGTAGTTTCAGATACTGATACCCCAAAAAGTTCTCCTTAAAAGTACACAGAAGGAACCGTCCCTATTGTGTTATCTGAGTTCCAGGCTGAAGACCGATTCCAGTTCCTTGAGGGCTGGATTTTCTTTTTTCATCTTGGCGTACTGTTCATCGCGGGTGAGCAGATGCTCCACTCCCAGTGACTGGTCAATCTCAATCTCCATCGTGATGGAGGAATTGTTGAACGCGCCGCGGATGAAGTTGATGATGCGGTCCTGAGCCAGGCGTATCTCATCGGCCATCATGGGGTTTCCGGCCACTACCTTGAATGCGTTGTCGGAGATGACGGCCGGATGACAGTTTATCATGCGGTTCTTGAGCGGCGAATCCTGACGGGGCAGGGTGGCGGCAAACTCATTCCAGCTGTCCTGCAGTTTCTCCTGAGTGAGCGGCTTGGCCGGATGCTGCTCCTGGTCTATAACCTGTACGGTCTGGCGGCCGTGGGGCTGATCCGGGCGTCCGGCGGGCTTGTTGTTACCGTAGATGGATGTGAATATGCTGCCGCCCTTGAATGTGGGTATGGCACTCTTCCTGGCCGGCTGGGAAGTTCCTGTACTCTGTGCCGGCTGGGGGTTAACCGGCTTCACGGTTGCCTTAGGCGCCGCCGCTGCCGGAGCTGCCTTTGCTGTGGCAGCTATCTTTTTGAATATGGGTTTAAGTCTTGTGGGCTTGCGCCCACTACTGTCATCATCCTCATCGGCCTGGGCAATCCTTATCAGGGTTAGTTCCACAAGCAGACGTTTGTTCTTGCTGATGCGGTAATTGAGGTCACACTCATTACATATCCTCAGGGCCCGATACAGGAACTTGGGCTGGCACTTGGCGGCTTGTGCCTTGTAGCGCTCACGCATCTCATCACTAACCTCAAGCAGGGGCAGGGTGCAGGCGTCACGGCTTACCAGCAGGTTACGCAGGTGCAGCATGAGCCCGCTTATGAGATGGCTGCCGTCAAATCCCTTGGCAAGTATGTTGCTAAGCAGCAGCAGTGAATCCGGAATGCGTTTCTCAAGGAACATGTCAGTGAGATTGAAGTAATGCTCATAGTCTATTACGTTCAGGTTCTCAATGGTTTTCTGATATGTAACCTGGCCACCGGTAAAGCTTACCACCTGGTCAAAGATGGAGAGCGCGTCACGCATTCCGCCGTCTGATTTCTCTGCGATGATCTCAAGTGCGGCACGCTCAGTGGTGACACCCTCTTTCTGGGCTACAGACTGCAGGTGCTCTACAATATCCTTGTTGCTGATGCGGCTGAAATCATAGATCTGGCAGCGTGACAGTATGGTGGGTATGATCTTATGCTTCTCAGTTGTGGCAAGTATGAATATGGCGTACTTGGGCGGCTCCTCAAGTGTCTTGAGGAATGCGTTGAAGGCGGCCTGTGACAGCATGTGCACCTCATCTATTATATACACCTTGTACTTGCCGTTCATGGGCGGTATGCGCACCTGCTCGGTAAGGTTACGGATGTCATCTACTGAGTTGTTGCTGGCGGCATCCAGCTCAAACACATTGTATGAGCGCAGCTCTTCATTGAAGCTCTTGCATGACTCGCACTGGCCGCAGGCCTCACCGTCAGCACCGCGGTTGGTGCAGTTGATGGTCTTGGCAAATATGCGGGCACAGGTGGTCTTGCCCACGCCACGGGGGCCGCAGAAAAGATAGGTGTTAGCCAACTTACCGGAGTTGATGGCGTTCTTGAGCGTGGCTACGAGGGCCTTCTGGCCTACCACGCTGTCAAACGTCACAGGACGGTATTTACGGGCTGATACAATATAGTCTTCCATATGACACAAAGATATTGTTTTTTTTCGGGCAACTCCCCAATTGCCAGTCAAGATTTTTGAACTATTTTTGCATCAAGCAAACGGCCATCATGGATAACGGATTCTTACCTAAACTCAAGGTTTTTATAGGCAGGCACAAATACTGGATTGTGTTTGCGCTGTTTCTGCTGGTCATACTTGTGGCCAGTGACAACAGTCTCGTCAAGAGGATGGTACAGAAACGTGAGATAAGGGAACTGCAGGAGCAGCTGCGTGAGAGCGCTGAGCAGAAACGCCTTAATGAGCTTATGCTTAATGACCTTAATGACAGCATGGTCATAGACCGTATTGCCCGTGAGAGATACAACATGCACCGTGAGGATGAGGACCTGTTCCTGGAACGTTGACGTATGGATAACAGAGAGAAGCGTTTGATAGAGTCATTTACTACAGTGGGCGGCGTGCTGCTGCTGTTTGGTGCCGCCGTATTCATTACCGGATGGGATTATGCTCCTTTCATATATCTGGCAGGTTCACTGATGTTTGCGGCAGGTCAGTTTGCTGACCGATACACGGGTGATGACAAGGTAATAAAGCGCCTGCGTTTCCAGCAGATACTGGGTGCCTGTTTCCTGCTCCTTACTGCAGCGCTGATGTTTGCTGACGGCATACATTCCATGCTGCTTACTGATAATACTATGGCTCCGGGCCTGCGCTCATTCCTTCTTGCCCTTACACGTAAGAACAACTGGATAGTGACTCTTTCAATAGGTGCTTTGTCTGAGCTTTATTCTTCATTCAGACTGGACCGTCTCATGAAAGACCAGGATTGATTTATTGTTTCTTTTACGTTCATATTTCTTTCAAAGTGAATAGATTCTAAATAGAATCTAATGCTTTTAACAACTTTTAGCCGCAAAAAGGCTCCTTTACATTAAAGAATAATAAAAGCGGATTTAGTTTATTCTTGTGTTGTAATTTTGCAATCCGTAAAAGGATTACCACATGTTCAGACAACACATTAAAACGGTCTTGGCGGTAGCAGGCTTGATGCTTGCCTTGGTTTCATGTACACACTGTTATAAGATTGAGGGTGTTGTTGAGACTTTCGGTTATGAAGGCCGTGAACTGTCACTTGTGGAGTTCCTTCCGTTCCGTACCACCAGGATAGATTCTTGCATAGTAAGTCACGGCCGCTTCCAGATGAAAGGCCGTGTTGATACCACACGTCTTGTGTTCCTCTGCAAGGATGACAGGCCTGTAATTCCTCTCTATCTGGAGAAGGGACGTACTGATATCCGTCTGCTCCCTACAGAGATGACAGCTTCTGGTACACGCCAGAATGATCTTTTCTACAGCTTCCTCAAGAAGAAGATTGACATTGACAACCGATATGAGGAGATGTCACAGAAACGTACCGCCATGTCACGTAAAGGCATGGATCTCCGTAAGATGGAGCTGATACAGGATTCACTCCGTATAATCGTTGATGAATGTGAGGAGATGATATGCTCATTCATGGCGGCTAATTACAAGGAGCCCGCCGCAATAGGCGTATTCATGATGCTCAGCGTTTCACCTACCAATGAGATATCATCACTGCTCAAGAGAATCCTTGATGCAGCCCCTGATGATTTCCTGGCCCAGTCTTACGTAAGCGGATATACCCACCGCGTGGGCTATAACCGCAACTGATTCTTATTTCCTTATCAGAGTTTTATTGATGGTGCTGAATACCTCGGCCGATGTCTGACTCATTATGGCTTTGAGTTCAGTCTCAGTGGTGTTCTCATCGCTGCGTGGCCATACCGGCGGATGCACGGTCATGTGTACGGGATGCCAGGTTACGTTCCATGCGTGGCGTGACATCACTTCATAGTTGCCGTCAATGGTTACGGGCAGGATGGGGAGCTTGAGCTCCTCAGAGATGAGGAACGCGCCGCGCTTGAACTTGCCTATCTGGCCGTCATGTGAGCGTGTGCCCTCAGGGAATATCACTACAGACATTCCGTCCTTAAGCTTGGACTCAGCCTTGCGGATGCTGTTCATGCCGCTCTCCCTTGAACTGCGGTCTATGAATATGCAGCCTGCCATATAGCATGCCCAGCCTACAAACGGGATGCGGCCCAGTTCCTTCTTCATCATCCACTTGAACTTGATGCCTATGTATCCGTACACCAGGAATGCGTCCCAGTAGCTCTGATGGTTGGGGGCAATGATGTATGACTGGCCTTTCTGGATGTTCTCAAGTCCGTCTATCTTGACGGGAATCATGAACACCAGATAGAACAGGCGTCCCCAGATCATGCCGGGCCAATAACCCCAGAAACGGTCATCAAAGATGGAGCCTATCATTGTGAACAGTGCTACCAGGATTGTAACTACAATCATTATGGGCAGCGCGATGAAGATCTGATATAAAAGGTATAATGCTCTTATCATAGTCTGTTGAATTTTACTGGTTGTCCTTTTATGGATGTGTCAAACTCTCCGTTGCAGTATGCGGCATGTCCGTTTACCCATGTGGCGCATACCTTCCAATGGAAGTTCTCGCCGTCAAACGGGGTCCATCCGCACTTGCCGGGAACATCGGCATCAGTTACCGTGTAGCCCTGGTCAGTGCGTGATACGAGTGTTAGGTCTGCCTTGTATCCCTGGCGTATGTATCCGCGCTCCTTTATGCTGAAAATCTGTGCGGGATTATGGCACATGAGCCTTACCACATCAGTCATTTTCAGTATGCCGTTATCAGTGAGCTCAAGCATGGCGGGCAGGGAGTAGGGCAGTACGGGCATTCCCGATGCAGCCGTGCGGCATCCACCCTGTTTCTCAGACAGCAGGTGCGGGGCGTGGTCTGTGCCTATCACATCAATGCGTCCGTCAGTGAGAGCCAGGCGCAGGGCGTCGCGGTCAGCGGCGGTCTTGATGGCGGGGTTGCACTTGATGCGGGTGCCCTTGGTGCTGTAGTCGGCATCAGTAAACCACAGGTGTGCGGGGCACGCCTCGGCTGTGAACTGCTTGCCTTGCAGCGGGCCGTTGCTGAACAGCTCCAGCTCATGGGCGGTGGTGAGATGCAGTATGTGCAGGCGTACGTTTGTGCCTGCCGCTACATCAAGGGCCTTTGAGGTGGATGCATAGCATGCCTCCTCACTGCGTATGAGCGGATGGTATTTTACGGGAGGCTCACTGCCGTACTGCGTAGTGTAGCGCTCCATGTTGGCGTTTATGATTGAGGTCTCCTCACAGTGTACGGCCACAGGTACGGGGGCGGCATTGAAGAGGGCCTTGAGTGAATCACGGTCATCAAGCAGCATCCCGCCTGTGCTGGAGCCCATAAAGAGCTTGACGCCGCATACGTGATCGGGGTCAATCCTCTCAATCTGGTCTATGTTGCTGTGGGTGGCGCCCAGGTAGAAGCTGTGGTTTACTATGCAGCTCTCTGCTGCATGGCTGAACTTATCAGCCAGAGCATCCAGCGTGACGGTCTGCGGTATGCAGTTGGGCATGTCAAATACCGTGGTCACTCCGCCGGCGGCTGCAGCGAGGCTCTCAGTAGCCATATCGGCCTTATGGGTAAGACCGGGGTCACGGAAATGTACGTGGTCATCAATCACACCGGGCAGTAGCCACCTGCCTGCGGCATCAATGACGGTATCGGCCTGCGGAGCATCGGACGTAAAGATACCCGCTATGGTCTCATCTTCAATAAGGACCGATGCGCGCTGCACCAGCCCTTCATTAACTACCATAGCGTCTTTGATGAGTGTCCGGCTCATTTGGTTCAGGCTGTTTTCTTTTGGGGATATTTGCGGAACCAGCTGGATATCTTAAGGCGTATGACGCCAAAGAACGCCTCACTGAATATGCCTCCGCTCATCTTTGATGTGCCAAGCTCACGGTTTACGAATATAACCGGAACCTCTTTTATCCTGAACCCGCACTTGTAAGCGGTGAATTTCATCTCTATCTGGAAGGCATAGCCCTTGAAGTGTATCTTGTCAAGCTCAATGGTCTCCAGCACCTCGCGGCGGTAGCATTTGAATCCGGCGGTGGTGTCATGGATGGGCAGGCCGGTTACTATATGCACGTATTTGGATGCAAAGTATGACATCAGCACGCGGCCCATGGGCCAGTTGACTACGTTTACACCGCTTACGTATCGGGAGCCTATGGCTACGTCATAGCCCTCATCGCGGCAGGCGCTGAGCAGGCGGGGCAGGTCAGACGGGGCGTGTGAGAAATCGGCATCCATCTCAAATATGAAATCGTAGCCGTGCTCTATGCACCATTTGAATCCGGTAATGTATGCTGTGCCCAGTCCAAGCTTTCCGCTTCTCTCCACAATGAAGAGGCGGTCCTTGAAATCAGTCTCTATCAGTCCTTTTACAATGGCGGCAGTGCCGTCAGGAGAGCCGTCATCAATTATCAGTATGTTGAAGTGGTCCTCAAGTGCCATTACGGCCCTGATAATGTTTTCAATGTTCTCCTTCTCGTTATATGTGGGAATGATTACAATGCTCTTACTAGTTTTCATTAGGTCAAAAAATTAGTCTTTCCTCTATATTTGGATTAGTATGCAAACTTAGTGAAAAACGGCGGCATTATTGTACTCCGGAACTCCCTTTTTTTGTAATTTCGCACCTAAATGCTGTGAAAAGTAATGACTTTAGCGGAACTAAGTGAAGGTTACGGGCGCATTGCCCAGACCAAGGCGTTGATTAAGGAACTTTCAGGAAAAAGCGGCAAAAGCATTTTTCTGAAGGGGCTTCATTGTTCATCGGCCCCCTTGCTCTTTTGCGGTGTGGCCCGCAGTTTGGGCCGAAGCTGTATCCTGATTGTGCTTAATGACCAGGAGGAGGCTGCGTATTTCTATCATGATATGGTGCAGACCATAGGTGACCGGAATGTGCTCTATTTCCCGTCAGCCTACCGCCGTGCGGCCAAGTACGGACAGAAGGATGATGCCAGCGGTATTCTGCGTACTGAGGTGCTGAGCCGCATCACAACGCTGGAGCCGGGTGGGGAGGCTCTTGTCATTGTAACCTCTCCCGATGCCCTTGCTGAGACCGTGGCTTCAAAACGCAGCCTTGAGGACCGTTCCGTACAGCTTACGGTGGGGCAGACCATTGACCGCGATGAGTTGCAGGAGCGTCTCTACAACCTGGGCTTTGAGCGTGTGGATTACGTCTATGAGCCCGGGCAGTATGCTTTGCGCGGCAGCATCCTGGATGTGTTCTCATTCTCATCAGAATACCCCCTGCGAATAGATTTCTTTGGTGATGACATAGACAGCATACGCCAGTTCTCAGTAGAGACCCAACTCTCTACCGATAAGCGTGACAGCGTGGTCATTGTGCCCGATATGAACAGCGGCGCAGGGGTGGAGCAGGTGTCGCTGCTGGATTTCCTGCCTCAGGATACCCTGCTGGCCGTAAAGGATATGCTACTTACTGCTGACCGCATAGGTGCCGTGGGGCGTGAGGTGGCTGACCAGGAGGGCATAGCCGCCCGTATGCGTCAGCTGGATGCAGGCAAGGATGACAGTGATGTGAAAGGGCCCGATATGCCCAACCTTATCACCACTGAGGATTTCCTGCACAAGACCGTGCAATTCCGCACCGTTGAGTTCGGCAACAAGCCTACCGGCGTGCCAGGGGCTGTGATAGAGTTCAACACAGAGCCTCAGCCGCTGTTCCACAAGAACTTTGAACTGGTATCCAAGACCCTTACTGATTACATTGTCAAGGGGTATCGTATATATATCCTTACAGATAACCCCAAGCAGGGAGAGCGCCTGGAGGCGATATTTGCTGAGCGCGGTGAGAACATCCCGTTTGAGGTGGTTGACAAGACCCTGCATGAAGGTTACGCTGACGGCATACTCAAGTGCTGCTTCTTTACAGACCATCAGATATTTGACCGTTTCCACAAGTACAGCCTGCGCAGTGACCGTGCCCGTAACGGCAAGGTTGCGCTCACGCTTAAGGAGCTGCAGGAGTTCCAGATAGGTGATTACGTGGTGCACATAGATCATGGAGTAGGTAAGTTCGGTGGCCTGGTTCGCGTGCCTGAGGCGGGCGGTTATCAGGAGAAAATCAAGATAATCTATAAGAATGATGACGTGGTGTTCGTATCCATCCACGCCCTGCACAAGGTCTCCAAGTACAAGGGCAAGGAGGGTGAGGAGCCGCATATAAACAAACTGGGCACGGGTGCCTGGGAGAACCTTAAGGAGCGCACTAAGGGCAAGATCAAGGATATAGCGCGTGACCTTATCAAACTCTACGCCAAGCGTCTGGAGGACAAGGGGTTTGCCTATAGCCCGGATACCTATCTGCAGAATGAGCTTGAGGCCAGTTTTATGTATGAGGATACGCCGGATCAGCTCAAGGCTACCCTTGATGTAAAGCAGGATATGGAGAGCAGCCGCCCCATGGACCGTCTGGTTTGCGGTGATGTGGGATTCGGCAAGACAGAGGTGGCCATACGTGCCGCCTTCAAGGCTGTGGCTGATAACAAGCAGGTGGCTGTACTGGTGCCTACCACTATACTTGCGTTCCAGCACTATCAGACCTTCTCTGAGCGTCTTAAGGATTTCCCGTGCAGGGTGGAGTACCTGTCACGTGCCCGCAGTGCAGCCAAGGTCACTGCCATACTTGAGGACCTTAAGGCGGGTAAGATAGACATCATAATAGGTACGCACAAGCTCATAGGCAAGCAGGTCAAGTTCAAGGACCTGGGCCTGCTCATCATTGATGAGGAGCAGAAGTTCGGCGTATCGGTCAAGGAGAAGCTCAAGCAGCTGCGTGCCAACGTGGATGTGCTCACCATGACCGCCACACCCATACCGCGCACCCTGCAGTTCTCACTCATGGGAGCCCGTGACCTCTCCGTCATACAGACTCCGCCGCCCAACCGTTACCCCATACAGACAGAGGTACATGTGTTCAGCGCAGACATAATACGTGAGGCCGTGAACTTTGAGATGAGCCGCAACGGACAGCTGTTCATCGTGAGCAACCGCATATCATCACTGCCTGATCTGGCAGCAACGGTTCAGCGTGAGGTCCCTGATGCCCGCGTGGCCATAGGTCACGGCCAGATGGATCCTGATGAACTGGAAAAGATACTTACAGGATTCATCAACTATGATTATGATGTGCTGGTGGCTACGTCAATCATTGAGAACGGAATAGACATACCCAATGCCAACACCATAATCGTGAACCAGGCGCAGAACTTTGGTCTTAGTGACCTGCACCAGATGCGCGGCCGTGTGGGGCGCAGTAACCGCAAGGCGTTCTGCTACCTGCTGGCTCCTCCGCTCAGTGCCCTATCTGATGAGTCCCGCCGTCGCCTGCAGGCCATAGAGAGTTTCAGTGAACTGGGCAGCGGCATACAGCTGGCACTTCAGGACCTTGACATACGTGGTGCCGGTAATCTGCTTGGTGCAGAGCAGAGCGGATTCATTGCTGATCTGGGCTACGAGACCTATCAGAAGATACTCAAGGAGGCTGTGCGTGAACTTAAGAATGATGAATTCCAGGATCTGTTCAAGGAGCAGGCAAAAGAGCAGGGTAGTGCCGCTGCAACTCCGGTTGATGCATCACGGTTTGTTGATGAGTGCACCGTTGAGACAGACCTTGACCTGTTCTTCCCTGATTCATTTGTGCCTGATGGTGCTGAACGCATCCTGCTTTACCGTGAACTAGACAGCATGGAACGCGAGACTGATATCCAGCGCTTCCGTGAGCGCCTGCAGGACCGTTTTGGCCAGATTCCCAAGCAGGCTCTTGAACTTATCCGCTTAGTCACATTACGCCGCATGGGCCGTGAGCTGGGCATAGAGCGCATCTTCCTCAAGGGCGGCCGCATGAGCCTGTTCTTTGTCTCTAACCCGGACAGCCCGTACTATGAGAGCAACGCTTTCGGAGCCATCCTGGCCTACGCCGGCCAGAACCCGCTAACCTGCCGCCTCCGTGAGGAGGGCACCAAACGCAGCCTTGCCATCAGTAACGTGCCTGACGTTGAGAACGCCATCAACATCCTGCAGACAGTAGCAAAATAGTACAATTGGGGACAGATATCACAATTGTACTTTTTATTGACGTCAATAAATTGACCATTTATTGGATCACGATAAAATAAAGGAGTAATTTCTTTCCTGTTATTAAAAAAAATAGTAATCTTGCAATCACTATTACGAAAAAATACGTAACGAAAAAATACGTAATATGGAAAATCCTTTCAAATTCGGTACTATAGTTGAAGGTAACTACTTCACGGATAGGGTAAAAGAGGTGGCATATATAGGCCAATTCATTCAAAGCGCAAATCACCTTGTCCTTATCAGTCCACGTCGTTTTGGCAAAAGCAGTGTCGTGGCTAAGGCTGTCAAGCAGAGTGGTCGGAAATATATAACATTGAATCTGCAGAAAGTAACATCGGTATCAGACATGTCTGCCAAGCTTCTACGTGAATTTTTTAAGATTCATCCATTGGAGCGCGTTCGTCACCTGATAACACATTTCCGTATAATACCTACCGTCTCAACCAATCCTCTTACCGGCATGATGGACGTATCATTCCAACCTGGCGCTGACGGTACGGTCATAATGGAAGATGTATTCGCATTGATGGAGAATGCCTATACTGAGAATAACCGTTTGATTGTTGTGCTTGATGAGTTTCAGGAAATACGTGATATAGCACCAAAACTGGACAAGCAACTCCGCTCCATAATGCAGGAGCAGAAACATATCAATTATATTTTGTTGGGAAGCCAGGAGAGCATGATGACCGATATCTTTGAAAACAAAAAATCACCTTTCTATCATTTTGGTGAGCTAATGCGTTTGAGCAAACTGCCCAGGGATGATTTTCACCGCTATCTCTCAGAACGTCTGGCAGGTTGTTTCCCGCATGACAGTGACTCATTGTCTGACAGGATCCTTGATTATACAAACTGCCATCCATATTACTCTCAACAATTAGCTTCAGTGGTGTGGCAGGTAGGTGTATTACAACCCGATGTGGAAGACCCTTTTGTTGAGGCCATTGAGCATATAGTCAGGTCGCATGGTCTGGATTATGAGCGTCTATGGATGAATCTTAACCGCACCAATAAATGGATATTGCAACAACTTGCATCAGGACAGCCGCTTCAAACAGGGTATTATCCCACCAGTACGGTTTATAGTGCTCTTAAACGCCTTCAGAAAGATGGTTATGTAATCTATTCCGACAGATACGAATTAGAGGATCCCTTTTATAAGCATTGGATCCAGAAAGGAGTGTAAAAAAGTACAATTGGGGACAGCCCCCAATTGTACTTTTTTTATCTCTTTTTTGTGATAAACTAATAATGTTCATTATGTTTGTTGACGAGAGTAACGTAATCCTTTTTGCTTATGAAACGTTTAATAGTCCTTTTTACAACAGTTTGCGCCTTGCTTTCATGCGGGCATAGAGATGTGGTTTGGGATCAGCCCGTTTTGAGCTGCTCAACGGAGGATGCTATCACTATTAAAAAAGTGGTTATCACCGATGATAAGACCGCGGTTCATATGGTAATTGATTACTCGCCGCAGTCCTGGTTCCGTTTTGCAAAGGAGACATACATAGAGGCTGACAGCAAGCGTTATGCCATAAGAGGTGCCGACAGCATCAATCTGGGTGAGATGTCCTATACCAACCCTAAAACCCGGCTCAGGAATTTCATACTCTATTTTGAACCATTGCCCAAGAAGACCAAGATGTTTGACCTACTTGAGGGTACAGCACAGGGTGACTTTACCTTCTTCAATATTCGGCAGAAGGGTGTGAAATTGCCTGAGGCCAAGATTCCGGCCGATTACCTGCACGATAATTCCGATGATGAGGTGTGGCCGGAGTTGGCATATAGTGAAGAGCCTGTAACCATCCATATCAAGGCTCTGAATTACAAGCCGGGAATGAATCCGGATATTACAGTCTGGCATTTTAATATTACTGATCCTACATCGCGTGAGGGAGAAGAACAGATAATCCTCAATGATGACGGAACGGCCGATTATTCGACCAAGATATATCTCCCGCAGCATGTATCGGTCAATTATGATACCAGACAACCATTGCCCAGGTTTATCTCAACGGCCACTCCTTTCCTTGTGCCCGGTTCTGAGATAACTCTTTTGATGGATATGAATATTTCACCGGATTCGGTTAATAACAATTTTGTGGGATGCAAGGGTTTTATGGAGGGTTTCAACAATAGGTATATCAAGAATTACAGGAACCATAGTTATCCTTTTCCTGCGGACGGAATCCTTGAGAATGCCAAGACTGTTGATGAAATAATAAAAATCCATGATAAATGGATGGATGACATGAAGGAGTACTTTGACAAGAGAAACACTCCGGAATTTGACCGTAAGCATCTGTTTGTTTATGAACTGCGTTTTTTTTATTGGGTAGCAGAATATGCAGACTCACTGTTCAGGACTAAAGAATTCTCTGATTACATATTGAGCACCCGCCCCTCATGTATATTTGA
Organism: Bacteroidales bacterium UBA1182; assembly: GCA_002310015.1. GTDB lineage: Bacteria > Bacteroidota > Bacteroidia > Bacteroidales > Bacteroidaceae > Colenecus. Next base: position 12,395 of record DBYQ01000072.1, read on the forward strand.
TGATAGCTATCTGAAGGCCAACAGGGATTACTTGGTTATAAGCCCGCTGTTTGTTGATACTGAAATACAGGGTAAGGGGCCGGATCTGAGCCGTTTCCTGAATGGTGTATCTCAATTACGTAATGGTACGAACATCAAGAAACCTTTTATTGAAGATCCAGACCTTTCAAACCTGTATGACCGTTTATCGGGCGGTATAAATGCTGAGATTGAAAAGAACAGGAAACGTATCTTTGCCCCCAACGTACACTATCTTGACTTGGCCGATGTGGCACCTGAGTATATTCAGCAGACCATACTTGACAGGTATAAAGGTAAGACTGTGGTGTTTGACCTTTGGGAAACCTGGTGCGGCTGGTGCTTGAAGGGACATCGGGAGATGGCGCCGCTTAAGGAGAAACTCAAGGATAAGAACATAGTGTTTGTTTATTTGGCTACATATTCATCGCCGTTTGACCTGTGGCTGCGTTATACCAATGATATTCCCGGTGAGCACTACTATCTGACGGAGGATCAGAACAAATATATCTCAGACCATGTGTTCGGCTCCGATGGTGTTCCCAAATACGCCATATTCGACGCTCAGGGCAAGATGCTCTACAAACAGCAAGGCTGGGGAGGTCTTGAGATGATCCAGACAGAAATAGAGAAAGCGCTGAATTGAGAAGCCAAAGCTTTTATTTGACACAGTAGTGTCAGTTCCCTGTGTCAACTGTATGTGCTCAACATAAATATGTTGATCTGGGCCTGAGTGTTAAGTGGGCCACTTGTAATGTGGGTGCCGCAGCTCCTGAGGATTTTGGTCATTCCGTCCGCCCCGTCTGCCCGTAAGAGTTAGCACAAAGTGACCCAAAATCTGGTATTCTTCTGAGTTTTTTATAAATTCGCAGATGTAACCAGTGTGTTTGAAAATATGAAAAGGGTATTCTTTGTGGCAGTTTTATCATTGCTTTCAGTTTGCAGTTGGGGCAGGCGTTACTGCAATCCGCTTCCTATGGTGATAGGGCCGGGCGGGAATGCATCGGGCGATGTATCAGTATTCCGTGAGGGTGACACATATTATATGTTCTGTACAGGTGGTGGTGCGTGGACATCGGACAATATGCTGGATTGGTCATTCACTCCCGTAGGTAACGTTCCGGTAGCACCTGATGTGGTAAAATACCGTGGCAAATTCTATATGTCAGGCAACGACTGTCCGCTATATGTGTCCGATAATCCTCTTGGACCATATAGCGTTTTGGGAGATTGGGAGAACACTCCCGATGTGGAGGGCGGCTGGAATGAACCTTTCGACATGCACATTTTCATAGATGATGACAAGCCGTATCTGTTGTACTCTGGACGCGGAATAAGCGGTATTTTTATTGTTCCGTTGGACCCCGATAAACTGAACCGTTTTGCCGATAAACCCACTCATCTGTTTGGTTTTGACAGCAACCATACTTGGGAGCGTTACGGTGAGATGAATGAATATACCGGTGTGGCTTGGATTGAGGGACCTTGGCTGTTCAAGTACAAAGGGACCTATTATCTGCAGTATTCTGCATCGGGAACTCAGTGGAAAACTTATGCAGAGGGCTACTATACTGCCAAGAACATTATGGGACCGTACAAGTACGCAGGTAACAATCCGCTTTTGAGAAAGACTGACGGCCTGGTAACCGGAACGGCTCACGGCAGTGTGGTGGAGGGTCCTGACGGCAATCTGTGGCAGTTCTATACTATTGTGCTATCAAATCCTCCCGGCGGACGTCGCATAGGCATGGACCGTATAAATGTTGACAAGAAGGGCCTGTGGTCAGTAACCATCACCGATACTCCTCAGCCTGCTCCTGGAGCTACAGGCACAAGGCAGTCTATTCCGGTTACCATCAACAAGATGAACGCAATGAACGCGCTCTCTACCTTCTCTTCACAGCAGCCGGGCCGATATGCGTCATACGCTGTGGATAACTCCAGCGGTACTGTATGGGAACCGGAACCTACTGATGAAACACCTTCCATAACGGTTGAACTGTCACCGGCCACACGTTTTGATGAGGTCCAGCTGTTTGATGTTGATGGCGTGAGGATCATGTTTGGCGGCGGTGGACGCAGGGGATTCGGCCGCGGAGCAGGAGCGCAGGAGATATTCAAGTATAAGATTGAGGTTTCTATGGACGGTGATAACTGGAAAACCGCGCTTGACCGCACTGACAATACAGTCCAGAAGAACACCATATTTGAGGAGTTTACACCTGTGGAGTGCCGTTTCATACGCCTTACAGTTACTGACTGGCCCAAGCCGCAGCCCTTGAGCGTAATAGAATTCACTGCTTTTGGACTGCCCTCATCAACTCAGCCGGCCCGCGTGGCTATCCCGCATTTTAAATGATATTTCATTAACCATTTCAACAATAATAATTATGAGTAAGTATTCAGGAACACAGACAGAGAAGAACCTGTGGGCAGCATTTGCCGGAGAGTCACAGGCACGTAACAAGTACACCTATTTTGCTTCAAAGGCAAAGAAGGAGGGTTTTGAACAGATAGCAGCAATCTTTGAGGAGACTGCAAACAATGAGAAGGAGCACGCCAAGCTCTGGTTCAAGGAGTTGGAGGGCATAGGCGATACCGCACAGAACCTGGGCGCCGCCGCTGACGGTGAGAACTATGAGTGGACCGATATGTATGAGGGTTTTGCCAAGACTGCAGAGCAGGAGGGATTCCCTGTACTGGCAGCACGTTTCCGTATGGTGGCAGCCATTGAGAAGACTCATGAGGAGCGTTACCGCGCCCTGCTCAAGAACGTTGAGACTGCCAAGGTGTTTGAGAAATCAGAGGTCAAGGTTTGGGAATGCCGTAACTGCGGGCACATTGTTGTGGGCACCAAGGCTCCTCAGATTTGCCCGGTTTGCCAGCATCCGCAGGCTTACTTTGAGGTTCATAAGGAGAACTATTAATTATTTCCATGCGGCGGGGGCTCGCTGCTTCGCTGCGCTCGGTTTTCCATGCGCTTTACGGCCTAAAGGCCTTAAGCGTCAGGAGGGAATCCTATCTGCGTACTAGAAACAACCTTTTTTTAGTTTCCTTCTGGAAACACGCTCCGTTTCACTACGCTCTGCCGGCCTTCCAGGCCAGGTAAAAATTCTGGCGCCCCTATTGGGACGCCTTAATTTTTACTCTATGCTGGAAGCTTATAGCTCATTTGTACATGAAGCGGCGTATGCTGCCCTTGGGAGTCTTGGCGAAGGGCTCAAAGCGGAGCTCGAATCCGTTTACTGTGGAGTAGGCGGGCAGCTTTGAGTTGAGCAGAGTGATGTTCTGCTTCATTATTGCATCAAGTGCATCGGCATTGATACCAGCCTTGTCAAGTGCATCCATGTTGGGCACGATGAGGGCGATGATGCGGTTCTCACGCTGAAGAACGATAGACTCTGCTACGTAGGGCAGTTCGTTCAGAATAACTTCAATCTCCTCAGGATATACGTTCTGTCCGTTATCGGCCAGGATCATGTTCTTGCTGCGGCCCAGAAGGAATACGTTGCGGTTCTTGTCAATGGTACCCATATCGCCGGTGCGGAACCAGCCGTCCTGAAGCACCTGTGCGGTAGCTTCGGGGTTCTTGTAGTAACCTTTGAACACTACATCGCCCTTGACTGAGAGTTCACCTGCAATATTCTCAGGGTCTGGAGAGTCAATCTTGATTTCCATTATCTCAGGCAGATACTCACCGCATGATTTGGGAATGTAATGACCCAGTTTGCCGTATGATACTATGGGAGCCAGTTCTGTCAGACCGTAACCTGTTATGAACGGGAGCTGGAGTTTGTAAACCAGCAGAGACTCAACCTCTGACGGGATGGCTGCACCGCCTGTAGCAAAAACCTCAATGTTACCGCCCATGGCGTTGATGAGTTTGTCATGCAGCATCTTGCAGTACTCGGGGTTGTCCTTGTAGTTGTCCAGTTTGGCCTTGCCCTCTGGACTGTGGATCTCATCACCCAATACGAACTCTGCAAACTTGACAAAGATAAGTGGTACGCCGTAGAATATGCGGGGCTTTACCTCCTGGAGGGCGGCCTGAACATTGGCCGGAATGGGCGGAATGCCAAGTACGGTTACGTGCATACCCATGGTCATGGGGATAACTACATCGCAAGTAAGACCAAAGCTGTGTGCGTGAGGCAGCAGGCTCAGGTAGTTCTCACGCGGATAGAACGGGAATCCCGGACGTATGCCCTGTACGTTGGCGGTATAGTTGCGGTAGGTGAGCATGACACCCTTGGGGTTACCTGTTGAACCTGATGTATAAAGGATGGCGCAAACATCATCCAGATCAGGATTGCATACCGTGAAATCAGCGGGTTTCAAACCGGCAGGATACTGGGCTGCAAAGAGGCTCTGAGCATTGGCGTAGAGTTCACCAACGCCGTTACGGCTGGCCAGCACATCACCTGTAGCGCTGTCAATTGCGCACAACACCTGAGGCATCTCATCAAAGTTCATTTCATCAAAGGTGCGCTTCTCAGTATAGAGAATCTTGCTGTCAGAGTGATTGACCAGACGCTGTGTATCGGCCGGAGTAAAGGCATTATATAGATGTACGGCTACATATCCCTTGCTGACGGCTGCCATAAAGACCGATGCACCCAGCGCGCAGCTCTTGGTGTTGATGGCTATCTTGTCACCGGGCTTGACGCCGGCTTTCTTCCAGATAAGGTCTAAGGTATCTATGCGCTCTGCAAGTTCACGGTAAGTTATGGTTGATTTACGGAAATCACTCAGTGCCGGACGGTCCCAGCAATCTTTAACTGCACCCTGAAAGAGGCGGATGAAATTGTCTATTGTCAACATTGAAAAAAAGGATTAATAATTAATGTTGACGCGAAGGTAAGACAATGATTTGTTTTGACAGGCATTAATTCCTGTTTTGTGGCCAAATTCACTCTGTTATTGGCGAAATACCGCATGTGCCGAGTGAACCGTCAGGGGCCTGGTATATCAGGTAGGCCTGGATCTCCGGATGGCGGTCGCAGAGAGCCTGGGCGCTGTCAAGTCCCATGACCATCATTGAGGTGGCCAGGGCGTCGGCAGTGGCGCAATCGGAGGCAAAGACTGTGGCCGACAGCAGGCTGTGGCTTACCGGCATGCAGGTGTGCGGGTCAATGGTGTGAGCGTATTTGCGTCCGTCCTTCACGTAGAAGTTGCGGTAGTTACCTGATGTGGCAATGGCTATGTCTGTAACCGGTATCACGGTCTGCAGTTCATTGTTTACGGAGAGTGAGTCATCAACCGGCTTGCTGATGCCTATGTTCCAGAGCTTGCCTTTGGGATTATGGCCCGATACCACAATCTCGCCGCCAATCTCCACCATGAAGTCATCGATGCCCTTGGAGCGGAGCATATCGGCCACCATATCACTGCCGAACCCCTTGGCAATGGCGCTGCAATCCAGCATGATGCGCGGATCATCCTTCTCAATCATGCCATCAAGTTCATGAATCTTCCAATACCCCGTAATCTCCATCAGGCTGTCAATAGTGGACTGCTTTATGTTCTCAGCATGCTTGAATCCGAATCCCCATGCATTGACGGCAGGAGCTACGGTTATATCGAAAGCGCCGTTTGTCCATTCCGATATCTCCATTGCGCGGTGGAACACCTTCAGAAAGAGAGGGTCACTAACCAGCACTACCTCATAATTATTTACTCGCGATATGGTTGACTCCGGATTGAACATGGAGAGAGCGTTATCTACACGCGCCAGAGTCTTTTCAATATCCGGCTTCAGGTCGTCATTATAAAGGTATGTTATGTTGTATCGCGTGCCGAATACCAATCCTTGGGCGCTTCTATACTCGGGATTCGCAGTCTGCTTGCTTTTGGAAAGGATTAATATTGTCCCGATTATCAGAAAAGCCAGAAAGGGGTAGTGCCACTTTTTCATAAAGCTGTAAGGTGTTCTATAAGGATCTTGGTGCCTATTACAATCAGAATGACACCAGCCAGTATTTCTACAGGGAAACTGATCTTTCTGCCTACATAGGCACCAATTACAAACCCGAATGCGGAAAACAGGAATGAGCCAACGGCAATGATTGTGACAGGCATAATGATGCTTGATAATGTGGTGTATCCGGTACAACCGAATGAAAGACCTACGGCAAGAGCGTCTATGCTTGTAGCTACAGCCATTGTAAGGGTTGTAGAGAATTTGGTAGGGTCAAAATGTTTCTGTTTCTCATCTGACCTGATGCCGCTCAGAATCATGCGTATGCCCAGAAAACCCAGCAGGCCAAAAGCTATCCAATGATCCCAGCGCTCAAGGGCATCACTGAAGAAACTCATGCCAACCCAACCTATAAGCGGCATGAGGCCCTGGAACAGACCGAACATGAGTGCGGTTATGAGCATGGTCTTGGTGACCAGACGTTTCTGAATGAGCCCGCAGGTAATTGATACGGTAAAGCAGTCCATAGCCAAGGCAATGGAGAGCAGTATCAATTCAATTATCAACATAAATTCAGTGCTTATTTGAGCTCTTTCTCAATCTTGTAGTCGTTGCGGTTCTGTGAACTGCGGCTCACAAGCTCAGCCAGGAATCCTACCAGGAACATGAGAGTACCCATAATCATACCTGTAAGAGCCAAATAGAAGTAGGGGTTGTTGGTTATAAGTGTGGCGCGTATCCCGTGTGTTATGGCATAAAGTTTGGTTGCGCCTATAACGATTATGGCAATGAAGCAGAGCACGAACATAACTGATCCCCACAGACCGAAGAAATGCATGGGCTGCTTGCCAAAACGGTTCAGGAACCAGAGTGACATGAGGTCCAGATAGCCGTTTACAAAACGGTCAAGTCCGAACTTGGTTGTGCCGTACTTGCGTGCCTGATGATGAACCACCTTCTCTCCAATCTTGCTGAATCCGGCGTTCTTGGCCAGGAACGGTATGTAGCGGTGCATCTCACCGTAAACCTCAATGTTCTTGACTACGTCACGGCGGTATGCCTTGAGGCCGCAGTTCATGTCATGCAGGCTCAATCCTGTAACCTTACGTGCGGTCCAGTTGTATATCTTGGACGGGATGTTCTTGCTCAACTTGCCGTCATAGCGTTTCTTCTTCCAGCCCGATACCAGGTCAAAGCCATCCTCACGTATCATGCGGACCATCTCAGGCACCTCCTCAGGGCTGTCCTGAAGGTCTGCATCCATGGTGACCACGATATCGCCCTGAGCCATATCGAATCCGCAGAACAGGGCAGGGGACTTGCCGTAGTTGCGGCGGAACTTGATGCCCTTTACTATTTCAGGATTATCGGCACGCAGGCCTTCAATGATATCCCAGGAGCCATCGGTACTGCCGTCATCTACAAATATAACCTCATAGCTGAATTTGTTTTCAGTCATGACTCTTGATATCCAGGCGTAAAGCTCAGGGATTGATTCGGCCTCATTCAGAAGCGGTACTATGATAGAAAGGTCCATATCTTATTCTTGTTTGAGTCTTATCCTTTTTGCGGTAATGATTGCTATGATAAGTGAGAGTATATTGCCCCACATGAGCGATGTCTGTACAAGCTGCTTGGTCATACCTGATGCCGGCAGTGAACAGAACCATGTTACGGTCTGTCTGAACAGTTCCATTGCTGAGTTGTACTGTTCTGCCTGAGCGGGATCGGTAAGTTCCTGGGCAGCAGTGCCGGATGCCGTCATAATCATATCCATACGTTCCATCATGCCTGCTGCAAACGCCCCGTTGTCAATGAAACGGAGATAGAGGTATGCGGCCATGCAGGAGAGCATGGTGGCAAACAGGAATGTCAGTATGGAGATCATCCACGATACCGGGAACGGGAAGAACGGCTTGCAGTTTGTCTCACGGAAATGCCTGATAAGCAGATATGCTATAACCGGAATGCCCAGTATGAGAGGCATGGCAAGCATTGACAGGGCATTGAACTTGACAGATAGGACTGTAATGGCGTACGCCAGGATGATATATAGCCCAAGATATGTGCCAAGTGTCATGGACACCTGCATCAGGTTGATTTTGATTACATTGTTTCCGTTCTGCTCTTCCATGTCTGTTCTTTATGGAAATGCAAATTTAGTCATTTCTTTTGAATGTGGATTGCTGTTTCAAATAAAAGCAGTATCTTCGCGGCGGGTAAGTCCTACACGGCCAGCTCCCTTCCAATCCTCCAGGGCTTGACGGCAGCAAAGGTACGTCGGTTGTAGCGGCGCGATGTAGCTCGCTTACCCGCTTCATACGAAAAATGGTCGCCGAGGGCGGCCATTTTTTGTATGAGTGGGTAAATGAATACCTATAAGTTATATCTTTGCGGGAACTATTACTAATTCTAATTTTAATCTTATGGGAGAATCTAAGAGAGGGAATCTGCTTAGGCAGGAGGATTGGCTTGCTGTGTGGATAGGTTTTATTGTTATTGCAGTGGGTTGCGTGGCGGTCCTTACCGGTTGGTTTGATTTTTCAGCTATGAAGTTCAGCACATGGTCATGGGGTGAGGAAGAGGCTGTCAAGGCTGTTGCCCTGGGCACACAGTTGGGACAATGGGCTTTCTGGCGCAAGCTTATCGTTACGGTGCTGGTTCTCGGTACGCTTTTCACCGTTGGCATCAAACTGCAGGGCGAGAAGGTGAGCAGATACATTCCCGCATTCCTGGTTCTCTTTATCATAGCCATCGTGGTACGTCTGGTAAGTGCGGAGTTCACCCTTAACAGATATCTGGAGTGGGCTTTCTGGGCACTGCTCATCGGACTGCTCATCTCAAATACTGTAGGCACTCCGGAGTGGCTCAAGCCTGCCATCAGGACAGAGTATTACATCAAGACAGGTCTTGTAATCATGGGATTCTCAGTGCTGTTCAGCAACATAGCCAAGTTCGGCCTGTACGGTCTGGGTATTGCGTGGATAGTTACGCCAATCGTGATAATATTCATGTGGTGGCTGGGCACCAAGGTTCTCAAGATTGACAATAAACCGTTGGTAATCACAATGGCATCGGCCACATCAGTCTGCGGTACAAGTGCCGCCATTGCAACAGGTGCAGCAGCAAGAGCCAAGAAGGAAGACCTTTCACTGGCCATCTCAATCTCAATCATATTCACCATACTTATGATGGTGTTTGAGCCGATGATAATCCGTGCCTGTGGCATGAATGAGCTTATGGGCGGTGCGCTGATAGGCGGTACGGTTGATTCAACCGGCGCTGTGGTGCTGGCCGGGAATGCTCTTGGCGCAGAGGCTGAGCAGGCCGCCGTTCTGGTCAAGTCAATCCAGAACATACTGATAGGCTTCATTGCATTCTTTGTGGCTATATTCTTTGCAACAAGGGTGGACCGCACTGCCGGCAAGAGTGTTGGTGCAGGTGAGATTTGGAACCGTTTCCCCAAGTTCATCATAGGTTTCTTTGTGGCATCACTTGTGGCATCATTCATAATCCAGCCTCTGGCAGGCGGAGCTCAGGTCAAGGCCATAAACGGCGTGCTTGACCAGTATAAGAACTGGGCGTTTGTGCTTGCATTCACCAGCATCGGCCTGGATACCAACTTCAAGCAGTTGGCTAAGCAGATGCAGGGTGGCAAGGTGCTGTGGCTCTATCTGATAGGCCAGCTGTTCAACATCGCGCTTACACTGCTTGCCGTATGGCTGCTGCTATCAGGCGTGCTTTTCAATGTGCCTGTGCTTGAAACCTTCAAATGATAACGGCAAAAGGCAAAATATTAAGGGTGGTTACAATCATTACGGTTGTAATCACCCTTGTTTTGGTCCTCTACATAATCCTTAATCATAAGGGGCTGGTTCCGGAGTATGATTTTGGCGCCGGAGCCTACTATTATGCCGATATCCCTACAGAGCAGTATCAGGAGATAGATCCTGACGGCGCATACCGGACTACAGTTCCCCAATGGATATTTTATGTGCTGTTCCTGGGGTGGGGATGGCTTATGTGGCGCCTCTGGTGCCGAATCTCACGTAAGGATTAGGGCTGGTCAGAAATCAAAGCCTATTGAGGCGTACATGCTGAAGCCCGGATCCATATTGCACCACTGGGCTGCAATCCTGAGCGGACCTACTATAGTCTGGCGGGATATTTCCGCGCCATAAGCGCAGATGGGGTTAAATCTCATCATTCCCTTCAGGTCATTGCCGTCCTTGTATAATCCGGCGCGTGCTGTCAGATAATTCTTACCGTAAAAACGATAACGCAGATCCATCTGGGCTGTCGCGCTCACAGGCCAGCAAATGCGGTATCCTGAGGGGAATCCAAAGAATGGCATCTGGTTCTCAGCATATCTTTCGGCTAAAAAACCTCCAATTGAGGGGAAATGCTTGGGATTCATATAAGCCACATGGTCAACAGAGAACCACCCCATATAGATGCTGGGTAGCAGGGTGATACGATTACCTAATGACACTGCCGCTTCAAGGTTTGCTGATAGTACTCCGTATGATGTGATTGAACCGTTGTCTGCGGCAAGAACATCGTACGAACTGTATATGTACTGATCCATTAATGAATAGTATCCTTTAAAGACATATCGGCCTTTTATTGAGCCACGGACGCCCCATCGCGGGAAATATGAGTCATCAAAGGTGTTGAACCTGAAAACAGCAAAGGTTGACAGCCAGTAGCTTTTCCAGTCCCATTTGTTGCGGAACTCAAACTCACTCAGATAACGTTCGTACGGGTTCATCTCAGCTGTTAGTCCTACTCTGAAAGATCCGTATGTCATTCTGGAATCCTCAAAGAATAGATCATACTTTGTGGAGAAAAGCTTTTCATTGGAATCAGACATGTATCCCATTGCCGTATTGATAAGCTTGGCTTCAGCGGATATACCTATGGATGGAAGTCCTATCCTGGATTTGATGGAACCTTCCAGTTTCAAGGAGGGGTCAACGCCCAATGCAAGGTCTATAGCCAGACGCGGCCCTGACAGCTGACGGGTGCCAAGACCAAGGTGTAACGCTGCTTCAACAGCCTCATCGGTGTCAGCTCTTAAACCAAGTGCAAAATCATTTATCTGACCTTTCTGGCAGTCAAATACCAGCGTGTATGGTTCAGCTTTTCCTTCCAGATGATATTCTACAGATTCAAATGCGTTAGTACCGTAAATGCTGTGCAGCATCTTCTCTACAGTCTTTTTGTCATACAGTCCGTCCTCGGGGTAGGCGCTCTTGTGCAGGATATCGTCCTTTTCATCTTCACAGATACCGGTAAAAAGAACCTGGCTGACACGTACTTTTTGTTGTGCCAGGTTCACTGAAGGTGCCGGATGTGATACGGGAGGCTCTTCCTTACCTGATACCTTTGCGGCAATGCTCTCAAAAAACTCCTTGTGTTCCAGGGTGTTACGATAGCCTTGGTCAATTATGTCATCAACGCTTTTGTCATCAAATGAAAGCATGGTATAACCGGGCAGTTCATGATGTACGTTAAGGTCAAGCATTTCCATTGAGGGGCCCATGGCTGTGGATGCCAGCAGGACGATTGTCTGCATCAGGAATGATGCCGGTGAGTTCAATTCATTCAGCTTGCGGTGTATGGTCATGTCTGAGCCGATGATTATGTCGGCGCCCATCTCACGGGCCAGGTCAACCGGGAAGTTGTTACGCATGCCGCCGTCCAGCAGAATGGCTCCATGATCACGTACGGCCCTGAAATAGAATGGGATGGCCATGGTGGAGCGCAAGGCTGTAGTAATGTTGCCGCTTGTCCAGTATTTGGGTGTCAGGGTATAAAGGTCAGTAGCAACGCACGAATAGGGAATGGGCAGGTCGGCAAAACTTATGCTGTCCTGGTAACCTACGCTCACAGAACTGAGCAGGTTGCGGACATTAAGCCCGTACAGAACACCGTCAGGCAATCCCAAGCCCATTCTGGAGATTGACTCCTGAAGCATCTCAGTTGAACTTATACCGGCTTCCTCTGCCATTATCTCTGCTACGCGTTCCAGTTCCTGACGCTGTGCCAGATCGGCGTTCTTATAATGGAAGGGGATGCGCATCAGGTAGTGCTCCTGGTATGTCTTCATGTTGTATGATACATACTCATCAGGCACATTGTCTGACATCATCACGGGCCAGTTTATATCACGTACCAGTGAATCCAGCTGGTCATGCCTGTATCCCAATGCATACAGACCGCCTAACAGGCCTCCCATGCTGGTTCCGGTAACGACATCGACAGGTATTCCCAACTCTTCAATGTACTTTATGACTCCCAGATGGGCCATTCCGCGTGCACCGCCGCCGGCCAGGACCAGGCCTACGGTGGGGCGGTATTGACGTATTGAATCCATTCTGGCACGGACCTTGGCAAATGATATGGAATCAGCCTTGGGGTCAGCGCTGGGAATGATCTGTGCCTGGGTAACTCCGGACAGTAACAACGCCATGATTATGGCAAAGCAGCGAAACTGTTTCATAAAATCTTATCCTAAAATAACGTCAAGCACCATCATAAGCGCAAAACCCAGCGCAAAACCTATGGTGCCTATGTTGGAGTGTTCACCTTCTGATGCCTCAGGAATAAGTTCCTCAACAACTACGTATAGCATTGCACCCGCTGCAAAAGCAAGCAGGTAGGGCATGGCCGGTGTCATTACAGAAGCAAGCAGAATTACCAATGCGCCTCCAATGGGCTCGACAATTCCGCTAAGTGCACCTACGCAGAATGATTTAAGACGGCTGTTGCCGGCTGCACGCAGGGGCATTGATATTATTGCACCCTCTGGAGCATTCTGGATAGCGATACCTATTGACAGGGCCAATGCACCTGCAGCAGTCATGCCTGCGCCGCCGTTCATTGCTCCGGCCAGCGCAACACCTACAGCCATACCCTCAGGGAAGTTGTGTATAGTGACAGCCAGAGCAAGCATGGTGGTCTTTGACAGATGGCTCTTGGGGCCCTCCGGTCCTCCGGTTGCGTGCAGGTGAGGCGTAATATGGTCTATAAGCAGCAGGAATGCAAAACCGCCCAACAGTCCTATCGTAGCAGGTTTTATGCCGCCCATCTCCATTCCGGGAATAAGCAGTGACCAGACCGATGCCGCCACCATTACGCCCGATGCAAACCCAAGCAGTATTTTCTGCAGGCGTGCCGGCATCTCCTTGCGCATAAAGAACACGAACGCGGATCCTATGGCAGTTCCCAGAAACGGAATCAACAATCCAATCAATATTGCTTTCATATTGTCCTTTCTTCCAATGCAAAAATACTCAAATTACTCCAATCTGCAGATACCCATTATTGGTGATTGCTTAGATATCGGGCCACTAT
>DBYQ01000072.1:25723-46495 GCA_002310015.1 Bacteroidales bacterium UBA1182
GGGTAGGCTGCAAAATGCAGCGTGGCCAGTGATGACGCCAGTCCAGAGTTCTGCATTCCCACCTCAATGCTGATGGCTTTGCGCTTGGCCGGAGCCAGTTTCAAGATACGTCCTATCAGATATCCTAAAGCCAGTCCGCATACATTATGCAGTATCACTACCAGAATGATTATCAGTCCGCCGGTAAGCAGTTTGTGAGCATTGGCCGCAATGATAATCAGCACAATAAAACATATTGTGACCGATGACAACGCGGGCAGATAAGCGGTTGCTTTCTCAGTCTGAGTGGGCCATAGGCGCTTTACGATAAGGCCGGCCACGATAGGCAGAATGACCACCCAGAGGATGCTCAGGAACATGGCCATCACATCAACATCGACCGATTGTCCGGCCAGGAGCAGAACCAGCAGGGGTGTCAGAATTGGCGCCAGCAGGGTTGAGACACCGGTCATTCCAACAGATAAGGCCAGATCACCCTTGGCCAGATATGTAATTACGTTTGATGCCGTGCCGCCAGGGCAGCAGCCAACCAATATCACACCGACCGTGAGCGCCTGATCAAGTCCGAATGTCTTGGCTAGTACCCATGCCAGCAGCGGCATGATGGTAAACTGGGCCAGACATCCCACAATCACATCGCGCGGACGGCTGAACACCACCTTAAAGTCATCAAACTTAAGCGTGAGGCCCATTCCGAACATGATAACACCCAGCAGCGGGTTGATCACTTTGGGTTTGATGTGGCTGAAAAGATCAGGAAATACAAGTCCTATTACCGCCGAGAGCAGTACCAGAACTCCCATGTACTTTGATATGAGTTGGCAAATCCTTTTCATTTTCCGGTGCTTTTCTTCTTTTTTGGCTTGGGTGCGGGCAGATTGGGCAGGGTTACCTTAATAAGTTCTGCAAGGTAGTCGCTGTCATCAAGATCATCAATCAGGAAACACTCCTTTGCACCCGGGTAGGGTGAGCGCATTATCTCTTCCCTCAGGATTGCGCGGCCGGCATCGGTGGGCTTGATAAACAGGTTGTCGTCACAAATCAGACCGAACAGGATTCCGTCGCAGTAGATGCAATATTCACCCATCATCTTCTTCAAGTCAATGCGACCCGCGCCGGAGCACTGGTCAACGATGTATTGTGCAATATCTGTACTAGTTGCCATTTCTTATTTTTTTTGCGAATTTACTAAAAAAATGAGTGCAACTGAATTGCAAATAATGTACCTTCGTTAAAACATTTTTTAGTCATGGGAGGGCTTACAAAATGAGGAAGCATTGGATTGACAATCTGCGCTGGGCTACAGTGCTGCTGGTCTTATTTTATCACGTAATCTATTTTTACAACAACAAGGGTGTGTTTGGAGGTATCGGCGGCTTTGGGGAGTTCCCTGAGACGCAGCAGTACCAGGACGTTGTAATGTATGTGCTCTATCCCTGGTTCATGCCGCTGCTGTTCCTGCTGGCCGGTATGAGCACCCGATATTCACTGCAGCGCAAAACCGGTAAGGAGTGGTTCCGTTCACGTACTCTTAAACTGCTTGTGCCCAGCACTATAGGTCTGTTTGTTTTCCATTGGATGGTGGGCTATTTCAATACTGTTACTGCTGCCGAGGTTATATTCAAGGATATGCCGCTTGTGGCCAAATACATGTTATTTGCAATTTCCGGTACCGGTCCGCTTTGGTTTGCTCAGGATTTGTGGCTGTTCTCACTCATTTTTTTGTTAGTACGTAAACTTGACGGAAAGGACAAACTATGGACACTTTGCGGAAAGAGTGGGATAGTCGTAATACTGCTCTTAGGCGTCCTGTATTGGGTTGCAGAACAGACTTTGATCATGAACCCGCGTGAGGATTCGGCCGATGGACTGCTCAATCTGTACAAGCCTGTATTCTACTTTGTAGTGTTCCTGATGGGTTACTTTGTATTCTCACATGATGAGGTTCAGGAGAAGGTCAAGAAAGCTTGGATTCCGCTGATGGCCTGTGCGGTTGTAGCCGGCGTCATCCTGATAATAACCACATGGGGAGAGAACAATACCTCTCCGCAGTATCTGTGCAGCCCCATGAACTGTCTCTACGGATGGCTTATGTGCCTTGCATTGATGGGACTGTTCAATGCCCGTTATGACTGCACAAACTCATTCTCGCAGTATATGACCCGCAGCAGTTACGGACTCTATATCGTTCACTATCTGGTTGTTGCAGCCTTTGGCTATCAGATGAAAGTTCATACTGATCTGCCGCCCGCCCAAATGTACATTATCCTTACCATCGCAGTGTTTGCACTGTCTCCCGCAATCTACGAACTGCTGCACAGGATTCCGTTCATCCGCTGGTGCGTATTCGGTGAGAAAAAACGTTGAATTCTTGCCGATATCGGCAAAAAATGAGTAGTTTTGACTAGAATATCGGCTTGAATTCTTGCCGATAAAAAAACTGTTGGTTTTTTATTTGAATACCGGATATGAAACTATTACGAGAAATATTGGGCTATGTGCTTGGAGGAGTGTTGTTTGTGGGGCTGATGCCAGCGGTGATGTGGCTTGCTACTGGTATGCCGGCTTTGGAGCACATAGGTGCTTTACGCGCTTCTATTACCGGTGTTCTGATGATTGGCGGTCTGTCCCTTAGCGTGTGGACAATTGTTTACATGAAGCGGCAGGGCAAGGGTAATCCCATGGACGCGTTCGGGCATGAGGTTGCTCCGCGCACACAGCATCTGATGGTGGCCGGACCGTACAGAATCAACCGTAACCCAATGCTCACGGGTACACTCACTTATCTGGCCGGTGCTGCCGTATGGCTTTGGAGCTGGCAGGCTGTAGCTGTATGGGTAGCTTTCTTCTGCATCATGTTCGTGCAGGTTCTGAGCGAGGAGAAGCGCCTTCACCGTGACTTTTGCAGCGAGTATGAGGAGTATTGCAAACATTCACGCAGATTTTAATATGTACAAGACAACAGGACTTAAGAACAGCCGCATAGAGGTGGCCGATGCCCTGCGAGGGCTTGCTGTAGCCGGGATTATTCTGTTTCACTCGGTTGAGCATTTCAACACATTCGCCAGAGAGATAAAATATACCCTTCCTTGTGACGGGACAGTGTTCAGCGTACTGCAGGCATTGCTTTCGGGCAAGATGTACGGAATCTTTGCGATTCTGTTCGGGCTCAGTTTCTTTATCATGCGTGACAACCAGGAGCAGAAGGGTAAGGACTTCTCACTCCGTTTTGCATGGCGTATGGTGCTGCTGTTCCTCTTTGGCGTGCTTAATGTCTGTTTTTATGACGGTGATATACTTATCACATACGCCATTTTAGGCCTGCTGCTCATTCCTGCAGGCTACCTTAACAACAAGTGGTTGTGGGCGATAACCATTCTGCTGCTTATTCAGCCGCTTGAGATCTATGCTCATCTGGTGGGGTGGCATCCTGATTCCCGATGGGTGAACATGGGCTATTTCAAACTCATGCAGGGACATGATACATTCTGTCACTCTGCTGTAACCAATCTCAAGTACGGTATTACTACTACGCTTGGATGGTTCTGGTTCCATGGCCGCATAACACAGACACTGGGATTGTTCTACCTTGGATTGCTGATAGGGCGGTTGCGTCTTTTCTACAATGAAGGTGAGAATCTTAAGAAGTGGCGCGTGATTTTGTGCGTATCGGCCATTCTGGTCATAGTTGGTGCTTTTGTCAAGTTTGGAAAGTTTGATGACCTGCTGCATCCTATGTGGAATCTGGCTATCCTGATGCTTATATTGTCAGTCGCAGTATTGCTCTGGTATCGTTTTGAGGGGTTCAGGAATGTATTCGGCAAACTGGGATTCTTTGGCCGCATGAGTTTGACCAACTATCTGCTGCAGTCCGTCTTGGGCAGTCTGCTGTTCTATGAGTGGGGATTCAGCCTCTATAACACACTGGGAACCACATGGTCAGCACTTGTAGGACTGGGTATGATTGTATTCCAGTACAGCATCCTCAAACTGTGGTCCAAGAACCACGAGCGCGGACCTCTGGAGGGACTGTGGCGTCGTCTTACTTGGATTTAAAATATTTATTTATGATTATAAGATTAGAAGAGAAAAAGGACTGGCGTGAGGTTGAGAACCTTACACGTGAGGCATTCTGGAACGTTTACAAGCCCGGATGCCTGGAGCATTATGTGCTTAACCGCTACAGGAGCAATCCGGATTTCATTCCGGAGCTGGACTATGTGATGGAGGAGGACGGTAAGATTATAGGTCATGTGATGTTTTCAAAGGCAGTGATTGTGCTTGATGACGGTACAAAGTTTCCGTCATGGACATTCGGGCCGATAAGCATTCATCCGGATTACAAGCGCAAGGGTTATGGTTTGAAACTTCTTCAATACGCATTGGATAAAGCCCGCAGTATGGGTATCGGCCTTCTTTGTATGGAGGGTAATATTGAGTTTTACAAACATGCGGGCTTTGATTTGGCCAGCAAGCTCAAGATACATTATCACGCTGAACCAAGAGAGTCTGATGTGCCGTATTTCCTGGCTCAGGAACTCATTCCGGGTTATTGGAGTGGGCGAGAGGGTACCTACTGCCCGCCTGCCGGTTATTTTGTGGCCGATACTGATCCCGCCGGGTTTGAGGCGTATGAGGCTACGTTCCCGGCTAAGGTCAAGGCTTTTCAGCCCGGTCAACTGCCTCAGTTCTGCCAGAGCTGCGGTATGCCGCTAACCAAGAATGAGGATTGCGGAACAAACGCCGATGGCAGCATCAACTACGACTATTGCAAGTATTGCTATGCCGATGGCCATTTCCTGCAGGAAATGACTATGGATCAAATGATTGAGCATTGCGCCCAGTTTGTGGATGAGGTTAACAAAAACATGCCCAAACCCATGACGCGTGACGAGTACAAGCAGATGATGTACGGATTCTTCCCGATGCTTAAGAGATGGAAAAAATGATTGCAATTTGTGGCTTGGATTGTTCCAAGTGCGATGCCTACATAGCAACACAGACTGATAACCAGGAACTGCGTATAAAGACCGCCAAACTGTGGGCAGAACTTAACAATGCGCCTATACTTCCGGAGCATATCAACTGCGACGGTTGCCGCGCATGTGGCCGTAAGACATTATTCTGTGACCAGTTGTGTCAGGTCCGTCAGTGTGCTTTGAAGCGTGGAGTAACCACCTGTGCGGATTGCCCCGAATTGGATAAATGTCCAACCGTAGGTGCAATCCATACTCATAACCCCGCTGCGCTTGAAAATTTAAAGAGTTTGAGGCATAACAAGTGAGAGGCTTTATCGTCTATCACGTGTTTAACTAGTTAAGATTAATGAGCAAGATTATAGTTTATGCCAGCCGATACGGCTCTACAAAGCGTTACGCTGATAAGCTGTCGGAACTGACAGACGTTGAGGCTGTAGATTACAGCAAGGTTAAGGATATATTGGCCTATGACAAAGTTGTTTATATGGGCTCTGTCATAGCCGGAACGGTAACGGGACTAAAGAAAACCGTAAGTAAGATGCGGGGCGGTCAGGAGCTGGTGATTGTAAGCGTTGGCATGCTTGACCCCAAGGATCCTGAGAATGTTTCTGGCATACGCAGCATAATAAAACAGCAGATTCCGGCGGATTTTTATGATGAGAGTAGGATTTTCCATCTGCAAGGCTGCATTGACTATCCCAATCTCAAGCTTTCACACCGTATGCTTATGTCCATGATGCGCTCTATGGCCTCCAAGAAACCGGAGAGTGAGCTTGATGCTGTAAGCCGCACCGTGCTTGCTACATACGGCCAGAGAATAGACTACGTGGATTTATCGGCCCTGGATGTAATCGTTCCGTCTGTATGAAGATACTTATCATAAACGGCAGCCCTAAGAAGAGGGGACTCATATCGCAGATGCTTGACATTATGCGTGTTGAGGCTGAGAATAAGGGTGACAGTGTTGAAACGGTGTACACCAATGATCTGAGCGTAAAGCCCTGCATAGGCTGTATGGTG
Organism: Bacteroidales bacterium UBA1182; assembly: GCA_002310015.1. Classification (GTDB taxonomy): domain Bacteria; phylum Bacteroidota; class Bacteroidia; order Bacteroidales; family Bacteroidaceae; genus Colenecus. The sequence continues at coordinate 31,723 of DBYQ01000072.1, forward strand.
TGCCGCACCAAGAACAAGTGTGTACTGGGTGAGGATGACTCACAGCGCATGATTGCAAAACTCCAGGAGGCCGATGCCATAATCATGGGCGCACCCTGTTACTGGGGTAATATTCCCGGACAGATGAAACTGCTGTTTGATCGCATGGTCTATGGAATGATGCGTGATACGCCCCGTTTTCCGGAGCCTCTGCTTAAGGGAAAGAAGTGTATCCTGTTGAGCACCTGCACAACACCGTACCCCTGGAACGTATGGTTCAACCAATCCCACGGGGCAATCCGCGCCATGCGTGAGATATGTCATTATGCCGGTTTCAAGATTGTAGCAACAATAGAGCGTGGGGGTACAGTATGGCATCCTGAGCTTTCAGATAAGGACAAACGTAAGTGCCGCAATGCAATGAAGAAGCTATAGAGTATGGTTTTGACAAGAGACATAATACGTTCTGTAATGGGTGAGGCCGATGCGCAGGCGGTTTACCGTGAGGTGCGCAAGATCGGTGATTTTGTGGGTTTTGCGCGGCAGTTTGCGTTTGATGCTGATCACCGTGTAGCCAGAAATGCTTTGTGGACACTTACCAAGGCTACTACTCAGGAAATTACCCAGTTGCAACCCATGATGGATGAACTGATTGACCTGGCATTGAAGACAGAGAGTTCATCGGTGAGGAGATTGTCGCTCAATATCATTGACATGCTTGAGATGAAGGAGGAGGATCTGCGCTCAGACCTGTATGATTTCTGTCTGGAGCATGCAGTGGATGTTGAGGAACTGCCAGGCATACAGGCCATCTGTATGAAGATAGCTTACCGCATAAGCACTTTCTATCCCGAACTTATGGCCGAACTCAAGCGTATCCTTGAAGGAATGGAAATAGAATACTACAAACCCGCCGTGAAAAGCATAAGAACCAGAATACTTACAGGAAAATACCAATGATGGAGACAGAAAGACTGATTCTGCGCCCGTGGCGTGAGAGTGACGCTGAGGCGCTTTTCAAATACGCAAGTGATCCCGATGTAGGACCGCGTGCCGGCTGGCCGCCGCATAAGAGTGTGGAGGAGAGCCTGGAGGTGATACGTACCTTTTTCAACAATGACCATACCTGGGCCTTGGAACTTAAGGAGACAGGTGAGCCCATAGGCTGCATAGGCTATTACACATACGGGGAGAGCAACATCAAGATAGGTGAGAACGATGCCGAGCTGGGCTATTGGATTGCCAAGCCCTACTGGAACAAGGGGCTGTGCACAGAGGCACTCCGCGTCATGATAGACTATTGCCTTAACGTCAAGGGGGTTAAGGTTCTTTGGAGTGATTTCTTTGTGGATAACCCTGCATCTGGTCGTGTAATGGAGAAATGCGGATTCCGCGATACCGGCGAGATCAACTGGTGCAGCCATCTCTATCATGCTAAAGACCGCCCCGTAAAGGTGATGAGGCTGTTACAGCCTGATGCCGAATGAGGCGGTGGCGTACCAATCAATCAGATCCACCTTGTTGTGTTCACGACCGTATTTGAAGTGCTCAAATATGGCATTGGCACTCACAAAGTAGCGTTTCCAGCAGTATGCTATACCTACACGTACGTCAACATTGAATGCCCATCGGGTGCGGTTTTTGTCTTCCCTGTCTTCCCAAATCTCTATATCATTAGGCATTTCTACCTCGCCGTATTCGTTTAGTGTTGCGTTTTTGTGCGTTTTTCCGTTTTCCCAAACGTGATTCTTACTGTCCCATTTGCCATAATCATCATGATCATCCTCGTCATATATCATATTGTAGTTGGATTCGTACTTGTGAAGTATAATATTGTCTGATACACTGATGTTGGGCATAACCATTGCGTTGACGGTCCATCCCCGTGCCGGAACCCAGTTGTAACCGTATCCCAGACCTAAAGAAATCTTTCCAAGTGTGATGGTCCCTACTGAGTCACAGAAAAAGATCAGGCTGGCATTCTTGTTATAGGCCATGTTTATGCCCGATGCGTATGCGGTGGCGCCCAGCAGGAATGAGCCGGCTGACTTTTTCTGAATAACGGCCTGATTATATGCGGCAGCCTGTGAGTAACGTTTTCCGTTAAACACATAGTATCCGTTAAAATAGAATGACAATACGTCTATCGGTTCCCAAAAATAGGCGTCCTCATCAACATCATTGATAGTTGTGTCGGGATATAAGAAATCCATTCTTGCATGGAACTGGTCATATTTCATGCTCCTGAGTCGGAAGTTCAATCCATACTTTGCTCCTGTTGCACTTACATAGATATTGAGTCCAGGCTTCTTGTCTAATTTGTAGTAATAACCTATTCCCAGTCCGCGATAACCCACCCAAAGACCTACGGATTTGTTCACCTTTGAGTCCAGATTAATGCCCATCCGTGTATTAATCTCCTCCCATGTATTTGTTAACTCATCCTCGTATTCAAATGAACTGTAATTGGTGAAATCCGTTATCACCTCATCCAGTTTTGTTCTGAGGATAACGCGCCAGGGGCGCTCTGGAACCTCAATGAAGCGGGGGTCATATTTGAGTTGGGCTTTTGTGTCAAGCCTGTTTCCAAGTGCCCTGAATATACCCGGTTTAATGCTGTCAGTCTGCGCCATGATACCCGATGCGGATAACAAGCATAGTACGATAGCTGTCAGTATCTTGAAACTTCTCATTAATTGACCGATAATCAATTCCGGCCGCTAAGTTACAATGAAAAGGTGACAGTTAATTGTTTTCATATTAAAACAATCTTACATGAATGGATTCTTTTTTATAAGTTTGTAGGTAATATGGTAACGCCGTTTCTTATACTCATTGTAGTGGTGATTATTACCTGTATATGGTTGAATCACATCTCTTCACGCATAGGAGTGCCCACATTGCTCGCATTCATCTTGCTTGGTATCGTTTATGGTAATGTGGGAGCGATACCCGTTCATCTGGATAACCGTCCTTTTGCTATGGATGTATGTACTGTAGCGCTCATATTCATAATGTTCTATGGCGGATTCGGTACACGCTGGGAGACTGTAAAGCCCGTAGTGCGGGAGTCTGTGCTGCTTGCATCGGTCGGTGTTCTGATAACGGCTTTCCTGACAGGACTGTTCTGCCGTATTGTGTTGTCATGGGGCTGGGCGGAGAGTCTGCTTTTAGGCGCGGTGGTCAGTTCTACTGATGCGGCATCGGTCTTTTCAATCCTGCGTTTCAGGAAACTGGGCCTTAAGAACCACACCGCTCCCATGCTTGAGGTGGAGAGCGGAAGTAACGACCCTTGTGCCTATATGCTTACGGCCATAATGATATCGGTCGTGAACGGAACGGCATCGGGCGGGTCTGTATTATGGATGATTTTCTCACAGATTGTCTTTGGTGCCGGAATAGGTTTACTGATAGCCAAACTGGCATCAATCGTGCTGCAACGCATAAAAATCACTACTGAGGGATTTGACACGCTGTTCATCTTTGCTGTGGCTATAGCGGCATACGCCATTCCCGATGTTTTTGGCGGGAACGGCTACTTAAGTTGCTATCTGGTAGGCGTAATCCTGGGCAATGAGGAGTTTAGCGGAAAACGTTCAATGGTAGGTTTCTTTGACGGGCTGACAGGCCTGATGCAGGTACTCATATTCTTCCTGCTTGGCTTGCTGGCGCGTCCGGCACTTTTGCATAAGGCTATTCTGCCTGCGCTGGCCATATCGGCTTTCATGCTTCTTGTGGCTCGTCCGGTTGCCGTTTTCAGCATTCTGACCCCGTTCAGGAAATACTCTTCAAATCAGCAGGAACTGATTTCTTTTGTAGGTTTGAGGGGAGCGGCATCGATAGTGTTTGCCATAATGGCCATTACAGGCGTTGATTCACTTAAGGCTGACCTGTTCAATACGGTGTTCTGTATCGTGCTCATTTCCATATCAATACAGGGTACACTCATTCCGTGGGTGGCCGGAAAACTTGATATGATTGACGCGAATGCCAATGTCATGAAGACCTTTAATGACTATTCTGAGAACTCTGATATGCAGTTCAGCCAGATAGGCATAGGGCCACGCAGCGCCTGGGCGGGCAAACAGATTATGGAACTGGGGCTGCCCAAGAATGTGCTGATAGCGCTTGTCATACACGGACAGGAGCGTATCATAGCCCGTGGCGATACCAAACTCAGCCCCGGTGATAAAGTCATAATCGTGACAAAAACATACGTTGATTCAGAGACATACCTTATGGAGAAGACCATCAAGCCCGGCAGCAAGCGTGAGGGCCACACCATTGGCGAGTTCTCTGATGAAGGTCTGGTACTGCTGGTGCGCCGTGGTGATAAGGAGATAATCCCCAACGGCAGCACAGTGCTTCAGGCCGGCGATAACCTTGTGATTCTAAAGGAAAAATAATGCAGGAGTTGACAACTCCTTTTGCAGAATAAAACTTATAATATGGATTTGATTAAAAGATTTTTGAGTTATACCGCTGTCGATACGCAGTCCGATGAGAACTCCGAGACAGTTCCCAGTACCGCCAAGCAGTTGAATCTGGCACGCCAGCTTAAGGCTGAGCTGGAGGGCATGGGGCTTGAAGAGGTTTATATGGATGATATGGGATACGTCTATGCATCGCTCCCGGCCAATACAGACAAGAAGATTCCCGTTATCGGCTTTATATCACATATGGACACCAGCCCCTCCATGAGCGGCAAGGACGTAAAACCGCGCATAGTTGAGAAATATGACGGTGGGGATATAGTACTCAATAAAGAGCAGAACATCGTTCTGTCGCCGAGCCTTTTCCCCGAGCTGCTTGCGCACAAGGGTGAGGACCTGATTGTGACTGATGGCACCACGCTTCTTGGGGCCGATGACAAAGCGGGTATTGCAGAGATAATCACTGCTATAGAGTATCTGCAGCAGCATCCTGAGATCAAGCACGGCAAGGTACGTGTGGGCTTCAATCCCGATGAGGAGATTGGCATGGGTGCCGCTCATTTTGATGTGGAGCGTTTTGGCTGCGAGTTCGGATATACCGTTGATGGCGGTGAGGTAGGAGAGATGGAGTATGAGAACTTCAACGCCGCCAAGGCCGTGTTCAGGATTCAGGGTCTTGAGGTGCATCCGGGTTATGCCAAGGGCAAGATGGTAAATGCATCACTGCTTGCCGCAGAACTTATAGAGATGTTTCCTGCCAGTGAGACTCCTGCTACTACTGAAGGGTATGAGGGCTTCTATCACATAGTAGGTCTGTCAGGTGAGGTTGATCATGCATCGGTCACATTTATTATTCGTGACCATGACCGCGCCAAGTTTGAGGCCCGGAAGGATTTTGCCCGGAGTGTGGCTGCACGGATGAATGCCAAATATGGTGAAGGAACTGTTGTGGCAGAGGTCAGTGACCAGTATTACAATATGAAGGAGCAGATTGACAAGGTTCCGTATGTGGTTGACATAGCCTGCGAGGCAATGAAGATGGCGGGCGTCACTCCCGTCAAGGTGCCTATCCGTGGTGGCACTGACGGTGCTCAGCTATCGTTTATGGGGCTGCCTTGTCCCAATCTTTTTGCTGGGGGGATGAATTTCCATGGGCGGTATGAGTGGGTTCCTATTCAGAGTATGGAAAAGGCTGTTAGTACGGTAGTGCGGATTGTGGAATTGGTGGGGAAACGTGATTGGTAGGGCCATCCGGCGGGGGCTCGCGCCTTTGGCGCTTGGTGGTTTTTTGACTTTTTTGGCCCGTTGGGCCTCAAAAGTCGTTAGCTGGAATCCTATCTGCGTATTAGAAACAACCTTTTTTTAGTTTCCTTCTGGAAACGCGCTCCTTTCAGTCGCTTGCCGGCCTTCCAGGCCGGGTAAAACGTAACCCTGACAATGCTTTGCTGTCAGGGCTACGTTTTACTTGGTGCAACTGGAAACCTTGTACCAAAGAGTACCAAAGGGGACAGACCCCAATGGTACTCTTTTTTACTCGTCGAAGTCGAATTCTTCGTCGGGGAGGTCGAAGGGAGCGTCGGAGAGGAAGTCCTCCATGTCGCGGCGGTCTTTCTTGGTGGGACGGCCCAGACCGGCGGCACGTTTTACAAAACCTCCTATTCTGTTCATTTCAAGCAGATCGTACTGGTCTTTTGGGGTGATGTTCTCCATCATCTCCGGTACCAGTTTGGCTCCAACGCGGTTCTCAATGCACTGGAGTACGCGGAATGAATATGTTACGGGCGGCTTGCGCACCTGAACAGTATCACCCTCATGGACAGTTTTTGACGGCTTAACCTGAACGCCGTTAATTGAAATGCGGCCCTTCTTGCAGGCCTCTGATGCTATGGTGCGGGTCTTGAAGATACGCACTGACCACAGCCATTTGTCTATACGGGCCTCAGCCATAATTACTTATTGTTGAACTTGCACATGGTGTCGTCAATGCCGGCCAGGCAGAAGTTCCTGACAGCCTCAACGGCTACGGGGATGCGCTCGTCAAGAATCTTGCGCTCATCCTCATTGAAGGGATCCAGCACGAACTTTATCTGGGCCCCCATCGGGTAATCATTGCCGATGCCAAAACGCAGGCGGCTGAACTGCTCGGAGCAAAGCACTTGGATGATGTTCCCGATGCCGTTGTGTCCTCCGCCGCTGCCTTGCTTACGGAGACGTATCTTGCCTAGGGGTAGTGCCAGGTCATCGGCCACAACCAGAAGGTTCTCCGGCTGGATGTTTTCCTTGTTCATCCAGTAGCGTACGGCATTGCCGCTCAGGTTCATGAAGGTTGTGGGTTTGAGGAGCACAAGCTCACGGTTCTTGATGCGCATCTGGGCCACAAAACCGTATCGCCTGTCCTCAAAAACAGTATCGGACGCCTTTGCAAGGGCGTCCAATACCATAAATCCTATGTTGTGGCGGGTATCTTGGTATTCGTCGCCCGGATTACCCAGCCCCACAATCAGATATTTCATTCCTTATATTATTCTGCAGCGGGAGCCTCAGCAGCAGGAGCCTCTTCTGTAGCCTCAGCAGCGGCAGCTGAACGTGTTGACATTACTGTGCAGATCACAGCGTCCTTGGGGCTTGTGAACTCAATGCCGTCAACCTTAAGGTCACCAACCTTGAATGACTTACCGATGGTAAGAGGTGTAACATCAATTTCAATCTTCTCAGGTATTGCAGTGTAGAGAGCCTTAGCCTTAACGCGGCGCAGGATCTGCTCCAGCTTACCACCAGCCTTGACACCGGCTGCCAGACCGTTCAGCTTAACGGGAACTGCCATAACGATGGGCTTCTCAGGAGTTACCTGATAGAAGTCGATGTGCAGGATGTTATCCTTTACAGGGTGGTACTGGATCTCACGCATAACTGCCAGAACGGTGTTGCCGTCGATGGTCAGGTTAACTGAGAAAATATCAGGTGAATAAACGAGGTTGCGAACTTCTTCAAATGTTACGCTGAAAGCCTTGGCTACTGGAAGACCTTTCTCGTCACGCTCTACACCGTACAGGTTGCAGGGGATAAGGTTCTGCTTACGGAGTGCCTTGGCACCTTTCTTACCGAACTCGTTGCGGGCTGTGCCCTTTACGTCAATTGATTTCATTTTAAAACGTGTTACTCTAAATTGTTAATACTCAATTCACCATCACACAAAACACCGCTTTTTGGGGCGGGCTTTACGCAAAAGCGCGGCAAAGGTACAAAAAAAATTGAAAATTGAGAATTGAAAATTGAAAATTATGAATACCGATTCACAAAGGTTTCCATCCCGCAATCCAAGTACGCAGAATGTTTCCATCCCGCATCCCAAATCGGCAGAAGGTTTCCATCTGCACCCGGTAAAACGTAATCCCGACAGCAAAGCGTTGTCGAGATTACGTTTAACCCGGCCGAAGGCCGGCAGAGTGGAATGGAACGTAGTGAAATGAAACGGGTTTGGGGCGTCGCCGCCCCAAACTAAAAATAAGGTTGTTTCTAATACGCAGATAAGTTTCCAGTTAACGACTTTTTAGGCCCAAAGGGCCATAAAAGTCAAAAGAAAATCGAGCTGCGAAGCAGCGAGAGCCCGTTGTATAACTTAAAACTCGATTTTGAAATCTTCAGAAGTTTTAGCCTCGGTTTCCTCCTGAGCCGGAGCCTCAGCTGCGGGCACATCGGCCCCGCCATCCTTCTCGGCCTCGTGTATGAACTTGATGGTCTTGGTCAGGCCGTCTATGAAATTGCTGAAATCCTCGCGGTAGAGGAATATCTTATGCTTCTCAAAACTTACCTGCTGGTCATCACCCTCACCGCTGACGATTTTCTTGCTCTCAGTGATTGAGAGATACATCTCGTCCTTGCGTGTCTTACGTACATCCATGTAATAGATGCGCTTTCCTGCCTTGATGGCGTGTGAGAAAATCACATCCTTTTCAATCTCATCGGCTGTCTTCTTCCTGTATTCCTCCATAACGCGACACATTTTAAATTTTCACAAATTTGGTGAATTGATTTGATATCGCCAAGAAATAGAACGTCTAAATGGGCTTTGTGCCGAAAAAATTAGTACTTTTGCAGACCGATTTACGGTTTTGACACAAATGATAAACAGAGTTCTCATCAGACTGAAAGTAGTTCAGGTAATCTACGCATATTACCAGAACGGCGGGCAGAAGACGGCTATGGCCGATCGTGAACTTGCCCAGAGCATTGACAGCGCTTACTCTCTTTACAAAACCTTATTGTTTATTCCTGTGGCTTGGGCCCGACAGATTCGCAAATCCGTGGCCAAGCAGAGACGTATGAACGCTCCCCACATTTCACGCAAGGAGATTCTGCTGGCTGAAAACAGGTTTATCGCTCAGCTGGAGACAAATGTTGAGCTTGATTCATTCGTGCAGAGCAATGATATGGACTGGCTGTTTGAATCAGACTGGATTCAGGATACCTGCTCCAAGATACTTGAGTCAGATGCGATGGAAGAGTATATCCAGGGTGAGAAGTTTGATTTTGAGGCCGATAAGGAACTGTGCCGTAAACTCTACAAGGAGTTTGTTGAGGAAAACGATGATCTGGATGCCTTGCTTGAGGAACAGAATATCTACTGGAACGGTGACAAGGAACTCATTGATTCATTTGTACTTAAGACCATCCGTTCATTTACTGACGGCAATGCCACTGAGCAGCCTCTCAAGAGTGAGTTCAAGGATGAGGAGGACCGCCAGTTTGCAATAGACCTGTTGCATTACGGACTTGATATGGCTTCTGAGCGTGAGAAGGTGGTGGCTGCCAACTGCCGTCGCTGGGATCCGAGCCGTCTGGCATTCCTGGACGTGATTATCATCCAGGTGGCAATGGCTGAGATGATGCATTTTCCGGGCATACCTGTCAGGGTTACAATGAATGAGTATGTGGAACTGGCCAAACTTCTGAGCACCCCGGCCAGTGGCAGTTTCGTAAACGGTATGCTTGATACTATAGCTAAAGATTTAGCCGCTCAGGGCAAGCTTAACAAGGAAATTTAATCAATAAAATACAGATATTATGTCACAGATGCTTTTACTTAACCCCCTCCAGATGACATATCAGGAGGTGAACGTACAGAACACAGTTAATTTTGTCCAGGATGTTGACCTGAGTGCTCCAGCATCATCATCACAGAGCGGTGCAGCCGGTCAGGGCGGCGCTATGGGCGGAAGCATGATTTGGATGCTGCTCCTTCTGCTTGTTATGATGTTCGTATTCATGCGTCCCCGTCAGGACAAGGAGGGTGAGAAGTTCCGCAACGCACTGCAGAAAGAGCAGGATGTTGTAACCAGTTCCGGTATCTTCGGAAAGATCAAGGATATAGATGAGGTTTCTGTAACCCTTGAGATTGCTCAGGGTATGAAGATCAAGGTTGACAAGCGTTATGTCAATCCTGTTCCCACTCCTCAGCCTGTAAAAACTGAAAAGCCTTCACGCAGGAAGAAGGATCCCAGCAAGGACGAGAAAGCATAAAACAATAAGACTGTGCGGGACTCAGGTTTGTCCAAATCCCGATTTGCAGAATCATTGAAGAAAATCGGAGATTCCCTTCTGAAGCTGTTCAGAGGGGATTTCCTGGTTTTTCTGCTTTTCTTAGGCATCACCTTCTTTTTCTGGTGGTCACAAACCATGAGCCAGGATTATGATACCGTGATGAAACTGCCGGTCCAGGTTACCGGCGTTCCTGATGACGTCCGCGTTACCATGCCTGCAGAGAGCCAGATTTCCGTATCATTGAGCGGTAAGGGATCGGCTCTTAGAAAATCGGGCAGGAGAGGCGGAAAACATACCCTCCAGGTGCACAGCGGCACCTTCAATATGTTGCAGGGGCATGCTTCACTCTCAACGCAGAGGTTGAGGGATTCCGTTTCTGCACTCTTGCCTGTAAACGTATCGATAAGAGAGATTGAACCGGACTCACTGGTGTTCCAGTATGCCTTACAGCGCAGCGTCATGCTGCCCGTGACGTTTGACGGCACTACTGAGAGTCAGGATCAGTTCTTCCTGGAACGTATTGAGTTCCAGCCTGAAAGCATTGAGGCCAAGGTTCTGCTCTCCGATACGGTGGCTCATCGCGTGCTTGCCGATATCGGCAATATATCCCTTTCTTCCGATACCACAGTGCTTGCGGTTCCTGTCAAGCCTGTGCCGGGAGTGCTGCTCGGTACGTCTGATGTGCGGATGACCGTCATCGCACAACAATACACTGAAAAGAGCATTGAGGTGCCCATCACGGGTGTGAATTTCCCGGAGCATCTGTCTCTGAAATCGTTCCCCTCAAAGGCTGTAGTGCTGGCATGGGTCAAGATGTCAGAGTATGACAAGGTGAGTGCAAAAGATTTCCAGGTGGTGGTTGACTACAATGACGTGGCCGGGCGTGACGGTTCCAAGGCTGTGCTGCGTATCTTCTCTCAGCCTGCCAATGTGCGTAACGTGAGGCTTCAGACGCGTACTGTAGATTATCTGATGGAGAGAAAACTGTTCTGATATGCTCGCTATAGGGATTACAGGCGGAATAGGTTGCGGCAAGAGTTACGTATCGGCCAAGATGCGTCTGCGTGGCATACCGGTATATGATTCCGATACGCGCGCCAAGCTGATTACCGCTACCAATCCCGTGATAAAGATGGAGCTTACGCGCCTGGTAGGCCCTACACTGTACTGCCCGTGTGGTTGCGGCGTGATGCAGAAGGAGGTGCTGGCCAAATTCATTTTTGGGAATCCTGATAATCTGGCCAAGGTAAACGCTATAATTCATCCTCGCGTAAAAGAGGACTTCAGGCAGTGGGCCGATGAGCAGAAAGGTAAGGATTTCTGCATATTGGAATCGGCCATATTGTTTGAGTCCGGATTTGACGGGGAGGTTGATTTCAAGGTGTGTGTGGATGCTCCGCTGGAACTCAGGATACGGCGCTGCATAGAACGGGACAAGACCACCCGTGAAGCTGTGGTGGCGCGTATCAATAACCAGATGGATCAGACAGAGAAATGCAGCAAGGCTGATTTTGTGATTGTGAATGACGGAGTGCAGGCACTTGAGCCGCAGATAGATGCACTTCTTGAAAAATGTAAGAAAACTTCAAACAAATAACATACTATTATGCTTAACGAGATTCTGACTATTTCAGGCAAACCAAGCCTGTATAAACTCCTAACCCGTGGCCGTGGCGCCCTTATCGTTGAAAACATTGATGAGACCAAGAAGCGTTTCCCCATTCAGGGAACTGACAAGGTGGTTTCACTGGGTGACATTTCTATCTTTACTGATGAGAAGGAGATGCCTCTGCGTGAGGTGTTCCTGGCTATTGAGGAGAAACTTGGCAAGAAGGAGATTGAGTTTAACTGGAAGAAGGCTTCAAATGATGAGCTGCTCAAGTTCTTTGCAGGCATCGTACCTGATTTTGACCGCGAGCGCGTATATCCCAGCCACATCAAGAAAATCGCCGGCTGGTACGACCTCCTGGTCAAGTACGGTGAGAATGATTTCTCCGAACCGCAGCAGGAAGAGGAGGCTAAAGCTGCTGAATAAGTTGAAAAAGAACTTTTGGGGTATCAGTATCTGAAACTACGGACCTAAAGGTCCTATCCCTCCCACCGCTTTGCGGCGGGCCCCTCCCGTTCACAAGCCCACGGGCGGCCATGGTTTCCGATACCGATACCCCAAAAGTTCTGTGCAAAAGGAATCTTTAACAAATAAGGATAGTTTCCTTTAAAAACATCGTACCTACGTTTCCACGTGCGTGCCTCAAATCCGCACAAGGTTTCCAGTTGCACTCAGTAAAACAATACCCTCACGAGCAAAGCGCGTGAGGGTATTGTTTTACCCGGCCTGGAAGGCCGGCAAGCGACCGAAGGGAGCGTGTTTCCAGAAGGAAACTAAAAAAATATCGAAAAATCCCCTCCCATATAAAATATTATTTTATATGAGGTTTTTCTTGCCAGTTCCGTTAAAATGTTTTAACTTTGCAGCCGCAACTCCTATTCAAGGACAATAATTATGGAAAAAGTAACAGTGCTTTCATCGGATCAGCTATTCAACAGCTTCCTTGATCCCAAGTATATTCCCGCAGGTCAGACCAAGTATTATCTCCGTAACACCCAGGTGTGCGCACCCAAGGGCGGATGGCGTCATCTGACAAGTTCTGAGATTGAGGCTCTTGTCAAGAATGACAATACGGCCATGAGTTGGGATAACATCATGGTGACTGATGAGTTTGATCCCATGATGATCAAGAACAACAAGTTCTACGGATTCGTGCGCATCGGACGCGTAACATCAAATGGACTTCAGTTCCATGACCTCAGGCTTCCGTGCGGAATCTCCAACAGCTCAATCCACTCTTGCGATATAGGTGATGACTGCGCAATACATAACGTGCACTACCTGTCACATTATATAATAGGTGACCGCTGCATGCTCTTCAACATTCAGGAGATGTCCTGCACAGACCATGCCAAGTTCGGTAACGGTATCGTCAAGGAGGGTGAGGATGAGGATGTCCGCGTCTGGCTGGAGCTCATGAACGAGACCGGCTGCCGCAGGGTGCTCCCGTTTGACGGTATGATTGCTGCCGATGCCTACATGTGGGCCAAGTTCATTGACGATAAGCGCCTGCAGGACCGTCTCAAGATCATAACCCAGAATACTTTTGACAGCCGTCGCGGTTTCTACGGAACCATTGGCCATGGTAATGTGATAAAGAACTGCTGGATTATCAAGGATGTAAAGATTGGCAACAGCTGCTACATTAAAGGTGCCAGTAAGCTTAAGAATCTGACCATCAACTCTTCAGAGATGGATCCCACCCAGATAGGTGAGAACGTGGTGCTGGTGAACGGTATCATCGGTTACGGATGCCGTCTGTTCTATTCTGTGATTGCAGTGCGTTTTGTACTGGGCAGCCATTCAAACCTTAAATACGGTGCCCGACTCATGAACTCATTCATGGGTGACAACTCTACAATATCTTGCTGCGAGGTTCTGCATAACCTGATATTCCCTGCACATGAGCAGCATCATAACAACTCGTTCCTGATTGCAAGCGTGGTTAAGGGTCAGTCAAACCTGGCTGCCGGCGCTACCATCGGCTCAAACCATAACTCACGTACCAATGACAATGAGATTGAGGCCGGACGTGGTTTCTGGCCGGGTCTGTGCGTGAGCGTAAAGCACTCCTGCAAGTTTGCAAGCTTCACGATGCTGGCCAAGGGCGCTTATCCTGCTGAGATGATCAACCCGTTCCCGTTCGCGCTTATCAGTAATGATGAAAAGAACGGTGAACTGCACGTTATGCCGGCATTCTCATGGATGTACAATATGTTCGCTATGGCCCGTAACAACTGGAAGTACGCTACCCGCGATACCCGCGTATTCAAGATTCAGAACATTGAGTTTGATGCATACGCACCTGATTCGATGGAGGAGGCCATTGAGGCACGCAAGCTCCTTGACAAGTGGACAGCCAAGGCTATGCTCCGCAAGGAGGGCAAGAATCCGGACAGTATGACCGATGAGGCTCTGATTGAGATGGGCCATAATCTCCTGAACGGCGATCCCAATAAGATAAAGGATCTTGAGGTGCTGGGTGAGAATATGGAGAAATCCAAGCGTAAAGTGGTCATTCTGCATCCGTATAAGGCATATCATGCATACGGTGACATGCTTACCTATTATGCTGTCAGGAACATCGTGGCATATCTGGAGGAGCATGAAGATGAGACGTTCCAGAGCATCAGCAAGCGTTTTGACGGTGATCGTGCACGCGTTTGGTTCAATCTGGGAGGTCAGCTCATGTCAATGGAGGATGTTGACCAGCTCCGTTCCGATATCAAGGACGGCACCCTGAACACATGGAAGGAGATACACCATCGCTATAATGAGATTTGGAAGAAATATCCTATAGATAAACTGCGTCACGCATATATGTCGCTCAAGCATATGCTTGGTGTTGAGACACTTACGGTCGATGATTGGAACAACGCTCTCAATAAGGGTATTGACATGCAGCAGTACATATTCGATCAGGTATATACTACTCGCAAGAAGGACTATGAGAACAAGTTCCGTCAGGCTACATTCCTGAGCGAGGATGAGATGCTGGCTGCATGGGGCAAGCTGGATGAGAACAGCTTTATCCTGAATCAGCGCAAGGAACTCAAGGAGTTTACCGAGCGTGTTCAGAACATCCGCAAGCGCCTCCTTCCAAAATGATACCATTGGATTGGGGCACAAAGGGGACGGTTCTTTTTGTGCCCCTGAGTGCAGAATCCAATTGGCGTTATTTAGGGTAGGGGCACAAAAAGAACCGTCCCCT
>DBYQ01000018.1:0-18051 GCA_002310015.1 Bacteroidales bacterium UBA1182
TGTCTACTTATTTCAGGACAAGTCATCCTGCGTACTTTTTTATTCTGCGGTTATTATAGTGTTGGGGGTGATGGCACGGTAGGCGGGGGCGTAGAGGCATTGGATGGTTACTAGGCCCATGCTGTAGGTGCCGGTCTTTTGGACATAGAGGTCATATTCTATGGTGTAGGAACCTGATTCCAGACGTTCTATGTAGAGGTCATCGGATGTGTTGGTGGGTGCGCGATAGTATAGAATGTCATGCGTCAGGTTATAGGTGTAGCCGGCGTCGGTACTTACGGGTTCCATTGATGCGGCACGCTCACTTTTAAGCTGCAGGTACTCATAGGTGCGGTCAAGCTTAAGGTCAAGCTTTACCTTTATGCGGTCACCCTTGTGGAGCATTTTACCGGCTGTTACCTCTTCAAGACGCTCACCTTGCGCATCAGTCACAACACGCCAGAGGGTGCGCTTGAGCTGCATGCCGTTACCGCTGTTCTTAACATCTTCCAGATTCTGGGTGAAGGTATGGTAGAGTGCTCCCCAACTTATACCTTTATGGCTGCTTGATACGGTTATTACGCTCTTGTCAGGTGTTACCGGGCCGTTCCATGTGCGGCTCATATAGCCGTCCTTATTGCTATCGGTTCCGGACTTAATACGGTCATTGCCTACGGTGACGGTAACGTCGGAGATATCGACGGGCAGTGAACCGCTTGCGGTCTCAAGCAGGGCCATTATTGCAGCGGCAGTGGCGGGGGTTGACTCCCATCCTGTGGTCTCTTTCTGCTTGAGTAGCCAGCGGGCGGCCTCATTGGCCTCACGCTCATAGCCTGCGGCCATGAGGGCGCGTATCAGTATGGCCTGGGTCTCAATGGGGGCCTCATGCCACAGGTATCCGCCCCGGTTCTGTGGCCAGAAACGGCCCATTTCATCGTTGTATTCAGACTCTGTAATCAGTTTTCTTGCCAGGTTATGTGCCATGTCAGTCTTGCCTGTATTCATGAATAACTGAATGAGTAGTGCGCGGTAGTAGAGGTCCTCATGGTTGTAGTTCCTTTTCTCCGCAAGGTCAAGTAAGTTTTTATAAGCTGTTCCTTCAGTCGTGTTATAATAAACTCTTCCCCCTTTCAGGCTTGAGCTGTAGAGATAGAGGAACAGTATGTCAAAATGAGATAATGATGTGGCGTTTTCCTGTCTTTGCGAGAGAAGGAACTGCATTCCCCTGTAGAAAGGATATTCTGATGTCATTTCCAGATAATCAAAGACATATAGTATCAGCGCCGTTATGTAAGTATTTGAATTTCCGCCTGGCATCCATGACCAGCCGCCGTCAGGATTCTGACGCTGTCTGATAAGGTCAACCCTGCTGAATATATTCTGTTCAATAAGATTCTCATCATACTGTTCTTTTTTCAGTCTGGGTTTTACTTCAGGGTGGAGATGTGCTATCATATATGTCAACCCCCGGGCTGCCAGATCGTATGCCAGGCTGAGATTGTCGGGGGCATCGTTATCTTTGAGAGTGGGCAGAGCCTCCAGGACATACCAGATGGGCAGAGAATGATACTGAAGTGTAAGAGTCTCATCAAAAACTTTTCCTGAGGCTGATGTCCGCGGAGCATCTGACCGGAATGTTCTGGTCTCATTTCCGTTGTTGAAGAGTGACATGCTCTTGGTTACCTGGACGCGGTTGGAAAGAACTGGGATGGTCTCCTGCTGTCCGTCAGAGAATCCCTGCGCAGTGGCAATGGCAGTATATGTGAGTGAATGGATTCCATCGGGGATAGTCAGCCTGAATGGTATGGTAACACTGCCTCCGGCTTTTACGGTTATTGTTTTTACGCTGTCACCAGCGGTTAGGTCAAGCGGATGGCCGTTCTCAGCATCCTTAAAGCGCAACAGTACTGTCACTTCAAGATCATCAGTGTGGGTATTGGTTATCTTCTGGGCAAAATCGGTTACATCACCCTGACGGAAGAATCGGAGTGCGGCAGGCTCAATCATAAGAGGTCTTGATGTGGTTACGTAACCTCTGAATCCTGTTGTCAGCAGGTCATCAGTATATGCAATAACCTGCAGGTTCCAGCGGGTAAGCAGCTCCGGAGCACGGAACTTTATTGTCACCACGCCGTTTTCATCGGTTTTAGGGTGGGTGAGGTAGAGTCCGGTATGGCTCAGGTTCTTTCTGATAGACTGTTCTGAAATCTGACGGAGTTTGTCTGATGAGGCTATCATTCCGTTATTGTCAAGGAGTGATGGTATGTTATTGTAAGTAGTACTTACGCTCGAACTTACCTCTCTCAATGGTATGGGCATACCGCGTTCCTCCATAGGCGTCGATAATGGATTGGCTATTCCAAGGCCCATAGTCTTGAGGCCTTCATAGAATGTAGCTCTTTTGGGGGTGGATACGTTCCTATAGGCCTGATCTATGCGGATGGGGTCCTGTTTGGTAAAATTCATATTCAGCCAAGGGTAAAAATCCCAACTGTTGTAAAGCAGTTTATCCAGTACTGAATCATACATGTCAACTAATACCGATGCCCGTACAGGATTGCCCAGTCTGTCAGTGAACCTGAAAGTCCAGTTCTCCTCACTTCCGCTTGTAAGGTTGCTGCGGAATGTGGTGAGTTCATATTTGAGGTGTTTGGTGTAATAGGGTATGTATTGGGCGGTAAATGATTTGGCTTTGATACCATCCTTGAAGGCGGTTGCCACAACCAGTATGCTGCCGCACAGGTCTTCATCCACAGGGAGCGACAGGGTGTGCAGAAGTCCGTCAGATACCATACTGCCATGCTTCAGGCTGCCGTTACGGTTAATGATGTCATATCGGATAACCGTTCCGGGATAGGGGCTTCCGATACGGACCTTTGCAGTGTCGCCATCTTGCAGGATTATCTGACGGCTATTCAGATAGAGAAGCCCATTTGTAGAGAGTGTATCATCTGCATTGCCTACAGAGACAAATATATCCTGTGTCCTACAGCCTGCATTGCCATTTTCTCCATAAAATGATCTGCCGGCAAGATGGCTGATGTATGCGTCATCTGATGTGACGGTGATCCTGTATTGTCCGGTCTTTATGCCGGGCACGCGTATCTGTGTGGTGTCATTGTTGTGGAACGCAAACAGACTGTCCAGGATGGTGTATGAGACCTGAGGCTCTGACGGGAGTCCGAATTCATATCCGGGGAACAAGGTGGAGAGCGTACCTTCTGCCAATGCATGCTCTGACATCTCTGCCCGTTCATACCCTCTGATATCAAACTTATTATAGATTTCCATCCCTTCTCCCCAATTCGGTTTCAAAGCCTCTATTTTAATGCGGTACTGACCTGAATCAGGATAGTAATTGTATGGACGGACAGTCAGGAACACATCATCAGGGCTGTTGATTATATTTTCTGCCGTAATATCCAGATCGGTCCCGGCAGACATGGAGTAATCGTTGCTGAACTCATGGGTCTCTCCGTTCTGGTCTGTCACCCGGAGCTTAATGTCAACATAGTCTCTGCCGTGGGCATCGGCCTTGAAAAGGATCCGGAAAGTGCCGTCAGGCAAGGTCTCTGTCTCTCCGGTTTCAAGAATCAGCTCACGGTTGGTTGTAGTGAAGGATTGTTCATCCCTCTCCCATATGCTTGTTTCCCATTGGATACGTGCTCCCCCTACGGGATTGCCAAGCGGGGTGAGAACTTTACCGGTGCATTCGGCCTCAGCTCCCTGGACGGGCGGAGTGAGCATCTTGTCAAATGTGAGTTCCAGAAGGTTCCTGGAGTAAGATTCTATTTTTATCTCATGCGAATATCCTGGCAGGCGCAGATAATCATCATCAATGTGCATTATAGAATCAGGGTTCTCACCTTTGTGGTATGTGATTGCATTCAGGTCAATCCATCCCGGACGGTAATCGGAAGGAACGGGCCAGATACCTTCAAACAGACCGTGGGTATCTGATACGGTTTCCTGTATAAGAACGTCATCACCTCTTTCTGAAACAAAAACTGCAACCGGTATGCCGGCTTTTACATGACCGTCCATATCAGCGGGCGTCTCTGATACTATACCGCAGTAATGTACTGTGTCGCCTGGGCGGTATATGGCTCTGTCAGTGTTGATTTTTATGTGAACCGGACCCTTGGAGTATTGGTAACGGGAATAACGGATTGCGTCACGTGACTCGAACAGCAGCGTGTCTGTTTCTCCTTTATAATCTATACAAAGCATGAAATCGCAGTCTGAACTTATGTGATAATTCAGACTCAGGAAGCCGTCTATGGCAGTTTGCCCGTTGATAATGATATCGGCAGAGTCTTTTTCATCATAACCGATAACGGTATAGCTGCATCCGGATAGAGCATCTCCGGTTGCTGCATCATGGATGAATCCTGTCAGGCTGCAGAGTGTGTCGCTGTCGGTCAGATAAGTGGGTGTGAACATCAGGCGGCTGCTTGTGAGCAGACGGCAACTGAAACAGCTGTCATTGGGAAAATCCTTGTCGGCCGATGCATAGATGATGTAATCTCCTTTCTTGAGTGCGGGCAGTGACATCCACATGGCGTGCTCTATATAGTCACCATGGTTGTCTGTGGTTACACTCCAGCGTGCTGCTTCCTGTATATCGGGATCATCCTGAAGCTCCTTCATAGTCTGGTTGTTATAGAACATATAAGTGAGTATAGGATGCTTGGCCTGGTCATATTTTACGGCCTTGAACCAGACTGTATCCATATTGGAGAACCTGAGGACAGCCAGATTGGGCATATCGGCACGCTGAATCCTGTCAAATGAAATGCTAACTGATTGTCTTTTCAATTGATTCAGGAGTTCGCGGCAGTTATGCGCAGTCTGGCTGTCAGGCCAGATTCCTATTGCGGTTTCAAGAAGTTCATGTGCGTGGATTGAAAGCTGGCTGCGCTGCTCTTTGTCTATAGATGTCTCGTTAATGACATGCTCAATCAGGACCTTGGCGGCAAGCGCATAGATTCCGGCTGAATAGAGGCTCTTGCCCCGGTATGAGTCTGCCAGTTTCTCAACCTTTTCTGATACAGATATCCAATTCTTGGTTGAAAGGCACTCGTAAATGGTTATAAGGCGTTTTAGGTCTATGCTGGCACGTATATCGGCATTGGCCTTGAGGTTACTTTCAGTGAGCAGACGTAGCACATACAGTTTCCATTCGCTTATCTTGCCAGGGCCGGCTTGGCGGGCTTTTATAAACTCTTTTGAGGTGCCTAACAGATGGTCATCATCATTATACAGATGATTGTTACCCCAGTCATCTGCACCCAGGTTTATGCATGCACTCTCCAGCATTATGTCTTTTAATGCTGGGCGTATCTTTATATAACTCTCGTTGCAGTCAGGGATGAATGCGGCGTAGTCTTTTGTGCGCTTGCGCCCGGCCAGAGTGAAGGCCTGTTCAAAGTGAAAGAACAGTTTGTCTCTGAGCTGGTCAATGTCCAACTCGAGTCTGTTATTGGCAGGAATCCTGAAATTGTTGGTTCTGGCGTATTCATCCAGACAGAAGGCCTGCAGATAATGACAGATAGCCTTAAGGCCGTCATCATCCATCACTGTTGCAAGTGAGTCAAACAGCAGGTATGAATCAATAGTGTAATTGGGCTTGCTACGGTCCGGCGCGTCCAGACGGTTTATCATAAGGGCGCAGCGCAATATCTCATGGCAGTTGCCGTCAGCCTGCGCCTTATCCATGATCTGATGAACGGCATCTATTGACTTGACCTGGTCATGTCTGTTGATGAGTGAGTCAACCTTGTTCCACTCCTTATCATAAGTGTACTTGCGTGCGTTGACGGAAAAGGTAGCACCAAGGAGCAGTGCTGACAGTAAAGTGTATCGGAAAAGTTTGTGCATAGTTTTGTGATGTTTTGCACAAAAGTAGGGCTATCATGGTATGGGATGGTTCAAAAAAGCGCTGCAAAACTGTTGCATTTGCAGAAAAACAAGACAGCCGACCTTGTGGCCGGCTGTCTAAAGTTATTTTATGCGAGTTGTTTAGAATGAGTAAACAAGTCCGAAGTTAAGACCAGAGAAGATATTGCAACCAAATCTATTCTGGACATTATTGTAATATTCTGGATCAAAGTCTTGATGCTCATAGTACAAACTACCAAATGTAGCTACAATTGCAAAATTGTCAGTCAAAGTATATTTGACACCGGGCATGATTCTGACACCAAATCCCTGACCCTTTATATCTTTCTTGGTTAATCCGGTGTTATGATTCTTTTCACTATAAGCAGCGAATTCAATATTTCCTTGAATAAACATGCTGAAATCTCCTTCTGAAAGGAATGTATATCTTGCGAAAGGTGCAATTGAGAAGTTGAACTCAGAGTTGTCATCTTTACTAGATCCATCAAGGCCAAGTGCCAAACCAACCTCAAGAGCATCATCAAGTGCATAACCAATTGATGGGCTGAAGTTCCAAGTGGTCTTAGCTTTGTCTTCGTTCCAATTAGCCGTATTGCCAATACCTACACTTCCTGATACCCATAACTGAGCACTTGCTGAAACACATGCAGCCATAGCCGCAATTGCAAATAAAACCTTCTTCATAATTCTTTCTAATTAGTTAATAATGAATAATGTTTAGTAATTCTCGTTTTTTATTTGGTTAATAAATTGGGTCAAAGATAATCAAAAATTGTTAAGATGAAAAAAAATGAGAAAAAAATTTGTTTTTTTTCTCTGGTAAATCATTCATGTTATTTTTCTAATTTTGTGCAATTATGCAAGCGGAGGAGATTTACAGCAAGTTTGGGGAGTGCGTGGGCGTTACTACCGATAGCCGCAGATGCGGGCCGGGACTGATGTTCTTTGCACTTAAGGGGGAGCGTTTTGACGGTAATGGGTTTGCCCGCGGGGCATTGGAGCAGGGTTGCCCTTATGCTGTAATGGACAATAAGGAACTGTATGACGCCACTGATGTACGCATGATTCTGGTGGATAATGTACTTGCCACTCTGCAGCAGATGGCGGCTTTTCATCGCAGGCAGCTAGGTACTACTATAATAGGTATTACCGGAACAAACGGCAAGACCACTACCAAGGAACTTACCAATGCTGTATTGAGTACCACCTATAATGTGCTTTGTACACAGGGTAACCTTAATAACTCTATAGGTGTTCCTTTAACCGTATTCGGACTTAAAAAGGAACATGAGTATGCCATTGTGGAGATGGGTGCCAGCCATCCGGGTGATATCAAGGAGTTGGTGGAGGTTAGCCAGCCTGACTACGGGCTTATAACCAATGTCGGTAAGGCGCACCTGTTGGGGTTCGGCTCTTTTGATGGTGTAAAGCGCACCAAGGGTGAACTTTATGACTGGCTGCGTGAACATAACGGCACTGCGTTTGTGAACCGTGACAATGAGCACCTGCAGCAGATGTGCAAAGGCTTACCTATTATAGAATATGGCAGACCCGGTCAGAGCGGACTTCTTGTGGAGGGTGAGGTGCTGGAGTGCAATCCTTTCGTCAAGTTCCGCTGGCGCAGTAAGGGTGGTGACTGGCATACGGTCCAGACCAACCTTATCGGCGCATATAATGTTGATAATGCTCTTGCTGCCATTACCGTTGGACTTAAGTTTGGGGTATCGGAACAGGATGCATCGGATGCAGTGGCAAACTATAAACCTCAGAACAACCGCTCACAGTTTACTGAGACCGGGCGCAATCATTTAGTGGTTGATGCGTATAACGCCAATCCTACCAGCATGGCAGCTGCGATTGAGAATTTCAGTATGATCAAGGCCGATAACAAGATGCTTATTCTGGGTGATATGCGTGAACTTGGAGAGGTATCGGAGGCAGAGCACAGGCATATAGTGGAGATGCTCAGGCAGAAGGGATTTGACTGCGTGTGGCTGGTGGGCGAGGAGTTTGCCAAGGTTGCGGCCGATTCAGGATTCAGGCTTTTCTCGGATGTAGAGGCTGTGAAAGATGAACTTAAAAGGGAACCTGTAGCGGGACGTACAATCCTAATCAAAGGCTCCAACAGTATAAAACTTGGCACATTAGGGACTGACCCTTCTGTGTTATGAAAATGGCACAGAAGGGTCTGTCCCTAACGTGTCAATTGAAAATTGAATTATAAACCAATTAATATTTGATATGAAAAAATTAGTAGCTCTTTTTGCAAGTGTTCTTGTTTGCGGAATCATGTCCGCACAGTTGAAGGTCTCTGTCATGGGTGACTCCTATTCAACTTTTACGGGTTCCATGCCCAAGTATTATGACACATTCTATCCTAACCAGTTCTGCGGTGTTACCGAGCAGAGCCAGCAGTGGTGGGCTCAGGTGATTGCCAAGAACGGATGGGTGCTTGAAAAGAATGATTCATGGTCGGGCAGTACCGTTTGCTGCCGCGGTTACAACCACGATGACTACTCAGACCGTGCATTTGTGACCCGTCTGAACTGCATCGGCGCTCCCGATATCCTGTTCATATTCGGCGGAACCAATGATGACTGGACACATGAGCCCTTTGGTGACTACAAATATTCAGACTGGACCAAGGAGGATCTCTATTTCTATCGTCCTGCATTTGCATATCTGCTTGACAACCTTAAGAAACTCTATCCCAAGATGAAGATATACTCTCTGCTGAATGACGGAATGAGTGAGAACCTGGGTGAGTCAATGAGAGAGATATGCAAGCACTACGGTGTTCCGGTGATTGCAGTTGACGGCATTGAGAAGCGTATGAATCACCCCACGGCTGCCGGCATGACCAAGATTGCCGAGCAGGTGCAGGCCTTCTTAGACTCAGAGAAAAAATAGTACCATTGGGGTCTGTCCCCTTTGGTACTCTTTTGCATGAAAAAGATACTGGGCATAGTAAATGTAACACCTGATTCCTTTTGGAGCGGATCACGTGTGCAGGACAGGCAGACTCTTGTGGAGCGTGTCCGGCAGATGATTTCCCAAGGGGCCGATGCAATAGATGTGGGTGGCTGCTCCACCCGTCCTAATGCCGTTCAGGCTACTGAGGAACAGGAAATGGAACGCCTCGAGTGGGGGCTTGATGCCATAAGAGAGGAGTTTCCTGACATATTGCTATCAGTTGATACCTACCGTCCGCGGATTGCAGAGCGCTGTGTCCGTGAGTGGAACGTAGGTATCATAAATGATGTTTACGGTGGTAATGCCGATATGTATAAGGTGGTGGCGGATACAGGTGCGCAGTATGTGCTTATGTGGTCTGAGACCATCAAGGAGGATCCTGTAGAGGAGATGATGTCATTCTTCAGGAACAAACTGGAGGTTATGAAGAAGGCCGGTGTGGATGTGGACAAGAAAGTGATTCTGGACCCAGGCTACGGATTTGGAAAGACTGTTGAGCAGAACTACACCGTACTGGCCCATCAGGCCAGATTGCGTGAGTTCGGGTTACCCGTTCTGTCGGCTCTCTCCCGCAAATCAATGGCATGGAAACTGTTGGGCATAACTCCTGCTGATGCGCTTCCTGCCACCATTACGATGAATACCGTAGCGCTTATGAACGGTGCCGACTGGCTCCGCGTCCATGATGTCCAGGAAGCCGTCCATACCCTCAAAATAGTACAAGCATTAAGTGACTACAAATAATTTTCAATTTGAAAAATGGTTGATTACTTCGTATCATTCGGAATAAAGGACATAATTGACGTATTGTGCGTCTCGCTGCTCCTGTTCTATCTCTACAAACTGATGAAGAGGACAGGATCACTCAATATGTTCATAGGAATACTGGTATTCATATTTGTATGGATGATAGTATCGCAGGTGCTCAAGATGCAACTCTTGGGAGCCGTGCTTGACAAGTTGGTTGACGTGGGCGTTATTGCGCTGATTGTACTGTTTGCCGATGACATACGCCACTTCTTCCGTGACATCGGCACTACAACACGCACCCGCAAGCTTTTCCATTGGCTCGTGCGCAGGCATCACGCTCAGGGCGATGCCACCAAGTGGGAGCCTATAGTAAGGGCTTGTGACAGTATGAGCCGCAGGAAAGAGGGTGCCCTGATTGTAATAGGGCAGAATGATGAGCTGCATGACGTTATAGAGTCGGGTGAACTGGTCAATGCCGATATGAACCAGCTGCTTATTGAGAACATCTTTTTCAAGAACAGCCCTCTTCATGACGGAGCCATGATAATAACGAATGACCGAATAGAAGCGGCCGCATGCATACTCCCGTTGTCTCAGTCAGAGGAGCTGCCTAAGGAGTTCGGACTGCGTCACCGTTCCGCGATGGGTATATCAGAGAAGACCAATGCGGTGGCTGTGGTGGTATCGGAAGAAACGGGTATAATAACGGTATTCCGTAAAGGCTCGTTCCAGCGTAATATGCAGGCGGCGGAACTCTCCAAGTATCTGACAGACAATGTCAGATAAATGAAATTTATACTGTGCCAAACTGTCAGCATGGGGTGACACATTGCCCCGTATGGCGGTTTGGCATATTTTTGGTACTATCCTCAATGCCCGATGAGGGGCTTTTGGCAGAAACAAATAACTCAAAAATAAATCGATATGAACATTAAACCGCTTTCAGACCGCGTTCTGATACTCCCGGCAGCTGCTGAGGAGAAGACCATCGGGGGTATAATCATCCCTGACACAGCAAAGGAGAAACCTCTTAAAGGTGAAGTAATTGCAGTAGGTAACGGCACCAAGGATGAGGCTATGGTACTCAAGAAGGGTGACCAGGTGCTCTATGGCAAATATTCAGGCACTGAGCTTGAAGTTGAGGGAACAAAATATCTGATTATGCGCCAGAGTGATGTTCTGGCCGTGGTTGAAAAATAATAAGGAGATACAATTATGGCAGCAAAAGAGATACTTTTCAATACCGATGCCCGTGACCTTATGCGTCAGGGTGTTGACGAGCTTGCAAACGCAGTCAAGGTTACACTTGGACCTAAGGGCCGCAACGTTATAATAGAGAAGAAGTTCGGTGCTCCCCAGATTACCAAGGACGGTGTTACCGTAGCCAAGGAGATTGAGCTGGCCGACTCATTCAAGAACACCGGCGCACAGCTGGTTAAGTCAGTGGCTTCAAAGACCGGTGAGGATGCAGGTGACGGTACAACAACCGCAACCGTTCTGGCTCAGAGCATTGTGAACGTAGGTCTTAAGAACGTTACCGCAGGTGCCAATCCTATGGATCTTAAGCGTGGTATCGACAAGGCCGTTGCAGCTGTTGTTGAGAACATCAAGAAGCAGTCAAAGGCTGTTGGTGACAACTTTGACAAGATTGAGCAGGTGGCTACCATCTCAGCAAACAATGATGCCGAGATTGGTAAGCATATTGCCGAGGCTATGCAGAAGGTTTCAAAGGACGGTGTAATCACCATTGAGGAGGCTAAGGGCCGTGACACATACATCGACGTTGTTGAGGGTATGCAGTTTGACCGCGGTTACCTGTCATCATACTTTGTAACCGATACCGAGAAGATGAACTGCGTTATGGAGAATCCTCTGATTCTTATCCATGACAAGAAGATATCAAACCTCAAGGATCTGCTTCCTATCCTGGAGCCCGCCGTACAGTCAGGCCGTCCTCTGTTGATTATTGCTGAGGATGTTGATTCTGAGGCTCTGACCACTCTGGTTGTAAACCGTCTGCGTTCAGGTCTTAAGATCTGCGCCGTTAAGGCACCCGGATTCGGTGACCGTCGTAAGGAGATGCTTGAGGATATCGCCGTATTGACCGGTGGATTCGTAATCAGCGAGGAGCGTGGCGTTAAGCTGGAGCAGGCTACAATGGATATGCTTGGTACTGCTGAGAAGATCACCATCACCAAGGATAACACCACTATCGTTAACGGTAAGGGTGAGAAGGCCAAGATCGCAGACCGCGTAGCTCAGATCAAGGCTCAGATCAAGACCACCACAAGTGACTATGACAAGGAGAAGCTCCAGGAGCGTCTTGCCAAACTGTCAGGTGGTGTTGCAGTAATCAAGGTGGGTGCTCCCTCTGAGACTGAGATGAAGGAGAAGAAAGACCGCGTTGACGATGCTCTGTGCGCTACCCGTGCAGCCATTGAGGAGGGTATAGTAGCCGGTGGCGGTGTAGCTTACATCCGTGCCATCAGCGCCCTTGACAAGCTGAAAGGTGAGAATGCCGATGAGACAACCGGTATCCAGATCATACGTCGCGCTATTGAGGAGCCTCTGCGTCAGATTGTATTCAACGCAGGCAAGGAGGGTTCTGTAGTGGTTCAGAAAGTTATGGAGGGCAAGGGTGACTTTGGTTACAACGCCCGCTTTGACCGCTATGAGGATCTTGTAAAGGCCGGTGTTGTTGATCCCGCCAAGGTGACACGTGTAGCTCTGGAGAACGCCGCTTCAATTGCCGGTATGTTCCTGACAACAGAGTGCGTCATCGTTGAGAAGAAGGAAGACAAGCCTATGCCTGCCATGGCTCCCGGCATGGGAGGGATGGACGGAATGATGTAATCGGCGAGCCGATTTCATCATTCCATCAATTGAAAATTGAAAATTGAAAATTGTAAAAAGGGTGCGAAAATTTTTTCGCGCCCTTTTTAATGTCGCGGGCTATTACGCAGGTGCTTGGTTTCAATTTTCAATTTTCAATTCTCAATTTATTGTTCTACTTTTGCGGGAGTATGATTAAATTAGCAATACTTGCATCAGCTAACGGAACCAACGCACAGGCTATAATTGAGGCTGTGCAGGCAGGCCGTCTTGATGCTGAGGTGGCCGTGGTGCTGACTAACAAACCTGAGGCCGGTGTGATAGAGCGTGCCCGCCGTTTGGGAGTTCCTGTGGAGATTGTACCTTCCAAGGGGCACCGTAACCGTGCGGAATATGATGCGCTTGTGGTTGAGACTCTTAAAAAGTATGATGTTGACACCATTGCACTGGCTGGCTGGATGCGCATTCTGAGTGATGTGTTTGTAAATGCATATTATGGGCGTATCCTTAATCTGCATCCGGCATTGTTGCCCAGTTTCAAGGGTGCTACCGCTATTGTTGATGCATACGAACACGGTGTACGTGTGACAGGCTGCTCAGTTCATCTGGTAACGATTGAACTTGATGCCGGTCCTGTTATAATCCAGGCTGCCGTACCTGTTAACGGTACTGTTGATGAACTTGAGGCCCAGATTCACCGTATGGAGCACCGAATATTCCCGCAGGCTCTGCAGTGGTATGCTGAGGGCCGTATCAGCATTGAGGGACACAAGATAAACGTAGCTCCGGCCAAGACAAGCGTAAAGAAGATTGATTACATTGAGGGGTGTATAGTATCACCTCCTCTTGAAGAAAAGATATAACTATGAGTAGAGAAGATACCCCGTCGGCTCATATCTCGGCCCAGTATGATGAGATAGCCAATACAGTGATTATGTGCGGCGACCCGCTCCGCGCAAAGTTCATAGCTGAGAAGTATCTGGATAATCCGGTTCTCTACAATGAGGTTCGCGGAATGCTTGGATTCACGGGTTACTACAAAGGTAAACGTGTATCGGTACAGGGACACGGTATGGGTATCCCTTCAATAGGAATATACTCATATGAACTCTTTAACTTCTATGATGTGGAACGCATCATCAGAGTGGGTACCGCCGGTGCTCTGAGTGATGATATGAAGATAGGTGACATGCTGTTTGCCCAGGCTGCCTGTACGGATTCTGATTACGGTCATCAGTACGGCTTCCCGGCACGTTTCGCTCCCATAGCAGATTACGGTATGCTTGAGGCTGCCGTACATGTGGCCCGTGAAAACAATTTCACCTTCCAGGTGGGCAACATCTACAGTGCCGATGTGTTCTATGATGAGTCAAACCGCCAGATGAAATGGGGTAAATTCGGTGTCAAGGCTGTTGAGATGGAGTCTGCAGGCTTGTACATCAACGCGGCTGCATCGGGTAAGAAAGCACTTACTATCTGTACTATTTCCGATCAGCTGGTTCACAGGAAATATGCATCGGTTGAGGAGCGTCGCTCCAGTTTTACAAATATGATGAAAGTGGCACTTGAAATAGCAGAATGATATGAAAAAGAGTATGATATTGATAGCCATGGCAGCTTTGATGCTCATGGTGACAGGTTGCAGAAAAGAAGAGTATGCAAGTCCTGCTGTGTATGGAAAGGTTTTTTGTGACATGTCTCATCCTATAGTTGGTGATAGTGTATTCTTAAAGGCAGAGGTTGCCGATTGGGGAGATTGTATCAACAGTGCTACTTATACCTGGACTATTAAAAAGAAACCGGATGGTCCAACTAAGACTATAACTAATAAGGTATATAGACAAAGTGGAGATAAAAGCCTTTACGAGATTCCGTGCAGTGATCCTTGGATACCTACTGCAGCCGGACAATATACGATATCTATGTCTGCAGAATTTAGATATACTTTGGGTGATGCCAATTCTGTTATGCATGGTTCTGCGCGCGCAAAGGATGGAATGGTAACAATATACGCAAATTAAGGGAATCAGATGAGATATATTCTGACGTACATTGACAATGCCTTAAAAAGTTGTTATGCTGCGGCAGAACTTGAATCAGTTAAGAAAGCTTTGTGCCTGGAACTGCTTGGCATAAGCAGTGTTACATATTATTCAAAGGAGGCTTTGACTCCAGACCCGGAAAGGGAAAGGAAACTTGAGACTGCCTTGAACCGTCTGGCTCAGGGTGAGCCTTTACAATATATTATAGGTTCAACTCCATTCTGCGGGCTGTCATTCAGGGTTGACAGCCGTGTACTGATACCGCGTCCTGAGACAGCAGAGCTTGTGGAGTGGATTACTGAGGATGCCGGTGCAAGCGGATCGTTGCTTGACATTGGAACCGGGAGCGGATGCATTGCCGTAACATTGGCCCATAATCTGCCGCATTGGAAGGTGCAGGGGTGGGACATCAGTGAGGGTGCGCTTGAGGTGGCACGTGAGAACAGCCGCCTGAACGGCACTGATGTGGAGTTCAATAAGGCGGATATACTGAATGTGACTGTGACTGATTGCTATTTTGATGTGATTGTGAGTAATCCTCCTTATGTCATGGAATCAGAAAAAGAGCAGATGGAGAACAGAGTCCTTGACTTTGAACCGCATTCGGCCCTGTTTGTTCCGGATAGTGATCCGCTGATGTTTTACAGAGCCATTGCAGAGTTTGGTAACAGGGTCCTGAACAAAGGAGGCAGGCTATATTTTGAGATAAATCCGCTTGAGGCTGAGGCATTGAAAGAGATGCTCTCTGATGCGGGATACCACGATATTGAGTTGCGAAAAGATATTTTTGGAAAACAACGTATGATAAAAGCTAAACTATGACAGAAATTGAAGGAAAGACACTTGCTGAACGGTACTGTTCGGGTGCAGAGCATTGCTGCCTTGAAGTCCGGGCAATGCTGGAGAGACACAAAGCAGAGAGTGGCGATATTGACCGTATCCTTAAATACCTTGTTAAAGAGGGGTATATTGATGAAGTGCGCTATGCCCGGGCATTCGTACATGACAAGGTACGCTTTGCCAAGTGGGGCAGACAGAAGATTGCACAGGCACTATGGCAGAAACGCATACCTCATGATGTGGCCGATGAGGCTCTTTCATCTGTTGATGAAGATGAGTATATGGCTGCGCTCAAGGATGTGGTGCAGTCCAGATACCGTACCGT
Source organism: Bacteroidales bacterium UBA1182 (assembly GCA_002310015.1). Taxonomy (GTDB): domain Bacteria; phylum Bacteroidota; class Bacteroidia; order Bacteroidales; family Bacteroidaceae; genus Colenecus. The sequence goes on from DBYQ01000018.1 coordinate 15,643, forward strand.
TAAGGGTTCAACAGAGTATGAGCGTAAGATGAAAACCATGAAAACTGTCTGCGGGCGCGGATATGAGCCGTCACTTGTACGCAAGGTGCTGGATCTGACCGATGTGCCCGATATGTTATCCTGACAATCATGAATATGAATGATTCAGCAGGTCCGCGCGGTTACAGACGTCCCGGACCGATACGCATGCTGCTTGATTTTGTGTTTCCGCATTACTGTAAGGTGTGCGGCCATAGGCTTGATCCTTCTGAGAACGAACTCTGCATAACCTGTTTCCTGAATATGCCCCGTTTGGAATACCGCAGGGATATGATCAATCCTACGGAAAAGATGCTGCTTACTGAGAAGAGTCTTGTACGGGCTGCCTCATTGATGCAGTACAGCAAGGAGAGCGATTACCGGAACATACTGTTTCACCTTAAATACTGGCATCACCCCAAGGTGGGTAGCTGGCTGGCTCGCATAGCTGCTACGGAACTCAAGGAGAAGGGCTTTTTTGAAGGGATAGATTGTATTGTTCCGCTTCCGCTTTCTTTGAGGAAAGAGATCCGGCGCGGGTACAATCAGTGCACGTTTATTGCAAAGGGAATCCGTCAGGTTACCGGGCTGCCTATAATCAGCAGCGTGGTGAAACGTGAGGCGGAACATTCAAAACAGGCCGGTCTGGGCAAATACCAGCGTTGGAAGAATGCTCAGGACCTTTTCAAGGTTACGGACCCTTCATTGCTCGCAGGCAAGCATGTTCTCATTATTGATGACGTCATCACTACGGGGGCTACGCTCTGCTCGCTGATTGATGTTATGGAGGAGAGTATTCCTGACCTTAGGGTTAGTGTTTTTACTCTTGCAATTGCGGAATAATTGGAAATAGCATTCCGGATTATTTTTGGGGGCATTGACGTCAAAACTACGCGCTACGCGCTATCCCTCCCACCGCTTCGCGGCGGGCCCCTCCCGTTCACAAGCCCACGGGCGGCCATGGTTTTGCCTGCCAATCCCCCCAAAAATAATCCTCCATTTGTGCGGTATTCTAAGGTTGTCAAATTCTTTGTAATTTTGCACGCTGAAATGGAGAATGAGGTAAAACATATCAGGATTAGTGAGTTCAACTATGCACTGCCGGATGAGCGGATTGCTAAATTTCCGCTGGCAGAGAGAGACAGTTCAAAACTGTTGCTTTACAGGCACGGTGAGGTGAGTCATGATGTTTTCCGTAACCTGCCGGAGTATCTGCCCAAGGGAGCACTCATGATATTCAATAATACCAAGGTTATTCAGGCTAGGCTCCATTTCCGCAAGGAGGCTACGGGTGGTCCTAAATCAACTGGGGCCTTAATTGAGATATTTCTGCTTGAGCCGGCTGAGCCTAATGACTATCAGGTTATGTTTACCCAGACTTCATCATGTAGCTGGTATTGCCTGGTGGGAAACCTGAAACGCTGGAAGGATGATACTCCTGTTTTGCGCCAAACCGTTCAGATTGATAATCGTACTATCACACTGGAGGCACGCCGCGGGCCTGTTCATGGTACAAGTTACCGCATTGACTTTAAGTGGGACGGCGGCATAAGCTGGGCTGAATTGCTGGAGGCTGTGGGTGAGATTCCCATTCCGCCATACTTGAACCGTGCATCACAGGAGAGTGACAAGACCACATATCAGACCGTATATTCCAAGATTAAGGGTAGCGTGGCAGCACCTACTGCAGGACTGCACTTTACGGAGCGTGTACTCAAGGATTTGGATGCACACGGCATTGACCGTGAGGAGCTGACCCTGCATGTGGGTGCCGGTACGTTCCGTCCGGTGAAATCGGAAGAGATAAGCGGTCATGAGATGCATACCGAGTTCATCGCGGTAAAGCGCTCCACCATTGAGAAACTGATTGCACACGGAGGTGAGACCATTGCAGTGGGTACAACATCGGTCCGCACCATAGAGAGCCTCTACTACATAGGTGTCTATCTGAGCACCCATCCCGATGCAACCGAGGAGGATATGCACGTAAACCAGTGGACCCCCTACGACAACAACCCCACAATGACATCAGTCCAGGCACTCCAATACATACAAGATTACCTGGACCGACATAATCTTGACGTGCTCAAGACCAGCACCCAGATCATAATTGCGCCGGGCTACAAATACCACATCGTAAAGATGATGGTAACCAATTTCCACCAGCCGCAAAGTACCTTGCTCCTGCTTGTCTCAGCCTTTGTCAACGGAGACTGGAAAAAAATCTATCGTTACGCCCTCCAGAACGACTTCCGTTTCCTCAGCTACGGAGACTCCTCGCTGCTAATCCCGTAATAAAAGGCTAGAGAGTCTGAATAATCCTCCATTTGCAGAAATGAAGGATTTTTTGGGGGGAATTGGCAGGCAAAACCATGGCCGCCCGTGGGCTTG
>DBYQ01000018.1:18129-23950 GCA_002310015.1 Bacteroidales bacterium UBA1182
AGCGCGAAGCGCGTAGTTTTGACGTCAATCCCCCCCAAAAAAACCGGAATGCTCTTCCACAAACTAAAAAACTATTCCTCAAGGGTAATGTCAAAAGTGTTTCCCTTAATAGTCTGCTCTGCGCACAGAACGCCCGAGTAGATGACACACATTCTGAATTCAGCGCAAGTGTCTCTAAGAATATTGTTTTGGGCAACCATAAAGTATCCTGTTATGTTTGAAGTGCCCACTGCAATATTCTGCCCCAAAGAATCTACAACCATAACAGCCGCACCGTTTACGGGATTGCCCGCAGAGTCGAGTACGTATCCGCAAATATAGGTAAGTGGGGAATTGAAAAGAGTCACATCTTCTCCTGTTATCTTGGCAGAGTGATACTGCTGATACTGGAACGGCATGTGGATCTTTTCATGATAAGGTTTGTCATAATCCAGATTGGGATAGGTGTTGTTGGTAATGGAATGCTCATAGGTGTTACCCTGGAAGAAGTTATATCCCATTCCGTTGCCGAAATTGATGGCACCTATCTCTCCGTTATCGGCCCAGATCAGTACTTCTGCAGTAAAAGGCTTGGCAATCTTGATCTCCTCTTTCTCATTGTCATAGGGATAGGTTACCCAGTAGTATCTTCTGCCTTCCTGTTCAATGTAGGGTTCCTCGCCCCAGTCCTTCCATGAGAATGTCTTTGGTCCGTTAATAACCGGAACAGTGTCTTCCCTGTAGTAGTCCGGACCAACCTCAAGGATGGCATCACGGGCAATGGCAATAAGCTTGCTGTTTCTCTTTTTCTCACTCATGCGCTCTAGGTTCTTTTTCCTGGCCGACTTGTCAAAGCCTGCCTTAACCGGACGTATGGAGAGGCCGGCATAACGGTAGTCATCAGTAATGGTAAGGTCGATGCTGTCAAAATAGACCATGCTTGCCCTGTCTGCAGGCAGTGCCTTTTCTGTCCGGTGGCGGTGCAGGTTTGACATGGTGTTGCTTATCCAGCGTCGGCGGCCATAAAGTTCCCATTGGTCAAAACCGTTTACAAACTCATCAACAGCGGTGTTGGTCCAGTAAGTGCCGATTGCATTATTGCTTGTCCTGTCATCCAGACGGCTGCCCGATGCCGGAAGGAACAGCGTATTACCGTTTATCTTGCTCTCAAGCAGGAGACCTTCAGTGCCGTTCATGCTGACCCATATCCTGTTGCAGTTATTGAGCAGCTCCTCCCATTCAACATGTGTGGGTATGCGCCATTCCCTGCCCAGTTTGGCTGTTGCCGCATCATCCTTAGGCAGTAGCGGAATATGGGCCGATGAATCTTTCCATGCGTAATTGTCCAGGGAGTAGGCCTTTTTTTTCTTTGTCTCACCCCAGGCAAAATAATCTCCAAGTTCCTCAGGGGCATCGGCACCAAGGTTACAGGTGGCCCATAATACGCCCGTTCCCATATCCACGTAGTTGTTCTTCTTGGCCCATATCAGTATAACAGCCAGGGCAACCAACGGGATGTATATGATCTTGACAATCTTTCTGAGCGGTGATGCGGGCCGGTTCATCATGCCAATGCGGTCTCTAAGGCTGTTTAGCCTGAATCCGCAAACCATGGCAATGGCCTGCAGGCCTACAGCATGGCTTAAGAGAGAGTACTGGTACTGCTTGCGGTCATATCCCTTTTCCAGTACGGCGGCATCGACCTGGAACTCATGGACAGCGCACAGGTCACGGCGCATCTGCCATACTGCGGGGTTGAACCACTGCACAAATGTGATGATGTCAAAGATGAGCAGCTCATATGAGTGTCCAAAGGCTATGTGAGCCTTCTCATGCTCCAGAACCACAGGGTCATTGATCACGGCGGGGTCATCGGGCAGTACCACGTCTTTCAACCAGCTGAACGGCTGTATATCGGAACCGGCTACTACGATATTCCACTTATCAGTGCTCTGGACCATACGTCCCTTGCGTATTATGCTGTTAACCTTAAGGGCCGATGCAATACGTGAACCGATCACCACTACAAGCCCGGCAGCATATATGATAAAGATGATTGTGAGTACAATGTTACTTTTGGGGGGCTGCATGGCTGCGGCACCTTCAAATTCCGGATTATCCTGGGTGGGAGAGTCCTGTGTGTTGTACTCAACAATTGATGATTGTCCCGGAAGATTTACAAACGTTCTGTCATAGACCTGGCTGGTGAAAGGAATGTATATTTCCGGCTGCGGAGTCCTGCCGCTTTTGCTTAGTGATATCACGCAAAGCGGTAGTATGTATGCCAACAGGAGAGAGACGGCCAGTACAATGCGGTTAAAACGGTGGAATGTCTCATTCTTGAGCAGATAGTGATAGAGGATTCCAAAGGCGGCTGTCAGTACGGCTACCTTTAATATATAGATAAAGAAATCTGCCATAGTCATTTACCTGATTCAATCTGGTTGATAATATCCTTAAGTTCATCGACTGACAGTTTCTCATCCTTAAGGAATGTCATGACAACATTCTTGTATGAGCTGCTGAAAAACTCGTCAACAAGGCCGCTCAGTCCGGAGGCACTGTACTCCTCCTTGCTCACTGTAGCATAATAACGGAAGTTGCTCCCGAACTCCTCATGTCCCATGAACCCGTCTGCCTGCAGCGTACGCACCTGTGTTGACAGCGTGCTGAAACTGGGTTTGGGTTCCGGATAAAGATCCTGCAACTCCCTTACAAACATAGGACCATGAGCCCAATAGTGCTCCATAATGACCTTTTCTTTTGATGTCAGTTTTCTCATAAGACACGTCAACTAATAATTTTCACTGCAAAGCTAAAATATTTAGCTGGACTAGCCAAATTTTTTAGCTGAAATTTTTCATTTTCCCTTTTTATCCATAGAGAATAGTACTTTGGGGATGTTTTTTTATCTTTGAAACCAGTAAAAACGGAACAGTATGGAAAGACCCACGGTAGCCCTGATGTATGATTTTGACGGAACGCTCTCTCCGTCATATATGCAGGAGTATGATTTTATGGATGCCATAGGGCTCACAGATAAGGATTCGTTCTGGTGTGAGTCACACGGACTGGCCGAGAAGCAGCAGTCCAGCACAATCCTGGCCTACATGAAGCTGATGGTGGACAAGGCTCAGGAGAACGGAATAAGTATCCGCCGCCAGCAGTTTGTGGAGTTCGGTCGTGGAATAGGATTCTTTCCCGGAGTGGAGCAGTGGTTTGAGCTGATAAACCGTAAGGGTGAGGAGATGGGCGTGAACGTGGAGCACTACATAATCTCATCGGGACTTAAGGAACTTATAGAGGGTACATCAATAGCCAAATACTTTAAGCAGATATACGCTTGCTCGTTCATGTATGAGAATGACAAGGCCGTCTGGCCCGCTGTGGCAGTGGATTTCACCTCCAAGACCCAGTTCATATTCATGATAAACAAGGGTATCTATGACATCTGGCGTAACGCCCAGATCAATGATTCAATGCCCGATGAGGGCCGTCCGGTCCCGTTCCAGAACATGATCTACTTTGGTGACGGTGAGACAGATATCCCCAGCATGCGCATAGTAAAGACTGAGGGTGGCCACTCCATTGCCATATACAAGCCCGGCAACGAGTCAAGCCGCGCCCAGGCCCGTAACCTGGTTCACCGTGGCCGTGTGAACTTTGCCTGCCCCGGTGATTACCGTGAGGGCAGTGAACTGTATAATGCCGTAATAGCCACTATCGCCAAGGTAAAGACCGGATCGGATTTCCATAAGCTTGAGCGCCAGAACCAGAAATCAATGCTTGAGGATTGATTTCCCGATATACTTTAGTATATTCGCGAAAGAACCCTATAAATAACCTGTGATGAGAAAAGTCCTTTCCTTTATTGTTTGCCTTATTTCTGTAGCCGTAGCGTACGCCAATGACGGCGCTTTCTATGCAGAGGGTAATCATTTGATTCCTATTGTCGAGACCGATATCCGCGTTCAGAAAGAGGTGCTCACGCTGAACCGTGTGAATGACAGGATTGAGGTTACCGTATATTATGAATTCTTTAATCCGGTTGGCGAGAAGGAGGTCTTGGTTGGGTTTGAGGCACAAGCTCCGGATGTATTATTTAATGAGACATCGGTAAAGATGTTCCCTCAGCATCCGTATATGCGCAATTTCAAGGTGGTTATGAACGGTGAGCCTCTTACTTTTGAGGTGGCACACGCATCTCATGATGATTATTATGTTGACGGGAAGATTAAGAGTGCATCAATCAAGGAACTGGAGTTGGAAGAGTGGATGAATGATGTGGATGGCGATGAAGAGGCTGCACTTCATCCATATTTATACGTATATCATTTCAATGCCAAGTTCCGTCCAGGATTGAACATAATACAGCACACTTATGACTTTGATATGTCGGATGAGCGGAACGGATTCACTAAAGATTTCTTCTATATCCTAACTGCGGCCAACCGCTGGGCCAACCACCGGATTGATGACTTTACTCTGTACGTTGATATGGGCGACCATACATCGTTCCATATATCCCCCACATTCTTTAAGAGCCTGGATGAATGGGAGATTCTAGGTGTCGGAAAAAAAGAAATTGGTACAGTTCCCTATCAGGTAAGGCCTGACAGCCTTTTCTTTCACATGCAGCAGGGCAACATCAGATTTAGCAGGGAGAATTTCCATCCGGATGGTGAACTGCGCATTACCCGGGACCTGATCTGGGGTTATTGGACATGGATCATAAGAGAAGAGGATAAAAATAAAAGAGGTTCTTTCGACACGGAATCTTTTGTCAATCGTTATAAGCTCCAATACGAAAGCATAGGTTTATATGGAGCTCTCCAAAAGGAGGAAACTTATTATGACCAGTTCTCTCAGGAGCAGCGTCGAATCCTGAAGAACCTGCCCTTTGCCTACAGGGGCTACATTTTCAACTCAAAAGAACTGCAGGACTTTTATGAATCCACAGCCTGGTACATCCCCAATCCCGACTACAAGGCCGATGTTCAGCAACTCCCCGAGGAAGAGCAGAGATGGGTGGAATTCTGGTCACCAACAGACTTGAGTACGTTGTCCAAAGACGTAGAGAAGCGTGTAAATGATATTTACAATCACGTATTTTCAGAGTACCTTAAGTCTGTTTATCCGCCGAGAAACGTTTTTGACTCGCAGTATTTCTCTAAAGAGTTTTATCATCTCCACAAACAGATAGGCAGTATTGAAAACCAGATTAAAGAGCCAATAGTACATGATGTTGATTACTGGATCGGTGGCCAGGACTGGAGTAATGACCTGTCCTTTCAGGTTCTCAGCGTTGAAATGCTCAATGAGAAAAAAGCCGATGTCTCAATCAATATCCACAACTGCGGTCATGACTCAAAGGACAAACTGGTCCTGATCTATGAACGAGATAACTGGTTCATAGATGATATGATTGGAACCAGTTCCTGGCGCGAAGGAATCCTACAATCCCTCGAGGACTGCAAAAAAGAAGGCCTCCTACCCAGCGTAGAATAAACCTATTTACAAAATCGTCAGCAAATCTTTCCCTTTGCAGGAGCCGGATGTCCGGCGGAGCCTCGGAACGTTGCGTCCCGGAAACGGATGTCCATCGGACTTTACAAAATAGAAGAGACTGTGCAAAACGCCCCGTTTTGTCAGATTCCCAAAAGGTTAAGGGGCGGTTTATCCGTATCTTTGCTACCCCTATGGAAAAGTNNCAGGTGCCCGATACCCGTCAGGTGGGTAAGGACGCCATGAATGCCGACGGCACCATAAACCGTGCCGCACTTCCGGCAGTGTTCAACCCGGAGGATCTCAACGCCCTGGAGCAGGCCCTTGCCATCAAGGA
>DBYQ01000018.1:24000-85341 GCA_002310015.1 Bacteroidales bacterium UBA1182
AGAGCAAAAGAGATAGTGATGGAGGGTGTATATCGCGGAGCTGACGGCGGCTATCTGCTTACAGACCGCCTCTTTGCAGGTGCTGATACACTGGCTACATCATACGCCCTGTCAACCGCAATCCGCAAGATAGGAAAGTTCGATATCATTATAGGCGGCCGCCAGGCCATTGACGGTGATACAGCCCAGGTAGGTCCTCAGGTGGCTGAGAAACTGGGTCTGAACCAGATTACATACGTTGAGGAGATCCTTGAGATGGACAGCAAGTCCGTAACCGTAAAGCGCGTGATCACCGGTGGTGTAGAGACCGTAAAGGCCCCGCTGCCCTGCCTGCTCACCGTAAACGGAAGCGCCGCACCCTGCCGTCCCCGCAACGCCCGTCTGCTCATGGGCCGCAAGAACTACGATGTACCCGCATGGACCGTGGCCGATGTAAACGCTGATCCCGCCAAGTGCGGCCTGTCAGGTTCACCTACCAAGGTAAAGAAGATTGAGAATATAGTATTCCAGGCCAAGGAGAGCAAGCGTTTTGGCGCAGGTGATGCTGATATCGCTGCTCTGATAGAGGAACTGGCCGTTAACCATATAATAGGATAAGCCATGAACAGCATATTCGTATATTGCGAACTGGAAGGAGTCCAGGTGGCTCCCGTCAGTCAGGAACTGCTCACCAAGGGCCGCTCACTTGCAAACCAGCTTGGCGTAAAGCTTGAGGCCATTGCAATAGGCAGCGGTCTGGATGGCATTGAGAAACAGATTCTCCCTTACGGAGTTGATGTACTGCACGTGTTTGATGACAAGTGCCTTGCCCCTTATACAACAGCACCTCATTCAGCCATATTGGTCAAACTATTCCAGGAGGAGCAGCCTCAGATTGCACTCATGGGCGCAACCGTTATAGGCCGTGACCTGGGTCCCCGTGTATCATCGGCCCTGGGCAGCGGTCTTACCGCCGATTGCACAAACCTTGAGATAGGTGAGTATGAGGACAAGAAGAGCGGTCAGGTTTACGAGAACCTGCTCTATCAGATACGTCCCGCATTCGGCGGCAACATCATTGCAACCATCGTCAACCCCGACCACCGTCCGCAGATGGCAACAGTACGTCAGGGCGTGATGAAGAACGAGTCTCTCAAGGCAGACTATAAGGGTGAGATTGTAAAGCATAAGGTGGCTGATTACGTAAGTGCAGCTGATCTGGCTGTAAGCGTTATTGAGCGCCACATGCAGAAACCTTCACACCATCTGGACAGCGCCAGCATAGTAGTGGCCGGCGGTTACGGAATGGGCAGCCGTGAGAACTTTGACATGCTTTTCAAACTGGCCGATGCACTGCACGCAGAGGTTGGCGCAAGCCGTGCCGCCGTTGACGCAGGTTTTGTGGATCATGACCGTCAGATTGGCCAGACCGGTATTACCGTACGCCCCAAACTCTATATTGCCTGCGGTATATCGGGCCAGATACAGCATATAGCAGGTATGCGTGAGAGCAGCCTGATCATGTCAATCAATCAGGATCCTGATGCTCCCATCAATACCATTGCCGACTATGTGGTTACTGGCCGCGTAGAGGATGTGATCCCCAAACTGATCCGTAACTTAAAGGAGATTTCAAAATGAACAACTATAAGGATACCCCTGAACTGAAAGCCCGCATGCACTCTCCGCTTATGGAGCGCATAGTGGAACTTAAGGAGAACTTCTATACTGAGGCTGACAAGTATGACTATGCACCGGCTGATTTTGCCGATGCCATGGACAACTTTGACCGCGTACTGGAACTGACCGGCAGTGTCTGCGATGAGGTTATCGCTCCTAACGCAGAATCTGTTGACCGCGAGGGCTCACACTGCAGCGGCGGCCGCGTACAGTATTCTGCCGGCACAGCCCAGAACCTTAAGGTGATGCATCAGGCCGGAATGTCCGGATTCGGACTGCCCCGTCAGTACGGTGGTCTGAACATGCCTGTAACCGTATTCAGCGCAGTAGGTGAGATGATCTCTCGTGCCGATGCCTCATTCCAGAACGTATGGGGCCTGCAGTCTTGCGCCGATACCATCAATGAGTTCGGCAGCCCTGAGCAGAAGGAGAAATACCTTAAGATGGCCAGTGAGGGTGCCACCATGTCAATGGACCTTACCGAGCCCGATGCCGGTAGTGACCTGCAGAGCGTTATGCTCAAGGCAACAGAGGATCCGGAGAACGGCTGCTGGCGCCTTAACGGTGTAAAGCGTTTCATCACCAACGGTGACAGTGACATCCATCTGGTACTTGCCCGCAGTGAGGAGGGTACCACCGATGGCCGCGGTCTGTCACTCTTTATCTATGACAAGCGTAACGGTGGCGTGAATGTTCGCCGTATCGAGGATAAGATGGGTATTCACGGATCACCCACCTGCGAGCTGGTGTTTAATAACGCCAAGGCAGAACTATGCGGTGACCGCCGTCTGGGTCTTATCAAATATGTTATGTCACTCATGAACGGTGCCCGTCTGGGTATCGCCACCCAGAGTGTGGGTATTCAGGATGCCGCTTGGCGTGAGGCTACTGCATACGCTGCAGAGCGCCGCCAGTTCGGGCGTGCCATTGATACATTCCCGGCAGTTTATCAGATACTGGCAGTGATGAAGGCCAAGATTGAGGCTTCACGATCACTCATGTATGAGACCTCACGTTACGTTGATATCTACAAGTCACTTGACCAGATTGCCAAGACCCGCACACTCACCCCTGAGGAGCGTCAGGAGAGCAAGCGTTACAGCCGTCTGGCCGATGCCCTGACACCTATCACCAAGGGTATAACAAGTGAGTTCGCCAACCAGAACGCATATGACAGCATACAGATACACGGAGGTTCAGGTTTTATGCGTGATTACGCCTGCGAGCGTCTGTACCGCGACGCACGTATCACCTCAATCTATGAGGGTACAACACAGTTGCAGGTAGTTGCCGCACTGCGTTACGTTACCGGCGGAACCTACTCACAGTTCACCAAGGATACATTGGAGTCTCTTGCAGATTCTGCACAGAAGAGCGCCATCCTTGATATGGTAGCCAAGCTGGATGCCATGACCGAGAGCGCCATAGCACACAAGGAGCAGGAGTTCACTGATTTCTGTGGCCGCCGTCTGATGGAGAGCGCTGCTTACTGTGTAATGAGCGCCCTGCTGCTGCGTGACTCAATTGAGACTCCGGAACTCTTTGACAAACCGCTCAAGGTATTCATAGACTGGGCCAAGGGTCAGGTTGAAGGTAATGCCGCAGTAGTAACGGGTTGGACACCTCAGAGTACAGAGTATTACAAATAATCTGTTTAAATTTGCGTCAGATTATTGATTCTGATGCAAGGTACAAAAAGTGACATACTGAAGAGTGAGGCCCGTTACAGACGGCTCACGGAAACACCGGTTCCCAGACTGGTACTCAGCCTAGCCGTACCCACTATTATCAGTATGTCAATATCGGCCATCTACAATATTGTAGATTCATGGTTTGTGGGCCACATCAGCACTTTCGCTACGGCGGGTGTCGGTGTGGCTTTCTCATACCAGTCAATCATACAGGCTTTCGGTTTCTTCTTTGGTCACGGGTCCGGCAACTACATGTCACGCGCGCTTGGTGCACGTGATGCCGAGGGTGCGGGCAAGATGGCTGCCACGGGATTCTTCTCATCATTCCTGGTGGGTCTGATATTCATGATTGCGGGCATTCTGTTCATGACTCCGCTGTCACGTTTGTTGGGTGCTACGCCTGATGTGGTTCCGTACTCAAACGCTTACCTTAAGTGGATACTGATTGCCACACCTTTCCTGGTGTCACAGATGACGCTGAATAACCAACTCCGTCTGCAGGGCAATGCCATGCTTGCCATGATAGGCATAGCGGTGGGAATGGTGCTGAACATATTCTTTGACTGGCTGCTTATAAACCATTTGGGAATGGGTGTTACGGGTGCCGCTGTAGCTACGCTTATAAGCCAGTTCATATCATGGAGCCTGTTGCTTTGGGCTACTACTCTTGACGGCAATGTGCATATCAAGCTGCGCAACTTTGCGCCTTCACTGGAGCGTTACCGCGAGATTGGTGCGGGCGGTCTGCCATCACTTATGCGCCAGTCTCTTTCCAGTATATCGGCCATTTGCATGAACTGGGCGGCAGCAAGTTATGCACTGCAGGGTCAGGAGGCGTCGACCATTGCCGCATTTACGGTGGTGGCCAGAATCATGCAGTGCGCAATGGCGGTGATACTTGGCGTGGGCCAGGGATTCCAGCCGGTCTGCGGATTTAACTGGGGCGCCAAACTGTACGGCCGCGTAAGGCAGTCTTACCGTTTTACCATTCAGGTTTGCGTGATTGTGCTGATAGTGATGTCTACGTTGGGATGGATATTCGCGCCAGAGATAATATCGTTCTTCCGTGATGAGGATCCGGAACTGATAAGGATAGGGGCCCGTGTGCTGCGCTGGCAGTGCGTGGCATTCCCGCTTGTGGGCCTGACCACTCCTACCAATATGCTGCTGCAGAACATACGCCGTACGGGACGGGCCACAATTCTGGCTATGAGCCGTCATGGTTTTGCGTTCTATCCCATATTCTTCATAATGCCTGCAATATGGGGTTTGGAGGGCCTTGAGGCCACAATGGCTACTGCCGATGTGATAACATTCTCTATTGCCTTGCCCTTTGCAATCAGCATTATAAGGGAACTTTCGGCCCGTGAAAGGGGTGAAATCTCATAAAAACTCCATACCTTTAGCGGCATGAAACAATCATTCAGCCAGCAACTGGAACTGCTCAAGAAACTTATTGCCACTCCGTCAGTAACACGGTCTGAGCAAGAGGCATCGGCCATAATGAAGGCTGATATGGAGAGTCACGGATATAAGCCGGAGTGCATAGGGCTTAACTTGCTCTGTTATGGCTGTTCTTATGATCCGGGCAAGCCTACTTTGCTCTTGAACAGCCATATTGATACAGTAAAGCCGGTTGCAGGCTGGACCAAGGATCCGTTTACTCCCACTGAGGAGGACGGAAAACTCTATGGCTTGGGCAGCAATGATGACGGTGCGGGACTGGTATCCCTGCTCTATACATTCTATGAACTTGACAGTAAGCCGCAGCCGTATAATGTGTTGTTCCTGGCCACCGTTGAGGAGGAGGTGAACGGGCAGGGCGGAATGAAACTTGCCGTGCAGAGCCTGCCGCACGTTGATGTGGCCCTGATAGGTGAACCTACCGGAATGCAGCCTGCAGTGGCTGAGAAGGGGCTCATGGTACTGGACTTCACGGTTCACGGCAAGGCTGGTCATGCCGCACGTAATGAGGGAATCAATGCGCTATACCGTGCTACTGAACTGATAGAGAAACTGCGCACTTTCAAGTTTGACAAGGTATCAGATCTGCTTGGTCCGGTCAAGTTCACCATTACGATGATAAATGCCGGAACACAGCACAATGTGATTCCTGATATATGTACGTTTACTGCCGATGTCCGCACCAATGAGCTCTACTCCAACCATGAGGTGTTTGACATTATAAGCGGTATGCTGCCTGAGTGGTGTGAGGTCAAGGCCCGCTCATTCAACCTGAACTCATCAAGGATAGAGATGAGCCACCCCATAATACGTAAGGCCGTCAGCATGGGTCTGAAGCCATACGGATCACCTACGCTTTCAGACCAGGCCATACTGGACTGCCCGTCATTCAAGATGGGCCCGGGTGACTCAGCACGTTCACATACCGCCGATGAATTTGTTACGCTTATGGAGCTGGAACAGGCGGTTCCGTTGTATCTGAGTCTTCTTGACAGACTTGAGATTAGGGGCTGATTTTAGCATCTATGCTTTGAAAAAGGCGCTATAAAGTGTTATAAACTGCAAAAATTCATTTAAATAATCCACAAAAACATACAAGATAAAAAATAAAGAATATCTTTGTAGCGCGATTACGGAGGCAGGTTCCTGCCGGGTAGTCGCGTTTGAATGTAAGATAGTCCTTTTTATAAATATCATTGGGTATCGTTTGATGTGAATCACGCGCCGCCAAAAAAGAGAAGAGCAACCTTTAGGCTACTCTTCTTTTTTTTCATACTTTTACGGATGTAAACCATAAAATGACAATCATTATGGAAAACAGGTATGCTGACGGCATAAGCCGGATAGAGATCAATTCCCTTTGGGGCAGGAAGCATATAGTATGGAATCTGCGTCCTGATGTAAACATACTGAGCGGTGTCAACGGAACAGGTAAGAGTACCATCCTGAATAAGACCGTGTCCCGTCTGGATTATCTTGCAGGCGAGGGCAAGGAGGAGAGTCCTGAAGTGTCGATAGATTTTTATCCTGAGGGCGCCGGTAAGCTCAGATATGATGTGATACGCAGCATAGACCGTCCGCTCATGCACAGCAACCTGTTGGAGAAGATGTCTGACAGGAATGTGGTGTCAGAACTTGACTGGCAGCTTTATAAGCTTCAGCGCCGCTATCTGGATTATCAGGTTAACATAGGAAACCGTACAATCCAGCTGCTTACATCGGGTAATCCTGAGAATATCAGCGAGGCACAGGCGATATCGGCACCCAGAATAAAGTTTATGGATTATATGGATGAACTTTTTACTGATACAGGCAAGAAGATAGTCCGTACCAGCAATGAGATCCTGTTTGACCAGTTCGGTTCCACACTCCAGCCTTACAACCTGTCATCGGGTGAGAAACAGCTGCTTGTTATAATGCTTACCACGCTTGTGCAGGATATGCACCCATGCGTACTGCTTATGGATGAGCCTGAGATATCGCTTCACATAGAATGGCAGCAGCAACTCATACAGCGTGTACGTTCACTTAATCCTAATGTGCAGATTATTATGACTACGCACTCTCCGGCCCTCATTATGGATGGCTGGATGGATGCTGTGACTGATGTGGATGACATAACGGTAAAGTGAAAAATCATTTGGCATGAAGAGACTGACCGACAATATTAACTCCCGATATTTTGAGGCTGCCGATAGGCTTCTGCCCAATAAGCGCCGAGGCCGTATCATTGCCTTTGTGGAGAGTTATGATGATGTCTCTTTCTGGCGGTTGCTGCTTGATGAGTTTGAGACTCCTAACCACTATTTCCAGATAATGCTGCCTAACAGGGGCGGACTTACCAAAGGCAAGAAATCAGCTTTGCGTTCCTGTATAGAGCATAATGGGTTGGGAAATAGTCTGATAGCTTGTGTAGATAGTGATTATGACTGGTTGTTGCAGGGCGTCACCCAGACCTCAAAGGAGATTATTTCAAGCCCATACGTCATACAGACTTATACATACGCCATCGAGAACTATCAGTGCTGGGCGGGGAGTCTGCACCAGATATGTGTACAGTGCACACTTAATGACCATCGTCTGATAGATTTCCCCGCCTTTATGGAGCTCTATTCAAAGGCGGTTTATCCGCTGTTTGTGTGGAATGTGTGGTTCTATCGTAAGAAACTGCATAACCAGTTCAGCATGCAGGACCTGAACATAGACATCCGCATAAAGAGTGTTGATGTGAGGCGTCCGCAGGGTGCAATTGTGGGCGTTCAGGAGCGTGTGGCACGTAAGCTGAGATGGTTGGAGGGCCATTACCCGCAAGCTATACCTGAAGTTGCGGCTTTACGTCAGGAACTGACCGGAATGGGGGTTACGGAAAACAATACCTATCTGTTCCTGCAGGGCCACCACCTTATTGAAAATGTGATAATGAAACTGTTGATGCCGGTATGCACTGCTTTGCGCCAGGAGCGTGAAGCGGAGATAAGCCGGCTTGCCGTGCATAACCAGCAGTACAGGAATGAGATAAGCGCATACCAGCACAGTCAGATGGGACTGGCCGAGGCTATCAGGAAAAACACACACTACAGAGAGTGTGAGATGTATGAACGTATGCGTGCTGATGTTCGTGAATTCCTAGCGACGCTTCCAGAAGGAGGGGGTGAGAACCAGCAGGACGCTGAAGACCTCAAGTCGGCCCACCAGCATAAGGAAAGTTGAGAACCACTTGCCTATGGTGGGCATGTCATCCCACGGAATGTTACATCCGTGATATCCTATAGTCAGACCTATATTGCTAAGGCAGGACAGTGAAATGCCGTATGCTTCAGCTATGTCAATGCCGATAGCCAGATAGAAGAACCATCCTGCAAACACGAGTGCAAAGAAGAATATGCTGAACGTGAGCACGCTCTGACGCGTTGATGTAGGTATCACCTTGCCGTTTGCGCGGACCGGAAGTATGGCATTGGGATGCAGTATGCGGTTGAACTCATTGCGCATGGATTTAAGCAGGATGGCTATACGGATAGACTTCATACCACCTGTGGTAGAGCCTGCGCAGGCTCCGAGATACATGCACAATCCCAGTATCATCCAGATGAATGGCGGCCATAGGGTATAGTCTGTAGATGTAAAGCCTGTAGTGGTTATGATGGCTGTTACATGGAACAGTGCGTTGCGCAGTGATTCCGCTCCGTTATATGGTGTGGAGATGAACAGGCTTACACCCACTATCAAGGTAAAGATGCCCAGAAACAACAGATACCATTTGAACTGGGTATCCTCAATGAGTTTGTGTATTTTGCCTTGGAATACCACAAAGAAGAGCAATCCGTAGTTGATGCCTGACAGGAACATGAAGAATGTGATGACATACTCTACGGCATGGGAGTTGAAGTAGGCTATGCTGGCATTCTTGGTAGAGAAGCCTCCTGTGGCCGCGGTACATAAAGCGTGGTTTATGCTGTCAAAGATGCCCATTCCGCAGAATCTGAGGCATATGGCGCAGAGTACGGTAATAAGGATATAGACGGTGATAATCCAACGGCCGCTGACGCTTATCCTGGGATGAAGCTTGCCGTGCGTGGGGCCTATTGCCTCAGCAGCAAAGAGCTGTACCTCACCTACACCGAATATAGGCAATACGGCTACCGTGAAGAACACTATTCCCAAACCTCCTATCCACTGTGTCAGGCTGCGCCAGAACAGCAGTCCGTGAGGCATGGCCTCAATATCATCCAGAATAGTGGCACCGGTGGTGGTGAATCCTGACATGGTTTCAAAGAAAGCATCGGTGAAATTGGGGATGTATTTGCTTATGAAATAGGGTAGTGAGCCGAACACAGAGAAGAGAACCCAGCTGACAGCCACTACTATATAGCCGTCACGGCGCGTCATGGCACCTTCATTCTTGCGGGCACTCTTGCCAAGCAGCAGCAAGGCCATGCCGCAGCAGGCACTCATTAGTGACGCCATGATGAACCCGAACAGGTCATCCTCTCCATAAAAAAGTGGAATAAGGGCGCATGCCATCATTATTCCTGATTCAATAAGAAGCAGGACGCCCAGTATGCGGTGTATGATCCTGAAGTGTATCAATTGAAATACTTTTCTATTGTTTTGATCATGCCTTCCAGGCAGAATACCACAACGTGGTCACCTTCCTGAATCTGGGTGTCACCGGTTACCAGGATGGCCTCTTTGTCACGTATAAGTCCGCCAATGGTGACACCGCGCGGGAGTGATATGTCCTTGATCAGATTGCGGGTTATCTTAGCGCCTGGCATGACGTTGAACTCGGCTACATCGGCATTGGCAAAGGTGAGGCACTTTACGTTGGTGACATCGGCGTCAAGCATCATCTGGTAGATATGGCTGGCAGCGATCTTCTTCTTGTTGATGACAGTTCCGATATCCAGCTTTTCAGCCATATTGATGTAGTCAATGTTCTCAACTTCAGCGATTGTTTTGGTGACGCCGAAACGTTTGGCAGCCAGACAAGCCAGGATATTGGTCTCTGAATTGTCTGTCAGGGCTACGAATGCCTCAGTATGGTCTATACCTTCACTTGTGAGCAGACTGGGATCCCTACCGTCGCCGTTTATTATCATGACCTTGTCATCACAGAGCTCTGTCAGGCGGTTGCACTTGTCCAGATCGCTCTCTATAATCTTGAGGTTCATATAGTCAGGCATGAGTTTTGCCGTGCGTACAGCTATTCGGCTTCCACCCATTATGATCACGTCACGTACATCGGGCAGTTCTTCCTTACCGGCTATCTTGCGGATGTGCGGGATGTGTTTTTTCATTGTCATGAAATATACCAGGTCACCGGCCTGTATGGTATCTGAACCGCTGGGGATTATGGTCTCCCCTTCGCGTAGTATTGCCACTATATGATATGGCCGTTCCTTACCCAGTTGTGAGAGCGGCTTGTCAAGAATCTGCGCATTGTCACGGAGTTTGATGCCCATCATGACTAGTGCTCCTCCGGCAAATTCCCACCACTGGCGTATCCAGCTAAGCTTCATGCCATCCACGATATCCTTGGCAGCAAGCATCTCTGGATAGATAAGGGAATTTACACCCATGTTGGTGAAAAACTCCTTGTGCTTGGGCTGAAGATATTCGTAGTTGTCTATGCGGGCTACGGTTTTCTTGGCTCCCAGATAGTGTGCCAGCTGGCAGGACATGAGGTTGCGGCTTTCATCAGGAGTGACGGCCACGAACAGGTCAGCACTGTCAGCGCCGGCCTCCTTGAGACCGTGAAATGACAACGGTGATTCCTGGATGGTAAGCAGGTCAAAACTGGAGTCAAGGCGGCTAAGCTTATGTTCGCTCTCGTCTATGAGGGTAATGTCCTGATTCTCTCCTGCCAGAAGCTTGGCCAGGTGAATGCCTACATTTCCCGCTCCTGCAATAACGATTTTCATACTTCTGTCTGTTTAGGTCCTGAAGTCAGCTCCTTGAGGGCGCTGATAACTGCATTCTCATCAATGTTACAGATATGCAGCAATTGAGGCGTGGAGCCGTGCTCAATAAAGCGGTCGGGCAGGCCCAGACGTCTTATTGTTGGAGTGAAGCCGTTATCCATCATGTATTCCACTACGGCGGTACCCAGACCTCCGGTTACAGTGCCGTTTTCAATGGTAATGATGCGGCTGTATTTCTTTCCTACCTCATTGAGTATGTCAGTATCAATGGGTTTAAGGAAACGCATATCATAGAGTGCAGCGGTTTTTCCGCTCTCTTTTTCCCAACTGCATATGGCCTGCTCTGCCAGATTGCCTATAGGGCCGATGGAGAGTACAGCTATGTCATCTCCCTCTTTGATCTTACGGCCCTTGCCTACCACTACGGGTTCAAAAGGCTTACGCCAGTCTGTAAGAATGCCACGACCGCGGGGATAACGGATGATGAATGGCCCTTGGTCAGGGAGCTGGGCCGTGTACATGAGGTTGCGCAATTCAATCTCATCGTACGGAGAAGCTATAGTTAGATTAGGAATGGGACGCAGGAACGCCAGGTCAAAGGCTCCGTGGTGCGTGGGGCCGTCTTCTCCTACCAGGCCGGCGCGGTCCAGGCATATCACTACGTTCAGTTTCTGGATGGCTACATCATGTATGACGTTGTCATAGGCACGCTGCATGAATGATGAGTATATGTTGCAGAACGGCATCATACCCTCTTTGGCCAGACCGCCGGAGAATGTAACGGCATGTCCCTCTGCTATGCCTACGTCAAAACAACGGTCAGGATAGACTTTCATGGGGATGTCCATACTGCAGCCTATGGGCATGGCAGGGGTAATGCCTATGATCTTGCTGTTTTCACGCATAAGTTCCAAAAGGGTCTCGCCGAATACATCCTGGAAGAGTGGCGGCAGGCCGTCACCGTTACGTACTATGCGTTCACCTGTAACCTTGTCAAAGAGTCCGGGGGCATGCCAGATGGCGGAATCCTTCTCGGCCGGCTCATATCCCTTACCCTTTATTGTCTTTATGTGCAGCAATTTAGGCCCGTGCATATTCTTGATATTGGAGAGTATGCGTACCAGATTCTGGACGTTATGTCCATCCACGGGGCCGAAATAGCGTATATCCATACCCTCAAACATGTTGTTCTGTTGGGTAACCTTAAGCTTAATGTGGTTGTTGCGGCGAATGATGTTGCGGCGCTTCCGGTCATTCATGAGTCCCATTTTAAGGAGTATCCTTGATACGTAGAAACGGAACTTGTTATATGAGCGTGAGGTTTGCAGCTGGGTAAGGTAACTGCGCATGCCGCCTACGCTCTGTGATATGCTCATATCATTGTCATTCAGGATGATGAGCAGGTCATTATCTGTTATGGAAGCGTTGTTTATACCCTCAAAGGCCAGACCGCCGCTCATAGCTCCGTCACCTATCACGGCTACAACACGACGGGATGCCTTGCCGTTGCGCTTATCAGCCACGGCCATACCTAATGCCGCGGAAATGGAGTTTGAGGCATGTCCGGCGGTAAAGGTATCATATTCACTCTCATCGGGAGAGGGGAAAGGCTTGAGTCCGCCAAGCTTGCGGTTGGTGCAGAACCTGTCACGGCGTCCGGTAAGGATCTTATGACCATATGCCTGATGCCCTACATCCCATACGATACGGTCATCAGGGGTGTTGAATACATAATGCAGAGCTACAGTAAGTTCAATGGTGCCAAGACTGGAACCAAAGTGCCCGGGATTGTGTGAGAGTTCATCAATAATCATCTGTCTGAGCTCACTGCATACCTGCGGCAACTGTTCCGTAGAGAGTTTCCTGAGGTCTTCAGGTGAATCAATTTGCTTTAGCAGGTTTACCTGTGAATGTTCCTCTTCTGTCTTCTGCATCCTGTATAATTTGTCTTTCAAACGGCAAATGTACCAAAAATAGTATGAATATACTCTATGTAATGCTTTTTTTAATATGGTGGGGTAAGGTTAGGGTGAGTTGAGGGACAACTAAAAGGAATAATAGTTATCTTTGACAAATTGGAAACATAACCGGTAAAATGACATATTCCATCGATGATATTGTGCAGATGACAGGAGCTGAGAGATATGGTTTCTGCCCCGCTAAGATATCCTGGCTCCTTACTGACAGCCGTTCGCTCTGCTTTCCTGCCGAGACTCTGTTCTTTGCTTTGATAAGCCGGAGAAATGACGGGCACAACTATATCCGTGACCTGTACAGCCGTGGAGTAAGAAACTTTGTGGTAAGCTATCTTCCGGACAATATGGGTGATTACAGGGAGTCAAATTTCCTGATGGTACGGGATACACTTGCCGCCTTGCAGACTTTGGCTGCCGCTCATAGGAAAAACTTTAAGATTCCGGTGATAGGTGTTACCGGCAGTAACGGTAAGACCATGATAAAGGAGTGGCTTTACCAGCTTTTGGAACCTGATTATGCAGTGACACGTTCTCCCAAGAGCTATAACTCCCAGATTGGTGTGCCTCTTTCAGTATGGCTGCTCAACAAGCAGTCTGAGATAGGTATTTTTGAGGCTGGCATCTCCAAGAAGGATGAGATGCGCCAGTTGTGGAAGATTATCAAGCCTACCATAGGAGTACTTTCCAATATAGGATTGGCGCATCAGGAGAATTTCCAGTCGCTTCAGGACAAATGTGTTGAGAAACTGCGTCTCTTTCAGGATTGTGATGTGGTCATATACAACTGTGACAATGACCTGATTCAGAGTTGCGTTGACAAATCCATAATTACAGCACGCGAGATAGCATGGTCGCGCAAGGATCAGGACAAGCCCCTTTATATATCATCGGTTGTAAAAGGAAATGATTCCACGGAGATAACTTACCGTTACATAGGTCTTGAAAATAAATTCACGATTCCGTTTATTGACGATGCATCGATAGAGGATGTGCTGCACTGCCTGGCGGTATGTATTTATCTGATGGTGCCGCCTGAAAAGATAACCGAGCGTATGGCCAAACTGGAACCTCTGGCTATGCGCCTGGAGGTAAAGGACGGCAAGCAGAACTGCATAATCATAAATGACAGTTACAATTCAGATATATCGTCTTTAGGTATAGCCCTGGATTTTATGGCACGTAGGCAGGATGGTGAATCACGGAGCCGTACTCTGATCCTTTCTGATATCCTGCAGTCCGGTTGGTCAGTGCATGAACTGTACCGTAAGGTGGCACAGCTGGCTGAGAGCCGCGGCATTACCAAGCTGATAGGTATTGGTGAGGACATATCATCTGAGGCCAAGCGGTTTGAGATTCCTGAAAAGTATTTCTTCAATACTACCAAGGAATTCCTGAAGTCTGGCATGATAAAGGGGTTCCATAATGAGATTGTGCTTATAAAAGGTGCCCGCGTATTTGAGTTTGACAGGATAGCCGAACGTCTGGAGCTTAAGGTTCATGAGACTATACTTGAGGTTAACCTTCAGGCTATAGCGGATAACCTGAACCATTACCGCAGCATGCTTGCGCCCGGTACCAAGATTGTATGCATGGTCAAGGCATCGGCATACGGATCCGGAGCCATAGAGGTGGCCAAGACCCTGCAGGACCGCAAGGTTGATTATCTGGCTGTGGCTGTGGCCGATGAGGGTGCAGAACTGCGCAAGGCGGGTATAACCACCAGCATAATGGTGATGAATCCGGAACGTACCTCATTCAATACTCTTTTTGACCAGAAACTTGAGCCTGAGGTTTACAGTTTCCATCTGCTTGACATGATAATCCGTGCTGCTGAGCACAACGGGGTTACCAACTTCCCCATACATATCAAGATAGATACGGGTATGCACCGTCTTGGGTTTGCCCCTGAGGATATGCCGGAACTGGTTCGTCGCCTACAGAAACAGACTGCCGTCATTCCGTGTTCCGTATTCTCTCATTTTGTGGGTAGTGACAGCAGTGACTTTGATGATTTCAGCAAACTTCAGATAGAGCGTTTCAATCAGGCTGTCGATGTGCTTCAGGCTGCATTTAAGCACCATATCATCCGGCATATATGCAACTCTGCGGGTATTGAACGTTTTCCGGAGGTGCATTATGATATGGTTCGCCTGGGATTGGGTCTTTACGGTATCAACCCGCTTGACAACCAGCCGCTTGAAACTGTCTGCACGCTTAAGACTACCATTCTCCAGATACGTGAGTTGGAAAAGGGTGAGACGGTGGGCTACAGCCGCAAGGGTAAGATAACCAAACATACACGTATCGCAGCCATTCCTATCGGTTATGCCGATGGTCTGGACCGCCACCTGGGCAATGGTAAGGCCTACTGCCTTGTGAACGGACAGAAGGCCTGGTATGTAGGCAATATCTGTATGGACGTTTGCATGATAGATGTCACTGACATTGAGTGCCAGGAGGGTGACAGTGTTGAGATATTCGGTCCAAACCTGCCGGTACATGTGCTGTCGGATATACTTGGAACCATTCCATACGAGATAATATCAACCGTATCGATCCGGGTAAAACGGGTATATTATACAGAATGATGTAAAAAACAACTAATCTAAAAATAAAATGACACAAACAAACAACTCAAAAGCTCAGCGGATGACAAATTTCCGCTGGGTAATGTGTGCCCTCCTTTTTGTGGCCACGACAGTCAATTATCTGGACCGTCAGGTGCTTTCACTCACCTGGAAGGATTTCATTTCAGTTGATTTCGGTTGGAGTGACAGCCAATACGGTACCATTACAGGTTTCTTTTCCATTTTCTATGCTGTAGCCTGCCTTTTCAGCGGCAAGTTCATTGACAAACTGGGTACCCGCAAGGGTTATCTGTGGGCCATATTCATCTGGTCAGTAGGTGCCTGCATGCACGCTGCCTGCGGATGGGGTGCACTTAAATGGGCCGGTGCTGAGTCTATGGAGGCGGCCAAGAATTCGGCCGATATAATGCTGCTTGTTACCACCGCCTCAGTCTATATGTTCATATTCTGCCGTGCGGTGCTGGCACTCGGTGAGTCAGGTAACTTTCCTGCTGCCATCAAGGTTACTGCCGAGTATTTCCCCAAGAAAGACCGTGCGTTCGCAACATCAATATTTAATGCGGGTGCATCGGTAGGTGCTCTGGCCGCTCCCGCCTGCATTCCGCGTCTGGCTGCCGCTACCAGTTGGGAGATGGCGTTCATCATAATCGGTGCGCTGGGCTTTGTATGGATGTTCTTCTGGTTCGGTCTCTACCGCAAGCCGGAGAAGTCAAGATTTGTAAATCAGACAGAGCTGGAGTATATACACCAGGATGATGCTGCTGAACTGGCTGCTGCCAAGGCTGCCGAGCCGGTCAAGGAGGAGAAATCAATACCCTTCTTCAAGTGCTTTACATTCCGTCAGACATGGGCTTTCATTTGCGGAAAGTTCTTTACAGACGGTGTGTGGTGGTTCTTCCTGTTCTGGGCACCTGCTTACTTCAGTGACCAGTACGGTTACCGCTCAGATTCCGCTATGGCAATCAAACTCATACTAGTGCTTTATCTGATTGTTACCGTGGTAAGTATAGGCGGTGGTTACTTGCCCAAACTCTTTGTTGAGAAGAAGGGTATGGAGCCTTACTCTGGTCGCATGAAGGCTATGCTCATATTCGCTTTCTTCCCGTTGCTGGCACTTTTTGCTCAGCCTCTGGGTCAGTACAGCGCATGGTTCCCCGCAATCATCATCGGTCTGGCCGGCGCCGGACATCAGGCATGGTCGGCCAACCTCTATTCAACCATCGGTGATATGTTCCCCAAGTCAACCATCGGAACAATCACAGGCGTGGGTACCACAATGGGCGGTCTGGCATCATTCATGATAAACAAGGGTGCAGGTATGCTCTTTACCAAGAGCGATGCCATGGGCTCGGCCTTCTCATTTCTTGGCTTTGAGGGTAAGGAAGCCGGCTATATGATAGTATTCTGCATCTGTGCCGTGGCTTACCTTATCGGCTGGACGGTTATGAAACTCCTGGTTCCCAAATACAAACCAATTGAAGTAAATTGAGAGTTGAAAATTGAGAGTTGAGAATTGATACGCTGTACCTGCGTATATAGAATAAAGGCTTCGAATCATCGAAGCCTTTATTATTTCACGCAAGTGCGTTGGTTTTTAATTCTCAATTTTCAATTTCTCTTCTTTCAGCTGTTAGTGTAAAGCTTGCAGATTTGCAGGGGGCAGCAACGGGCGGATTCAGCTTGCTGACGGTAACCGTAACCTTTCTAATGGTGGGGATTCCCTCAAACAGAGCCTGAGCTATTCTCCCGGCCACATGCTCCAGCAGGGCGGAGCGAATCTCCATCTGTTGCTTGATGATGGCGGCAACCTTGGCGTAGTTGATTGTGCCGTTCAGATTGTCGGAGAATATGGCGTCAGTGACATCGGCTTTCATTGAGATGCTTACCATGTACCAAGCTCCAACAATGGCCTCCTGTGGCTCTGCACCATGATAGGCGTAGAACCGCAGGCTGTCAAGTGTTATGGTTTGCTCTTTGATGTTCATTCTTATCCGCAACGTGATGAGCCGCAGTTTTTACATATTAGGCATCCCTCCTGATATACCAGAGACTCTGAGCCGCAGACTGAGCATTTCTCGCCCTTGACTACGGTACCGTCCTGAACGTACTTCTTCAGGGCACGTTCCACTCCGTTCTTCCAGTTGTTGATGTTTTCTGATCCCAGATCCAGTGAACCTATGAGTTTGATGCAGAGATCAATCGGCATCTGGTATCGGAGTACGCCTGAAATAAGTTTGGCGTAGTTCCAGTACTCTTTGTCAAACTTCTCTGAAAGACCTTCAATTGTAACCTTGTAGCCGCGCTTGTTAGTGAACTGGAAATCGTAGCGCTTGTTCCCATCTTCATCGATGTTCTTGATTATCCAGCCCTTTTCAACAGTCTTAGGTAATACGATACCCTCCTCATCATCCTGCAGTCCGGTGAATATCTCATAGGGACGTCCTTCAAGAAGACCTACGAATGCTACCCATTTCTCCTTGTTGTTCTGGAAACGTACTACGTCGGCTTCAAGTATGCGGGGACGGGTCTCTACAACCTGGCGGGGCTCACAATCACATGGAGCAAGAGTGGGTTCCTTGCCGTCTTTCTTCTCTTTATCCTTATCGGCCTTCTTGTCACTTTTGGCATCAACCAGAACTCCGTCGCGTGAGCCGTCGCGATATACGGTGCAGCCCTTGCAGCCGCTTTTCCATGCCTCAACGTAGAGTTGGTTTACAAGATCCTCAGATACATCATTGGGCAGATTGATGGTTACGCTTATAGAGTGGTCAACCCATTTCTGCATTGCACCCTGCATCTTTACTTTGTTGACCCAGTCAACGTCCTGAGCGGTGGCCTTGTAGTATGGTGATTTTGCTACCAGTTCATCAACCTCCTCTGATGTGAAATTCCGGGTGGGGTTGATGCCGTTAACAATCATCCATTCTACGAACTTATGGTGGAATACTATGAACTCTTCAAAAGCATCGCCGTTATCATCAACAAATGTGACGTTGGCGTTTTCATCTTCACGGTTCACCTTGCGGCGGCGTTTATATACGGGCATGAATACCGGCTCCAGACCTGATGTGGTCTGAGTCATAAGGCTTACGGTGCCGGTGGGAGCGATGGTGAGACATGCTATGTTGCGGCGTCCGTATTTCTTCATATCGGCATACAGCTCAGGGTCAGCCTCCTTGAGACGCAGAATGAATGGATTCTTTTGTTCGCGTTTCCAGTCAAATATCTCAAATGCACCGCGCTCACGGGCCATCTCTACCGATGAACGGTAGGCGGCAAGCGCTAATGTACGTTGTACCTTCTCCGCAAACTCAGTTGCCTGATCGGTGCCGTAACGTAGTCCTAATGCTGCCAACATATCACCCTCAGCGGTTATGCCTACACCTGTACGACGGCCTAAAGTACTCTTATGCATAATCTTTTCCCAAAGGCGTTTCTCAGTGTATTTGGTCTCATCATCCTCAGGATCGCTGGCAATTTTTGCCTGGATCATTTCAATCTTTTCAATCTCAAGGTCAATGATGTCATCCATTATACGTTGAGCTATAGTCACGTGCTTTTTGAAAAGATCAAAGTCAAACTCCGCTTTTGATGTGAACGGATTCTTTACGTATGAATACAGGTTGATGGCAAGCAGACGGCAGCTGTCATACGGGCAGAGGGGAATCTCTCCGCAAGGATTTGTACTGACGGTGCGGAATCCAAGGTCTGCATAACAGTCCGGAACAGATTCACGCAGAATGGTATCCCAGAACAGTACACCCGGCTCTGCTGATTTCCATGCGTTATGGACAATCTTTTTCCATAACTCACTGGCGTCAATCTCCTTGGTGTAAATAGGTTTCTTGGCATCAATGGGATATGTCTGGAGATATTTCTGACCGGATATGGCTGCTTTCATGAATTCATCGTCAATCTTGACCGATACATTGGCGCCGGTAACCTTGCCGCTCTCCATCTTGGCATCGATGAATGATTCTGAATCAGGGTGTTTTATTGATACGCTCAGCATCAGGGCGCCACGGCGACCATCCTGTGCCACCTCACGTGTGGAGTTAGAGAAACGCTCCATAAACGGAACGAGTCCGGTTGATGTCAGAGCTGAGTTCTTTACCGGTGATCCCTTGGGACGGATGTCTGATAGGTCGTGTCCCACGCCTCCACGGCGTTTCATAAGCTGGACCTGCTCTTCATCAATCTTCATGATGGCACCGTAAGAATCAGCAGCCCCTTCTGTGCCGATAACAAAGCAGTTGGAAAGTGAGGCAATCTGGTAATTATTGCCGATTCCGGTCATAGGACTACCCTGTGGCACAATATACTTGAATCCCTTGAGAAGCTCATGCAATTGCTTGGCTGTCATGGGGTTCTTATATTTTTTCTCTACTCTTGCAATCTCATTGGCTATACGCCAATGCATGTCATCGGGAGTCTTTTCATAAATATTTCCAAAGGAATCCTTTACTGCGTACTTGTTCACCCAGACCTTGGCTGCAAGCTCATCACCTCCAAAATAGTCCACTGAGGCCTTGAATGCCTCTTCAAAAGTGTAGGTTAGTTTTTTGTTGTCCATGTATAATTACTTGTCTGATCAGAAACGTCAAATACATTCCGGTCTTTGCGACCGGAGCTCCTTGACATATATGATATAGTTAGCAGTTGATAAGCCTGAATCAGCAGCGTAAGCCGCTTTCTATGTTCTCCATATCGGCCTTGAAGTTCTTATCAACCTGAATCTGGTCACGAACCATATTGCAGGCATGCAGAACCGTGGCATGATCACGCTTGCCTATATAGGCGCCAATCTTAGAGGTGGAGTAATCCAGATATTTCTTGGCCAGATACATGCTTATCTGTCTTACCTGAACAATCTCGTGCTTGCGGGATTTGGTCTGGATGGATTGCTCGTCAATGTTATAATAGTCACAGACTTTTGTGATTATTGATTCAATTGTGATAGGCTTCTGCTCGTGATGCTGGCTCTTTTCTATCACTTCATGAGTCAGATTCAGGTCAATCTCCTTACCGTAGATTGTGGAATAGGCCATGAGTGATACAATGACACCTTCAAGGTCACGGACATTATCTCTAACCTTTTCTGCAATATAATCTATTACCGGTTCTGAGAACTTAAGGCCGTCACGTCTGGTCTTCTCTCTAAGGATATCTTTTCTGAGCGCCAGATCAGGTTTTTCCAGTTCAGCTACCAGACCCCACTTGAAACGGGTGATAAGCCTCTCTTCCAGGTCTTTCATGTCCTTGGGTGGACGGTCACTTGTGAGTATGAGCTGCTTATGATTCAGGTGCAGATAATTGAATATATGGAAGAAGGTGTTCTGTGTCTTGGCCTGACCTGCCATCTCCTGCATATCATCTATTATCAGTACGTCAATTGACTGGTAGAAATGAATGAAATCATTTGTGGTGTTGTTCTTGACAGAATCCACGTACTGAACCATGAAAAGGTGTGCAGATACATAGAGCACTCTCTTTTCAGGGTGGAGTTCCTTGACTTTTCTACCTATGGCTGTTACCAGATGTGTCTTGCCTACGCCCGATGAACCATATATGAACAGAGGGTTGAATGCTGTACTTGCCGGGTTGAGTGCGATTGTCTCACCTGCAGTACGTGCCAGTTTATTGCTGATACCCTCCACAAAGTTCTCAAAACTGTAGTTGGGGTCAAGTTGAGGATTGAGATCCTGGACCAATGGCGCATCATTTACTGAAGGAGCCTTATTGCCGGTCTCTGCAGTACCTTTAATATTAGACAATGCGTTGTCTGAACCCACTTTCTGATTGATGTTGTTCTCCTTGTCCGTAAGGATGCTGTACATGAGTTGTGTACCCTTGCCGAATACTTTAGTGAGAGCTGCCTTGATTACGTCAATGCAGTTCTGCTCAAGAAATTCATAAACAAACGGGCTTGGAACCTGAATGATCAGTTCGCCTTTGTCCATTGAAACGGGTTCGATGACAGAGAACCATGTTTTGAAAATGGTTTCTGAAACGTTGTCACGGATAAAATCCAGACATAAATCCCAGTTTGTTT
Source organism: Bacteroidales bacterium UBA1182 (assembly GCA_002310015.1). Taxonomy (GTDB): domain Bacteria; phylum Bacteroidota; class Bacteroidia; order Bacteroidales; family Bacteroidaceae; genus Colenecus. Next base: position 45,355 of record DBYQ01000018.1, read on the forward strand.
TCAGTTCGTTTCCTGTCATTGTTTTGGACAAAGCATTATAGTCAGTATGGATTCAGAAAAGGAATTAGGTCTATTGGCTTTTTCTCTTTCTTGAACTCAGCGATGCAAAATTGATAATCTTATTTCATTTGCGCAAACGCATTTGTTTTCCTCAAAAAAACGGTTTCTGTAAAGTGTTGGGAATTAGGCACTTGGAAAACAGTCTTAAAAAGGTTGAAAACAGACTATTGATTTTTTATAATCTCTTGAATATCAAGTTTGTAACCTGTTGATAACTTCCAACTGAAGTGCTTTTGCAGGCTTATTATCCCTTGCTTGCAGTGTGTTTCAGGCAAGATTGTTTTATGGCAATTTGCAAATTCACAAAATGTGCTTATTTGGATGAAATCTATTTTGGGGACGAATATCGCGATGAATAAATATAACGGATTTATTTATTTTTTGCTTCAATTTCCCTGGCTTCTTTTACGCTTATTTTCTTCCCTTTGTAAAAGGCTATTACGAACGCGTCCTTGTATTTTTTTTGGACCTCAGCCTTCGTCTTAAGGATGGCATCATAATCAGTTGTATCACCACATGTATATTTGCACACTCCACTCTCTTTAAAGTAACTGACATTTGAGTATGCCTTCAGTCTTTTGTCATTACTTTTGAGCGGATTCTTAAGACTCATGAACTGTACTTTGTACACTGGGAGGGATTCTGACTTGTCTGTGTCTTCATTACCGATAGCCTGCGAGGTGGGCACCGCTTTATCCAACTGCTTGTTGTGATAATCCAGATACTCACAGAATGCCTTGTAAAGACTCTGTCCCATCTCATCAACGCCTTTTTGTGAAACAAGGTATTTGCATTCTGCATCGTTTGATATGAAACCAAGCTCTATCAGAATGCTTGGCATGGCGCTTTTCCAAAGAACCAGGTATCCAGCCTGATGTACACCTCTGTCAGGTCGCTTTGCGGATTTTACCATCTGATTCTGGTTAAAGGTGGCCATCTTGAGGCTTTCCTTCTGGTACTCACTCTGCATGAACTCAAATATTATCATGCTTTCCGGACTGTTAGGGTCATATCCCTCATAGTGAGTTTCATAGTCATTCTCAAACAGAATGGCCTTATTCTCCTCTAGGGCTACATTCAGATTTGCACTTGCACGGTTCTCTTCAACACCCAGAAGGTAGGTCTCAGCTCCGTTTGCTGACTTGTTTTTGGCTGAGTTTGTATGAACGGAGATGAACATGTCAGCACCTGCCTTATTGGCAATGTCGGCACGTTTGTACAGCTCAACAAAGACATCAGTCTTACGGGTATATATAACCTTAACGTTCTTGCAGTTATCCTCTATGAGCTTACCCATCTTGAGCGCCACGTTGAGATTGATGGTTTTCTCCTGATTCTTGCCGTTTACTGCTCCGGGATCCTTTCCGCCATGCCCGGGGTCAATGACAAGCACAAAATTGCCGTCTTTGTCAACGGCACTGGCTGGCACAACCAGAAACAGGCATATTGCTGTAATGAGAGTCCTGAGTATTTTTTGAATTAGTGTCATTCTTCTCTTTTTTGTTCATAATTGACCGGCTGGGCATCATTGCTCCTGATAAACGCTGCAAGCTCTCTGGCTGAGACCTTGACAGGCTCAATGGTGAACTCCGGTATGTTATATGAAAACATGAACTTAAGGGAGTGCTGCGGATCTTTCTGAGGCACGGGGAATGGCTTGGTGAATGTTCCGTCATCATTGAGATGAGAAAGATAGAGGCGGGTGTACATTCCGTCTTCACGTCGTGTACTGAATACTATCCATTTTCCGGTGCTTGACCAGGAATGGTAACTTTCAACATCAGAACTGTTTATTTCATCAATTGATCGATATTGTCCATTCTCCAGATTCATGAGATACAGTTCAGAATCTTTATGCCAGATATGGAATACACCTTGACTGCCCATAGTGAACATCATCCATCGTCCATCTGGAGATACTCGAGGAAGGGTTATGCTTTTCTGCATGCTGTCTGCACGTATAACAAGCTGTTTTTTCCCCCATGACCGGTCATCTGGATTAAATGGCTTGGAATATAGGTTATATCGGATACTCTGGGTTGAAGCCGCTACACCGCCTAGTTTTTGGAATAGTGTGGGGTTGCCTATATGAGCAGAAACATAGAATAATGTCTTGCCGTCGGGAGTCCAATAAGGGAAGCATTCCAACTCTGTAGAGTCATTTTCAATTATACTTACTGCATTATTGTCGTGATCGTATAGGATAAGGTCACTGTATTCATCAAAAACCTCTACTCTGTTGCTGTGATTGGAATGTAACCTCTGATATGTGTGGTTTGTGGAATAGGCTATGTAGTTGTGGGTGGGATGCCAGGATGGATAGACTCCGGCAGATATTGTGGAGTCAGTCTTATGGTTCAGTTTGGAGAGCTTGCCGTGTCTGTACATTACGGTGCCTCCCTGCTCCAGACGGATATGGAACTGCATCTCATCAGTCTTCCAGTTGCGGAAATTGTGGCAGTTTATACACTGGCGGCTGTCATCGGCGGCCGACATGGAATTGGCATAAACAACCTTCTCCTTGAAAGAGGTCAGGTCTCTCTGGTTTATGGAGAGTCTTTGGAATGACATGAACGATGGGGGAATGAGACGATAAGTGAGATATGAATCAATCTCATCGGATACATATATGCTGAATGGCTTCATCCTGGCCCATCCTTTCTCTCTTTTTTCATATATGGTTACGGATATGTCTCCCTGTGCAGTCAGATTCTTCCACTTTCGGAGTGGTATGAGAACCTTACGGCCTTTGATGCATACTTTTGATTTGCCTGACTCCAGAACGGTGACGTAACTGTGGGCCTCATCTTCAATAAGGAAATTGGGCGATGCAATGTTTGAGGGTACTGTGATCTCTGTGAAATCGGGATATATTGAGGGAGCGGTGCTCTCTGAATACTTCTTGGGCTCCGATGTGCATCCCGTCATAAGCAGGATGGCAGTGGACAGATATAAAACGTATCTATTCATGTAATCAGAACAGTTTGAGGTTGTTGACGTAATAGTAGTAGTAAAAGAAGGTGTGCCTCAGGTTGGCAGGGAATATGCGATTGGCTTCTTCAAGATCTTTTGGTCCGGTTCTTTGGGCAAGATTCTGGAAAGACTTGTAGAGATTCTTAGTCTGCTCATCGAACGGTAGGGCTTTAAGCAGCGGGTCGGAATTGTCCTGCTGACTGAATAGATATGCTGCCTCCTGGTAAAAACGGTCAATACTCTTTGGGTTGTTTGAGTCCAGATAGAGGAAGAAACGTGTCCAGAAGAGAGTTGGATCCTTACTCTTCATAGCGAAAAGCAGAGCTGCCCGGTCGTACATGGGAGTGGAGTGAACCGGACTGGGGCCAGTAAAGTGACGCCTGATAAAGGTCTCGCATCCCTCCAGGTCAGATGTAATCCTGTCTTCATGACAGAGGAGTGGCAGAACCAGGTCATATGGGGCGGTTTTCTGCATGAGTGAACGGTCATAGACCAGTTTGCGCTGCTCCTTTGCCCATTTGCGATAGAACAAGGTATTGTCCATCTTGGTCAGGAATTTCTCTGAAAGGGCGGTGTTATTAAACAGGATGGCAGTCATGGCTGAATATTTGAATATGATGTTCTTCCAACCCAGTATGGTGGATGTCTCAAAACACCAGCGTTGACAGAGCCCGGGTATGCCGTAGTGAAAACCGAGTGTATGTCCAATCTGGATGGACATAGGTACATCCCATTTCCTTTTTTGCTCACAGCTGCCGTCGCTGAATGAGAAGGCATAATCTCCATCTTTACCGGTCTTGATGAGTGCAAGGTCCTTCAGCATTACCATGACACGTGTGGGCTGCCAGTCAGAGTCCTGTGATTGAGAGGCTTTCTCCAGTATCCTGGTCACCTCCTCCCATTTCATGTTGTCGGCAGCGCGGATCATTCGGAGTTCAGTCTTAAAGTTTGCATCCTTGTACCACAGGATTGTAGTTGATGCTATGATACCGACTAAAAGAGCGCATTGAATTATGATAGGGATGTATTTTTTCCCGTTGAGCTCCCCATGTGGCAGAAGAGATATCAGAAGCAGTACAATCATGGCCAGAATAAGGGCACCCTGCATCCTCAACAACGGTACGGTATGTACGTGGTCCGGAAGTCCAAGCGTCCATCCTGTGCCTATATAGTATTCAGTAGTACTTACCATAAGTATGGGCGATAACACTATGGTTATTGCTGCAGCGGTAAGTATCAGTATCCTGGAAAGTCTGCTGCGGTCTGAGCGGAAAGAGTCTGCGCATGCAGTTATTAATGCTGCAAGAGCGTAAAAACCGGCAATGTAATAACCTGCAAATCCGATAATAATCGTTATAATCAGACTGGATGCGGGATTATGGGGCTTTCTTATTATTACCACAGTAAAGAGAGCCCACAGATATCCGAGTACGGGCATAAAGAAGTATCCGGGGTGATTCATGAGATAGACCATATAGCCCATGGACATATTATAAACTACAAATATGAAGGCTGGTATATAGGCTAAAACTGATAAATAACCGGGCACTTTGAATATCTTGACGGTTAACTCTCCTGATGCTGTAAGCAGAAGAACCCAAAGGAGAGATCCAAGCCATGGAAGGTAAAGGAACTGGGTAAAGAAGAGCCCCAACCATGAGAGAAGCCCTGAAGGCTCTTTTAAGAATCCGGTGAACCAGAACCAGTCAAACTCAAAATGGGATCTTTCCTCAACCTTGAGCAGGAAATCAGCTGAACATAAGTTGAGTATTACCCATAAGGCTACGGGAAGTATGAGGCGTGAGTACCAGATTAAAGAGGTCTTGTTATTCTCCTTTTTTTGATTCATATTTGGAACGTGTTGCTTCTGTACTTGAAATAAATGATGCGAATTGTCTGGGGGTTATATGAACCGGTTCCTTCATGAACTCCGGAATATTGAAGGCATAAAGGAATTCGCGATTGAAGTCTGGATCTTCCTGAGGTAGGGCGAATGGTTTTGAGAAATGACCGTTCTCATCAATATGGCTGAAGTATAGACGGGTATGAACTCCGTCCTCACGACGGGTGCTGAACATGATCCATTTGCCATTACTGGACCAGGAATGGTAACTCTCGGCAAACGGACTGTTGAGTTCGTCAACGTGCCTATATGAGCCGTCTTCCAGATTAAACATGATAAAGTCTGAAACTATCTGGTCAAGCGGAAAGACGCCATGTGTACTTATGCATGCCAGCAGCCTTTTTCCATCGGGCGATACCCTTGGCCAGGTTATGCTGCTGTCAAGTGCTGCAGCATCAAATTCCATTTTGGTCGGTCCCCAGGTGCGTGTGTCGGGGTCAAAGGATTTGCTGTAGAGGTTGAAATGGAACTCCTTGCGTGCCAAAAACATCTCATTCTTACGTTTTTCGCCATATCCTCCCTCGTATTTGTAGGAAACATAATACAATTTTTTTCCATCGGGAGTCCATGCGGGATAGTTCTCCAATTCACATGAGTCATTCTCAATAATACTGACGGCGTTGTTCTTTATGTCATACAGAATCAGGTCGCTGATATCATCCAGAACTTCCAGTTTATCGTGGCTGGCCGAATGGACAGACTGATGTGTCCTGTTATTTGACAGTGCTATATAGTCATGAGTTGGATGCCATGCAGGGAATACACCGGCTGAAAGTGTTGAATCCGTTTTCATATTCACCTTATGAAGTTGTCCATCCAGTACAAGTACTGTGCCACCCTTGTAATGGCGTACATGAAAGAGCATGTTGTCTGTGGTGTAATTCTTGTAGTAATGGCAGTTTATGCAGGTTCCGTTCTCATTTGTCTGTACCATAGTATTTGAGAAGATGGTGTTCTCCTTGAAATTGGTCAGATTGCGCTCCTTTATGGAAAGTTCCTGATAGGATTCCACTGCCACAGGTATGATACGGTATGATATATATGGGTCAATCTCATCAGAAACGGTGAATGTGAAAGGAGTGTAGCTGTGCCAGGATTTGTTCTGGTCCATAATATATACCTGAACTTCTATAAGACCTGTTCTTTTGAGTTTCTCCCATTTTCCTTTAGGAATGACAACCTTGCTTCCTGTGATTATGACTTTTTCCGAACGGCCGGTAACGACTGTAACATATTTCTCTCCTTTTTCCTCAATCCTGAAGTTGAGTGGAGCGATGTTTGATGGTATAACAACATCGGTATAGTCAGGAAAAATGGATGGAACGGCATCGACCGGACTGGTTGATGTGGGAATCTGGGTGCAAGATGTCATGATACCCAGTATGGCTACAATTGTAATAAAGTGTTTCATTTCTTAGTATGTTTTAAGATCCCTCATGAAATAGTAGAAGTAGTAGAAGGTTTTTCCAAACTTCTGGCAATACGGATATTCTGATTCCTTCATGCTGCGTATGGGATGGTTCTGCACGTATCGGTTGAATTCATTGTAACTCTCCCTGACTTTGTCATCCAGTGGCAATTGTCTTCCGTCTTTTTCAAGAGTGCTGTATAGCAAGGCGGCTTCCTGAACAGAACGTGGCAATACTTTGAGATTATTAGAATTGATGTAGTAAAATAATCTCTCCCAAAAAAGGGGAATATCTTGTATATGCATTGCGAACAACAATGCGGCGCGGTCATATTCAGGTGTGGCTGAGACAGGTTCTTTTTCCAGAAAGTGATTAATGAGATATGTTTCTGTTTTCATCATGTCGTTTGACATATGATTATCAAAACACATATAGGGGAGGATGCTGTTGTATGGTTCTGCAGCCGACATCTTTTCCCTGTCAGATTTCAATGCATCCTGCTGTCGTGCCCATTTGCGGTAAAATAGGGTTTTTCTCAGTTTGTTTATGTATTTATCGGCAAGTTCTGGCTCTTGCATTATAACTGAGTGCATAACCATGTATTTGAGCGTACTGTAGCTCCAATTATGCTCAATGACATCTTCAAGACACCAGCGGTAACACATATTCACAAGACCGTATTGTAAATAAAACTGTTTGCCGGACTGCCAAACCATAGGTATTATTGTGCGTGATTTCTGCATGCGGCTGCCGTCTTTCATAGTGAAGGCCTCGTCAAGGGCACGGTTCATCTTGAGCAAGGCAAGGTCACGGTAGAGGACCATTGTGCGGGTGGGCTCAAAGAACCGGTCGCTGAAGCTGTCAATGATACTGTTTCTTGTGTCCTGATCCTTTACGCCTTTTAGCTTGGCGGTACGGTCATCATATGCCTTGTCATCGGATTTTACATGTGCATCGACCGCTTTCCGGTAGAAGTCAACGACTTCCTGCCACTCAAAGCGGTCAACAGCCTCAGACATGGCAAGTTCTGTACGGAAATTGTCATCCTTGAACCAGAATCCCCATACGGCGGTTGCCGATATGACGTAAACCGATGTTTGGAATATGATGTTTTTGCTGTCAGTCTCTTTTAGCCGGCGCGATGCTATTGCCATTACAGGGAGAAAAAGCAGTGCCAGTTGAAACGGAGTCCTGATGGCAAATGTCCATTGGTCATCTGATATGGAGGGGAGCCCCATATGCCAACTGTCAACCAGACGATATGAGGTGTAGAAACTATATGCTATAAGTGGAATAAAGATGATTAGTGCAAGACTTACTGCCAGTATTGTGAGGCGTTTGCTGCGTAACATTTCCTGATCCATAAACGTTGTGCAGGCAGCGGTAAGAGTGCCAATAAATGCAAATGTTCCGAAAAGAGGGAATCCTATTGCTGTCCAGATTGTAAGCAAGATGAGCTTGCTTGCCACGGTCTGGGTGCGTTTAATGGCAAATAATGGTATAAGCGCAGCAAGATAGCCCAATACAGGAGCAAAGAAATGGTCCTGTTCCCTCATTATGAATACTCCGTATCCTAATGACATGTTGCCGATAACAAGCAATGCAACGGGAATAAGAGCTATCGGACGGTATCTTTCAGGAATGCGTAATGTCCGTATCGTAAGATAGTATGAGAGCAGAAGTAATGCAATCCATATCAGTGCTCCTAACCATGGTATAAACAGGAACTGGGTGAGGAAGGAGCCTGCCAGGCCAAGAAAACCTCCGGGAGTCTTGAAACTGTCCATTATGAAAAGTTTGTCAAAAAGGAAAACGGAGAGGTCTTCAACTTTTTTCAGGAAAAACTGCTCCCGGAATGAAAGAACACACCATAGGATGACGGCAAAAAGTATCGGAATATACTTTAGCAGCTGCTCAGACAGCCGTATGGATTTATTAGTAGTGACTTTTGTCATATAACGTATGTTTGCGCGTGCGTGCATGTATGAAATTGCCCCAAAGATAGCATTTTTTCCTCTCTTTTCATTATAGAATGCGTGAAAACTACTATTTTCGCAGACAGTCAATTGAAATCATTTTATGTTATGAAAAGAATATCATTTTTGGCCGTAATGCAGTTGGCGCTGCTTCCGGTTATTGCACAGCAGCCGGTATGGCTTGATCCAAAAATCAACAGCGAGAATGAAAAGCCTGATGTAGCTGACTATTTTGCGTTTGAAGACCTGAAAGCGGCTGAGAATGGCCAGAAAAGTCAATCCTCCAGATTCATGTCAATTGAGGGCAAGTGGAAATTCAACTTTGTAAAGAATGCGTATGATAAACCAGTGGGCTTTGAGGCCGTAGGTTTTGATGACAGCAAATGGGTGGATTTCCCGGTGCCAGGCCTGTTTGAGATGAATGGCTATGGTGATAAGATATATACCAACGTTACTTATCCCTGGAATAATGAATATCCGGTTAATCCTCCTTTTGTGGGTGAACGTGACAATTACGTAGGCTCATACCGTCAGAGTTTCACTATTCCTGCCGGTTGGAAGGGTGACCGCGTCTATATCCATGTGGGTTCAGCTACATCAAACCTCCGGGTTTGGGTAAACGGCAAATATGTGGGTTACAGTGAGGACAGCAAGATGGAGGCAGAGTTCGATATCACGGACTATGTAAAGTTCGGAGAGAAGAACCTGATTGCCTTCCAGATTATGCGCTGGTGCGATGCCAGCTACATAGAGGACCAGGATTTCTGGCGCTTTACCGGAATTGCCCGTGAAGTATATCTCTATTCACGTCCTCAGGCGCATCTGGATGATTTCCGCATCGTAACTGATCTGGATGCCAATTACAAGGATGCAACCCTCTCCTTTGACGCAACGTTTGCCGATGCTCAGGGTAAGCTGCTGGGGGTTGAACTGAAGGATGCCAATGGCAAAGCCGTGTGGAGCAAGACCCTGGCTATAAGCAACAATGAGGCAAATGTCTCATTTCCGGTTAAGAATCCTTACAAGTGGACGGCAGAGACACCTTACCTCTATACCCTGTATATGACATTGACAGAACAGGATGGAAGTGTCATTGAGGCCATTCCGCAAAAGGTAGGTTTCCGTAAGGTTGAGATACGCAATCGCCAGCTGCTGGTAAACGGCCAGCCAATCCTTATCAAGGGTGCTGACCGTCATGAAATGGATCCCTATGGAGGTTATGTAGTGCCGCTGGAACGCATGATCCAGGATATTCAGATAATGAAACAGATGAATATCAATGCTGTACGTACCAGTCACTATCCTGATGATCCACGCTGGTATGATCTTTGTGATGAATACGGTATCTATCTGGTGGCTGAGGCCAATGTTGAGGGTCATGGTATGATGTACGGACCCAGTCCTCTGGCCAGGAATCCTGAGTATGAACTGGCTCATTTGGAGCGTAACAAATCAAATGTGATAACATACAAGAACCACCCTTCCATCATAGTATGGTCAATGGGTAACGAGGATGGTGACGGCCAGAACTTTGTAACCTGCTACAAGTGGATCAAGGAGTATGACAAGACCCGCCCTGTACAGTATGAGGGTGCTACGGGTTCTCCGGACCATTGTGATATCCATTGCCCTATGTATGCTGATTACGGCGCTATGGAACGTCATGAGCGCGGCAATGATCCGCGTCCGATGATAGAGTGTGAGTATGCCCATGCCATGGGTAACTCTGAGGGCGGATTCAAGGAGTATTGGGATATTATCCGCGCCAACCGCTCGGTTCAGGGTGGATTCATTTGGGACTTTGTAGATCAGGCTGTGTATGGCAAAAACGCCGATGGAAAGGAGATTTTCATGTATGGAGGCGATGATGGCCGTTATCCTGTATCGGACCAGAACTTCAACTGCAACGGACTGATTGCACCTGACCGCCGATGGAACCCCCATGCATATGAGGTTCAGTATTTCTATCAGAACATCTGGGTTACTCCTGTTGATATCCGCAAGGGGCAGATAGAGATATATAATGAGAATTTCTATACTGACCTGTCAGCATACAGGATGGAGAGTTTTGTTATGGTGAACGGTGTTGAGCAACAAGGCACACGAGCGGAATTCAAATTGCCTAAGATAGCTGCCCAGCAACGCGTAAAGGTAACGGTGCCGGGCATTGCAAAGGCAATAAAGAATGCTCCCCGTACTGGTGCGGAGATTCTGGTGGGTGTTGAGTTTAAGCTGAAAGAGGCTACGTCTCTCCTTGATAAGGATTTCATTGTTGCCCGTAATCAGATCCAGGTCACGGACTATTCATTCCCGGCAATATCAGCAGAGACTGTTGCTGATGTAAAAACCGCCGGTGAGAACGTGAAAAAAGATGAGGCTGTAGCATACGTAAAGCTTGAGGCTGCAGGAGTTGTTTATACTTTCAACAAGAACACCGGCTGGATTGATTATATTGATATTGACGGCAAGCAGGTAACTCAGAACGGCAGCCAGCTCAAGAGTGATTTCTGGCGTGCTCCCACTGATAATGACTATGGTGCAAACCTGCACACACGCATGCAGGCATGGCGCAATCCCAACCTCAGGCGCACCGCTTTTGAGTGCAAGGTTGAGGATGGTCTGGGTAAGGTTAATGTGAAATATGAGATTGAGCAGCTGTATGCGTCGCTTGAGATAGAGTATGTGTTGGATCGTGAAGGTAATATGCATGTTGCCCAGAAGATGGTTACCCGTCCCGATGAGGCTGGACAGGCCATGGCTCAGGCTGCTCCACAGCGTCAGGGCCAGCGAGGCCCGCGCCAGCAGGGTATGCCAGACCTGTTCAAGTTCGGTATGACTATGAATTTGTCCGGTGAGTTTGATCAGGTGGAGTACTACGGACGCGGCCCCATTGAGAACTACTCGGACCGTAACAGTTCCCAGTTCTTGGGAGTCTACAGGAGTACGGTCGCAGACCAGTATTTCCCCTATATTCGTCCCCAGGAGAACGGTAACAAGACCGACGTACGTTGGTGGCGTGTAACAAACGCTGCCGGCATGGGTCTGGAGTTTTACAGTGACGCTCCTCTGAGCATGTCATCACTCAACTACACTACAGCAGATCTGGATGAGGGTCCGCAGAAACACAATGTTCATGCAGGTGACCTTACGCCGCGTCCTTATACCGTTGTGCATATAGACAAGGCGCAGTACGGCTTGGCTTGCGTGAACAGTTGGGGCGCAACTCCCCTTGAACAGTATAAGCTCCATTATGGAGACTATTCATACAGTTTTGTCATTGCTCCGGTACGATGAGTGTTGGAAATGAGAGCCTGTGGACAGGAGTGATAGACAAATACTATTTTGATAATCCTCCGTTGAAATCGTTGCTTTTGCTTCATAGTACTCTGGTAGCACGTAAGGCTCTGTATATTGTGGATACTCATCCGGAACTGGGCGCAGACCGAGGTTTTGTGGAAGAGGCGGCAATGCTTCATGATATAGGAATTTTCCTTACTGATGCAGAGCCTATACACTGTTTTGGCAAATACCACTATCTGTGCCATGGCTATCTGGGGGCAGACCTTCTCCGTAAAGAGGGTCTTCCGCGCCATGCTCTTGTGGCCGAGAGGCATACAGGTACCGGCTTGACATTAAAACAGATTCTTGAGAGGGATTTGCCGTTGCCTCACAGAGACATGGTACCGGTCTCAATTGAGGAAAAGATTGTCTGCTTTGCCGATAAATTTTTCAGTAAGACCCATCCTGAAGAGGAGAAGACCGTTCTACAGGCAGAAAACAGTCTTGCCAAATTTGGCCAAAAAGGAGTTGATGTATTCAATAGCTGGTGTAAACTTTTTCTTTGAATCTGTTTCATGACGTTTTTTTTGTATTAATTTTCTTGAAAACAGCCTCGCGTGTGCATTTATATTAGCATTTATAGATAATTTTGCAGTTTGATATAAAGAAAGCTCATCAGCAAGTGGCGGAAATAATCAGAAAAACGTGGATCCCGATACTTCTCGGATTGCTTTTCCCTCTGGGAAATGCATTTGCTCAGGTCCATTCCGATTCTGTTGTCGTGGCTGATTCTGTCCACGTCCCGCATTATTCCGTTACCGATACTCTTTTGAATACGTCTGCATTGGATTCATTGACAGTGCTGTCTGATACCATTGCTGCTTTGCCGGATTCTGCCCCTCCCCGTAGGAAAAATGCTTTGGATGATCCTGTAGTATATGAATCGAATGATTCTATGGTATGGAATTACGGCGGCTATGCGTCATTATATGGTAACGGAAAGGTAAATTATCAGAATGTGGCACTGACTGCGGCTGTCATTAAAATGCAGATGGACAGCAGCCTAGTTCATGCTGACGGCGTACGCGATTCAACGGGAAAGTGGGAGGGAACCCCTATATTCATGGATGGAAAAACGCCCTATGAATCAAATCATATCAGTTACAATTTTAAAACTGAAAAGGGTTACATTAACGAGATCATCACTCAACAAGGTGAGGGATACATGACAAGTGCGGAAGCTAAGAAAGGGCCTGAAGGTGAATACTTTATTGCTGATGGTATATATACCACTTGTGATGAGCATGAAGATCCGCACTTCAACATCAGGATAACACGTGCCAAGGTGCGTCCGGGTAGAGATGTTATTTTCGGTCCGGCCTATCTTGAAGTCATGGGAGTTCCTCTGCCTTTGTTCGTACCTTTCGGGTTCTTCCCGTTCCTTGAAGGTGAATATTCATCAGGAATCATATTCCCAACTTATGGTGATGAGATGGAACGGGGTTTTTATCTTAAGGACGGTGGCTATTATTTTGCCTTGTCTGACTATTTTGACCTGAAGGTTCTGGGTGAAATCTTTACCAAAGGGTCATGGGGAATTTCCGGTGAAAGCAAGTACAAGAAGAGATACAAGTATTCAGGAAATGTTTATGCCAGTTCACTGACTACAAAACTTGGTGACAAAGGCTTGCCTGATTACTCTGTAACAAAGAATTTCAAGTTACGTTGGACTCATAGGCAGGATACCAAGGCTAATCCTTATCAGAACTTCTCGGCCAGTGTGAATTTTGCTACTCAAAGCTATGAGCGTTCTAATCTGAGCAGTTTATATAATCCGTCTTTGACTTCACAAAGCACCAGGACATCAAGTGTGAGTTATTCCCGTAATTTCCCTTCGATAGGCTTGTCGCTTTCCAGTTCAATGAACATGTCGCAGAATATGCGTGATTCAACCATTTCACTCAGTTTCCCGTCTCTTAGCCTGAGTCTGCAGCGAATATATCCTTTCAAAAAGAAGAAAGTTGCAGGCTCTGAGAAATGGTATGAAAAAATATCATTTACATATTCCGGATCACTTAGCAACAGCATTTCAACCAAGGAAAGCCAGTTGTTGGATAAGAGTCTCGTCAAGGACTGGAGGAACGGTATGAGGCATTCTATCCCGGTCAGTGCTACATTTCAGATATTCAAAAATATCAATGTGACTCCTTCTTTCAATTACAATTCAAGATGGTACACATACAAAGTGATGCAGTCATGGGATGATAACACTCAAAAGGCTGTCCGTGATACGATTTACGGATTCAATCGCGTTTATAACTATAGTTTAAGCGTGAGTGCCAACACCAAATTATATGGATTCTATCAGCCTTCAAGTTTGTGGATCAAATTATTTGGTGACAAAATTGTTATGACGCGTCATGTATTTACTCCTTCAGTGAGTTATAGCATGTCACCTGATTTTGGTGACCCACGATATGGATACTATGATACGTACACATATACTGATGTCAATGGTAATCTCCGTACCGTTGAGTATTCTCCTTATTCAGGTTCTTTGTATGGAGTCCCAGGTAAGGGTAAATCCGGGACCATCTCAATGAGTATAGGGAATAATGTAGAAATGAAAATAAGAAGTGACAAGGATTCTACGGGTATTAGAAAAATCAGCATCATAGATGAACTCGGAGCTTCTATGTCATATAATTTTGCTGCAGTTTCCAGGCCTTGGAGTAACCTTAATACCAGACTCAGACTTAAACTGACCAAAAACTACACTTTCAGTTTCAATGCCACATGGGCAACTTATGCATATGAATTCAATGAAGCCGGCAGAGTTGTTGTGGGTGACCGTACTGAGTATTCGTATGGTCGTTTCGGACGTTTTCAGGGCATGAGCCAGAACTGGTCTTACACATTTAGTAACAATACTTTACAGGATTGGCAGAATAAATGGGACAAGTTGTTCCATCATAGAAGTGATAGCGATAATGAAGATGAAGATATTGATGAGAATCCTAGTGCAGACCGTAGAAATACAGCACGGGCCCGATCTTCATCCAGCAGTGACAGACCGGACAACAAAGCAGCAGCGATAGATGAAGACGGTTACGTGGAATATTCTCTGCCGTGGTCACTTTCCATATCGTATGGCATCACTATGAGAGAAGACACTCAGGCACAAATCGATGTGAAACGCATGCGCTATCCTTGGGCATTCACTCACAGCATGAACATGGCCGGTAATATGAAACTCACCAATAAGTGGAATATCAGCTTCTCGTCAGGGTGGGATTTTACATATCATGAGTTTACTACTACAACGATGAGCGTGACACGTGATTTGCACTGCTTCAATATGTCGTGCAGCATGGTGCTGAAACCATATACATCATATAATTTTACCATAAAGGCAAACTCGAGCATGCTGTCTGACCTGTTGAAAGTCAAGAAACGCTCAAGCTCGAACAGTTATGTAAATTGGTATGACGATTAATAAAACCAAATAATATGAGTTATCTGATTATTCCTCAGAACTACAAGCCTCTGATGTCAATGAGACAGACAGAGCAGGGTATTAAACTTATAAAGGAGTTTTTCCAGCAGAATCTCTCTACAGGCCTCCAGTTGCGCCGTGTTACAGCTCCGTTGTTTGTGCTCAAAGGTATGGGCATAAATGATGACCTCAACGGTGTGGAACGTGCCGTGACATTTCCCATCAAGGATTTAGGTGATGCAAAGGCTGAGGTGGTACATTCACTTGCCAAGTGGAAACGCCTTACCTTGGCAGAGTATGATGTAAAACCCGGATATGGTATTTATACCGATATGAATGCCATCCGTGCAGATGAGAGCCTGGGTAACCTGCATTCCCTGTATGTGGATCAGTGGGACTGGGAGCGCGTCATTACAGCCAGAGACCGTAACATAGATTTCCTTAAGCGCATTGTCCGTAAAATATACTCTGCAATGCTCAGGACGGAGTATCTTATAAATGAAACATATCCTCAGTTGGAACCGTTCCTGGCCCGTGAGGTGTTCTTTATTCATTCCGAGGAACTCAGGAAACTTTATCCTGGAAAGACTCCCAAGGAGCGTGAGGATATCATCTGCCGCGAACATGGTGCAGTATTCATAATGGGTATTGGCGGTAAACTGGGTGATGGTCAGGAGCATGACCTTCGTGCCCCGGATTACGATGACTGGACTACTCCGAATGAGGACGGCTTCCTGGGGCTCAACGGTGATCTTCTGGTATGGAATCCCATTCTGGGGCGTGCCATGGAACTTTCATCAATGGGCATTCGCGTAGATAAGGAGTCATTGCTGCGTCAGCTTGACCTGTGCGGCAAGCAGGAGCGCAAGGAACTCTATTTCCACAAGAAGTTGCTCGCCGGCGAACTGCCTCTGTCAATTGGTGGCGGTATAGGTCAGTCACGTCTGTGCATGTTGTTCCTGCAGAAGGCTCACATAGGTGAAATTCAGGCAAGCATCTGGCCGGAGGATATGCGAGCTCAGTGCTCTGCTGCCGGAATACAACTAATATAAAATTGAAAATTGAGAATTGAAAATTGAAAATTAATACGCAGGACCTGCGTATAATGCTACGCACCGCATGGTCAATTCTCAATTTTCAATTCTCAATTGGAACTATTATGGACGTCAGGATAGATCAAAGTTGGAAACAGCATCTGCAGACAGAGTTTGACAAGCCTTATTTCAAGGATTTGACAGACTTTGTAAAGGTGGAGTATGCCCATGGACCGGTCTATCCTCCTGGCAAGTTGATATTCAATGCCTTTGACCTTTGCCCGTTTGACAAGGTCAAGGTAGTAATAATTGGGCAGGATCCATATCATGAGCCGGGTCAGGCCCATGGTCTTTGCTTCTCGGTTCAGGATGGGGTGCAGTTCCCGCCTTCACTCAGAAACATTTTCAAGGAGATAAGTGATGACCTTGGCAAACCGGTGCCTCAGAGTGGAGACCTGACCCGATGGGCACGTCAGGGAGTATTGCTTCTCAATGCAACCCTGACAGTCCGTGCCGGGCAGGCCGGTTCTCATCAGGGTCGCGGTTGGGAGGAGTTCACGGATGCTGTCATCAGGGAACTCAATGCATCCCGTGACGGTCTTGTTTTCATCCTTTGGGGCAGTTACGCCAAGAAAAAAGGTGCTGTGATAGACCGCAGCCGCCATCTTGTACTCAGTTCCGCCCATCCATCCCCCCTCTCAGCCTACAACGGTTTCTTTGGCAACCACCACTTCAGCCAAACCAACAAATGGCTCACCGACCATGCCCAAACACCAATAGATTGGTAACGCAGGTGCAATCGTGTTGGGGCGAACCCGGAGGGTGAGAGCGGTCCCGGAGGGCCGCCAAGCGAACGTAGTGAGCGCTTTCGCGTGAGCGAAATAAAAAAAGGAAATGGTCACATAAAAGGCAGTCGCGTTTGCGGCTGCCTTTTTGTGACCCCGTTGGGACTCAAACCCAAGACCTGCAGAACCGGAATCTGACGCTCTATTCAACTGAGCTACGGGGCCAACGTGGCCGCGAAGTTAAACAATATTTTGTGAATTATTTTCATGCAGAATAATAATGGATTATTTTTGCACTAAATAATTACGCAAACTGCTAACTGATAATAATTATGAAAAAATCAATTCTTGCATTGTGTTTGGCTGTCACAAGCCTTGTCAGCGTTTCGGCTCAGGACAATATGGAGGCGTTCCGTCATATTTCAATAGGCGCAGAGGCCGGACTTCACGGCTTTGGCGTTGAGATAGCAATGCCTATCCAGAAGCATTTTGTTCTCAAGGCAGGTTATAACTGGATGCCTTCAGGAGATTTGTTCAATACAAATCTTACAATCGATACAAAAGATTTGCGTCAAGCCCAGGAGAGCATTGAATCCGCTACTTCACATACGTTTACCAATAAGTTCGGTGATGAATCTGTGGTCAATGCAGGTCTTCAGGTCGGTCTGACTAACTTAAAGGCCATGATCAACTGGTATCCTTTCGCTTCAGGCCGTTTCTATATTTCAGGTGGTGTATATTATACCCCAAACGCCAAACAGGATGATGCTTTTATCAAGTTGAGCGGCAATACAACAGAAAATGATTGGGCTGCTTTGAAAGAGCTGAATGATTATAAAAAGGATCATGATCCTTCAGCACCTGAAAGTGAGATAGCCCTGAAGATAGGTAATGAGAGCTATGCCGTAAGAGAGATAGACGGTAAGGGAAACATGACTACAGAGTTTAAGATGGATCCTCTCAAATACTATGTCGGTATGGGTGTAGGTCGTTGCATCCCTAACCGTTTCATGGGCTTGCAGTTGGAATTGGGCGCCATGATATACCACAATTCCGTGCTAAAATGTCAGGATAAGGAGGTTGGGTCAATCACTGATGCTGCCAGCAACTTTGGCAGTGATGCGGAGGAGATACTGCAATATGTTGACAAGTATCCCATTTATCCGCAGTTAACTCTCCGTCTCAGTTTCCGCCTGTTCTGATTCAGACATAGAATTACACTAAATAATATTTGAAAACTTACACCAATTGTTATGAAGAAACTTTTTTTATGCTCCGCTTTAATGGCTTTGGGCCTGATGGCTCAGGCGCAGGAGGGTGCCGTATCTGATCTCAAGAGTCCTGACGGCCGCCTTGTAGTTTCATTTAATCTTACTGATACGGAAAGTCCCGTTTATTCTGTCAAATATGACGGAAAACAGATGCTTGAGGATTCACCTATTGGTATAATGCTTGACCTGGGTTCCAAGCCTACGCTTGAGGGACTGCCGCAGGGACGTGAGGCAGGAAACGGTGATTTTACCAAGAACTTGAGCCTTGTAGAGTGCCGTACTGAGAGTTCCAGCGTGGATTACACTTTAGACCGTATCAAAACCGCTCATGTGAGCCATGCATATAACGCTGCAATAATAGTGTTGAGGAATGCCGCACGTGAGACTATAGAGTTTGAGTTCCGCGTGAGCGACAATGATATAGCAATCCGTTACAATATACCCAAGCCTCGTCAGCGTGCTAGCACCCGTGTTCTGTTTGAGAATACAGGCTTCCGCTTCCCTGACGGAACCACCACATTCCTCACTCCGCAGAGTGACGCCATGATAGGCTGGCAGCGCAGTAAGCCCAGCTATGAGGAGGGATATTCTCATGACGGTGAGATGAACATCCGTTCACAGTACGGTCACGGCTATACTTTCCCCGGACTGTTCCATGTGGGTAACAATGGTTGGGTACTGCTTTGTGAGACTGGTGTAAGCAGCAGCTACTGCGGCTCACGCTTAGGTGATTGCAAGGACAATACCTATAAGATTGAGTTCCCTATGCCCGATGAGAACAACGGTATAGGTACCGTCTGCCCTGCCATGCGTCTGCCGGGTTCAACCCCTTGGCGTACCATTACCGTGGGCGCAGACCTCAAGCCTATTGTTGAGACTACAGTAATGTGGGATTACGTTGAACCTCTCTATGAAGCTCATCATGATTATAAGTATGGCCGCAGCACCTGGAGCTGGATCGTTTGGCAGGATGCATCATGCAACTGGGATGATCAGGTCAAGTTCATCGATCTGGCAAGCGCCATGGGTTGGGAGTATATCCTGATTGATGCAGGCTGGGATGAGAACATAGGCTATGAGCGTATGGAGCAGCTCATCAAGTATGCCAATTCCAAGAACGTGGATGTATTCCTGTGGTACAGTTCAAGCGGTTACTGGAACGACATAGTACAGAGCCCCATCAACCGTATGGACAACTCCATCATCCGCAAGAAGGAGATGGCATGGCTTGAGAAGGTGGGCTGCAAGGGAATCAAGGTTGATTTCTGGGGCGGCGACAAGCAGGAGACCATCCGTCTTTATGAGGAGGTCCTGTCCGATGCCAACGACCACGGTATCATGTGCATATTCCATGGCTGCACGCTGCCCCGCGGATGGGAGAGAATGTATCCCAACTACGTAGGTTCAGAGGCTGTCCTGGCATCTGAGAACATGTACTTTGGTCAGGGCTCATGTGATGAGGAGGCCTTTAAGGCAACCCTGCATCCGTTCATCCGCAACACCGTGGGTTGCATGGAGTTTGGCGGCTGCTTCATGAACCGTATTCTGAACAAGCAGAACAGCGGACGCGGCTCACAGCTCAAGACCACTCCCATATTCCAGATCGCTACCGAGGTTATCTTCCAGAATCCCATCCAGAACATAGCCATCTGCCCCAACAACCTGGAAGATGCTCCAAAGATCTGCATGGACTGGCTGCGTGACGCTCCCACTACATGGACCGAGACCCGTTTCTTGGACGGCTATCCCGGCAAGTATGTGATTCTGGCGCGTAAATCAACTGATGGCCGTTGGTTCGTGGCAGGTCTCAACGCTACCGGTGAGGTTATCAAGTCTAAGATAGATCTCTCATTCCTGGGTGACGGTGAGGTTCAGTTCTATACTGATGACAAGAAGACCAAGGAGCCCTCACTGAGCATGCTCAAACTCAAGACCAAGAAGCCTTATCAGTTTGAGATTCAGCCCAGTGGTGCTACCATGATAATGAAGTGACATTATTTTTAATATAAAAAGACTATGAAGAGAAAGATTTTTGGTTTTATTGCCGTTGCTGCACTTCTTTTGTCAACGGTATCATGTGGCGTGTTGGGCATGGGAGGTAACTCTGACGGTTCTGTTAACGGACAGACTTCAGGTGCCGCTCTTAAGAGCCTTTACTCTCAGTACAAGACAGACGGTAAGGTTGATCTTGCTAACCTGAACAATGTTATCAGCATGGCTCAGCTTGTGAACGGCATTCAGGGACTTAAGAATGTTGATGACAAGAGCAAGTTCTACGGAGATTTTGCAGCTGGTCTAATTCTTGGTTCAAACAATCTTGTAACACAGCAGACCTCTAATCCTGTTACCAGCACTCTTCAGGGTCTTGTACAGGGTACTGACCTGACTGCTATCGCAGCCGCCGGTCTGGCTGCCGCTGCACAGTCCAAGCAGGGCCAGCAGGTTCAGCAGACTGCCACAACAGCAAGCAACAATGTTGCCAATACTGTTCAGGCTATCTCTGAGACTACAGCCGGTGTAACAAACACCCTGTCATCACTTGCCACCATATTCAACATGTTTGGCGGTAATTAAAAAATTCCATTAACTAGTTTAAGAACCCTTGCCAACCGGTGAGGGTTCTTTTTATACCTCCGCGGAACTATCAGATTGGGGAGACAACGTTCCGAGGCTACTCAGCCTCCTTTCCGGACCCTAAACGTCGAACTCGGCATTTTTAGTCCCCTATGGGGCCTAACATGCCTCAAACATGCGCCGTTCTTAACGGGATCCTCCAAGGGGCTTCGCTTACGCCTCTTCACTGATGCTCCCCAATCCGATAGTTCCGCTCCTGCAAAGGGAAAAAGAATCATACCCTTAAAAATTGATATGCTCTGAATTCTGCACTAGCTGTTCTTTAGTGAGAATTTTGGGGTATCGGTATCAGAAACCATGGCCGCCCGTGGGCTTGTGAACGGGAGGGGCCCGCTGCGAAGCAGTGGGAGGGATAGCGCGAAGCGCGTAGTTTCAGATACTGATACCCCAAAATTCCACTAAAGAACTGCGATCTATAAAAATAGCAGGATATTTTTTAGTATCTTTGCAGGTTGAAATAAGATAAACAAATGGAATTAAGCGATCAGGAACAATTTAGGCGTGAGAGTTTGAAGGAGTTGCGTGCTATGGGTATTGATCCGTACCCCGCAGCCATGTATCCCACAAACGCTTTTGCCACTGAGATAAAGGAAAATTTCAAGGATGATGCAGAGCCTCGTCAGGTATGCGTAGCAGGCCGTATGATGAGCCGCCGCATCATGGGTAAGGCATCGTTCATAGAGTTGATGGATTCAACAGGCCGTATTCAGGTTTATATCACCCGTGATGACATCTGCCCCGATGAAGAAGACAAGGAGATGTACAACAAGGTCTTCAAGAAACTTCTTGACATTGGTGATTTCATCGGCATAGAGGGATTTGTATTCCGTACACAGATGGGTGAGATTACCATTCACGCCAAGAAACTCACGGTGCTCTCCAAGTCACTGCGTCCGCTGCCTATCGTAAAGTACAAGGACGGCGTGGCATATGATAAGTTTGATGATCCTGACCTGCGTTACCGTCAGCGTTACGTTGACCTGGTGGTTAATGAGGGTGTCAAGGAGACATTCCTCAAACGCACCAAGGTTATCCGCACACTGCGTTCAGTTCTTGACGAGGCCGGCTATACTGAGGTTGAGACCCCGATCCTGCAGTCCATTCCGGGTGGAGCAAGCGCACGTCCGTTCATCACACACCATAATACCCTTGACATAGACCTCTACTGCCGCATTGCAACAGAGCTCTATCTGAAGCGTCTTATCGTAGGCGGCTTTGAGGGCGTTTATGAGATTGGCAAGAACTTCCGTAACGAGGGTATGGACCGCACCCACAATCCTGAGTTCACCTGCATGGAGCTCTATGTGGCCTACAAGGACTACAACTGGATGATGGATTTCACAGAGAAGCTGCTTGAGAAGATAGCCATAGAGACCAACGGCACTACCAAGGTTATGGTTGGTGACAATGAGGTTGATTTCAAGGCTCCATACCGTCGTCTGCCTATCCTTGAGGCCATCAAGGAGAAGACCGGCTATGACCTGGAGGGCATGAGTGAGGATGAGATGCGTGAGGTTGCCAGGAAGTGCGGCGTGGAGGTAACTCCCTCCATGGGCAAGGGCAAGCTCATTGATGAGATATTCGGCGAGACCTGTGAGGGTACATTCATACAGCCTACATTCATCACAGACTATCCGGTTGAGATGTCACCCCTTACCAAGATGCACCGCTCAAAGCCCGGTCTTACCGAGCGTTTTGAGCTGATGGTAAACGGTAAGGAGCTGGCCAACGCATACAGCGAGCTCAATGACCCCATTGACCAGTATGAGCGTTTCCAGGATCAGCTGCGTCTTAGCCAGAAGGGTGATGATGAGGCAATGTTCATTGATCAGGATTTTGTACGCGCCCTGGAGTACGGAATGCCTCCTACAAGCGGTATTGGCATCGGCATAGACCGTCTGGTTATGCTTATGACCGGACAGCAGGCTATCCAGGAGGTGCTCTTCTTCCCGCAGATGAAACCTGAAAGTAAAGATTAAAGAGATATAGTTATGGCAATTCCACAGGGAAAACTGGCAATTATGGGTGGCGGCAGCTGGGCAACAGCAATAGCCAAGATACTGCTGTCAACTGAGGATTCCATAAACTGGTACATCCGCCGTGATGACCGTATTGCCGATTTCAAGCGTCTGGGACATAATCCTGCATATCTTAGCGGTGTGCAGTTTGATGTTAACCGCATCAATTTCTCATCAGACATAAACCAGATTGTAAATGACTCTGAGGTGCTGGTGTTCGTAACCCCTTCACCTTACTTCAAGAGCCACATGAAGAAACTAAAGGTAAAACTTAAGGACAAATTCGTGGTCTCAGCAATAAAGGGTATTGTACCCGATGACAACCTGCTTATGTCAGACTATTTCCATCGTTTTTACGGTGTGCCTGTAGAGAACATAGCCGTGGTTGCCGGTCCGTGCCATGCTGAGGAGGTGGCCCTGGAACGTCTGTCATATCTTACCGTGGGATGTCAGGAGTTGGAGAATGCTCAGGCTATAGCACGCAAACTTACCAATTCATATGTCAAGACATCTGTATCGGAGGATGTGGCCGGAATTGAATACAGTTCTGTTCTGAAGAATGTCTATGCTATTTCGGCCGGAATATGCAATGGACTTAAGTACGGTGATAATTTTCAGGCTGTGCTTATGTCAAATGCCATTCAAGAGATGAACAATTTCCTGGCCACGGCACGTCCAATGCCAAATCGTGCGGTGAACGATTCGGTATATTTGGGAGACCTTCTGGTTACGGGCTACTCAAATTTCAGCCGTAACCGTGTGTTTGGCACCATGATAGGAAAGGGTTATTCAGTTAAGGCTGCACAACTTGAGATGGAGATGATAGCAGAGGGCTATTACGGCACCAAGTGCATGAAAGAGATAAATGAGCATTATCGCGTGAACATGCCTATTCTTGATGCTATGTATAATATTCTATACGAACATATCTCACCGGTAATAGAGATTAAACTCCTTACTGATTCATTCAAATAGAAAAAGATTCTAAAGGACTATGATTAAGATTGACATTTCACGGATTCTTGATTTCATTCCACAGAGTGAGATCAAGGTGCTTGAGCCCCAGGTTAAAGATGCCATACTCAAATTGGAGAATGGTAGTGGTGCAGGTAATGACTTTATAGGTTGGATGAATCTGGCCTCAAAGACTGACAGTGGTCTTATTGATGCCATTGAGGATACCGCCAAAGTCTTGCGTGAAAACTGTGAAGTGGTTATTGTGGCCGGTATAGGCGGGAGCTATCTTGGCTCACGTGCTGTTATAGAGGCTCTCAGCAATTCTTTCAGTCAGTCTGTCCTGGACGGCAAGAATCCGCAGATACTGTTTGCGGGTCATAATATCAGTGAGGATTATCTCTTTGAACTTGCCGAGTACATCAGGAATAAAAAGTTCGGTATAATAAACATCTCCAAGTCAGGTACAACCACTGAGACTGCTTTGGCATTCCGTCTGCTTAAGAAGCAGTGCGAGGATCAGCGCGGAAAGGAGATGGCCCGCAAGGTGATTGTAGCCATTACCGATGCCAAGCGCGGTGCAGCTCGTATATGTGCCGATAAGGAGGGCTACCGCAGTTTCATCATACCTGATAATGTTGGCGGACGTTTTTCGGTGCTCACTCCTGTGGGTTTGCTTCCGATTGCCGTAGCCGGATTTGATATCCGTCATCTTTTAAAGGGTGCTGCCGATATGGAGACATTGACCACCAGCTCAACACCATTTGAAGATAATCCGTCAGCACAGTATGCTGCAGCACGCAACGCATTGTATCGTAGCGGCAAGAAGATAGAGATTCTGGCCAACTACCAGCCCAAACTGCATTACCTGAGTGAGTGGTGGAAACAGCTTTACGGAGAGTCGGAAGGTAAAGATGGTAAGGGAATATTCCCTGCATCAGTTGACCTTTCAACAGACCTTCACTCCATGGGTCAATGGATCCAGGAGGGTGAGCGCACCATATTTGAAACTGTAATCTCCGTTGATAAGGTTAAGCATTCCGTTCTTGTCCCTTCCGATGATGAGAATCTGGACGGCCTGAATTTCCTGGCCGGCAAGCATGTGGATGAGGTAAATAAGATGGCTGAGTTAGGAACTCAGTTGGCCCATGTGGATGGAGGCGTACCCAACATACGCATTACTGTGCCTGAACTGAACGAATACTGGATAGGCCAGCTTATCTATATGTTTGAGAAAGGCTGCGGCATAAGCGGTTATGTGCTTGGCGTAAATCCCTTCAACCAACCGGGTGTGGAGGCATATAAGAAGAATATGTTCGCCCTGCTTAACAAACCCGGATATGAGGAGGAATCAAAGAAGATTCTCTCCAGGATAAACAAGTAAAATCAAGTTTTGGGAATGTCATTTTCACTTCGGAATAAAAGCGCCATCCTGTTTGACATGGATGGCGTTTTATATGATTCCATGCCAAATCATTCCAAAGCATGGAGTCAGGCAATGGAAAAGTTCGGTATGCATATGTCTCCTTATGATGTATATATGAACGAGGGTGCTACCGGCCATGATACCGTTGTACGCATAAGCCTGCGTGACCGTGGTTATGAGGCAACGCCGAGTGAGATTGATGATATCTACGGCTATAAGGCATCGTTGTTCCGCTCCATGCCTGAGGCACGTCTCATGCCGGGGGCACTAGAGGTGTTCCGCAAGGCATCAGCAGCTGGGCTGAAGATCCTTATTGTAACCGGCTCAGGGCAGAAAAACCTTATTGAGAGGGTACAGAGGGACTTTGAAGGCTACATTACCCGTGAGCGTATGGTTACCGCTTTTGAGGTGACTCGCGGCAAACCCTATCCGGATCCTTATCTGAAAGGGTTGAGTATAGCCGGTGTGCCGGCAAGTGAAGCTGTAGTAGTGGAGAATGCCCCGCTTGGCATACGTGCAGGCGTAGCTGCCGGAATAGATACCATTGCGGTAAATACCGGTCCGCTGGAGGATGAGATCCTCCAGGCAGAAGGTCCTGTCATGCTTATGCACTCCATGCAGGAGTTGGCAGACAGGTTTGAAACTTTTCTCTGATTATTTTCCTGAAGCAAGCCACTGGTCAAGCAGAACCAGTGCAGTGAGTGCCTCAACTACCGGCACCGCACGCGGTACTACGCAGGGGTCATGACGGCCCTTTGCAGCCACGGTTGTATTCTCACCGGAGCGTGTAACGGTTTGCTGCTCCCGGCCGATGGTTGGGGTGGGCTTGAATGCAACGCGGAACCTTATGGGCTGCCCGTTACTTATGCCTCCCTGTATGCCTCCGCTGTGATTTGACAGCATTGTAACCTTTCCGTTCTCCATGCGCATGGCATCATTGTGTTCAGAGCCGCGCTGTGATGCTGACAGGAATCCGTCACCGTATTCAAAACCCTTTGCGGCATTGATTCCCAGCATGGCCTTGGCCAGTGATGCCTCCAACTTGTCAAATACGGGGTTGCCTATGCCTGCAGGCAGACCACGTACTATGCATGTCACGCATCCGCCGGTAGAATCCTGTTCCTTGCGCAGTTCATGGATGTACTCCTCCATCTTTGCGGCAAGTTCCTGATCCGGGCATCTTACAGGATTGCTGTCGATGGCAATATCGTCATATTCCATATCCTTGGTGGAATCTGTGGAGTAGGGGCCTATCTGTGATGTGAATGCGTTGATTTGCAGTTGAGGCTGCAGTTTCCTGAAAGCTAATGCTGCCAAAGCACCGGCTACACATATCGGAGCGGTAACACGGGCCGATGAACGGCCGCCGCCACGCCAGTCACGTATTCCGTAGCGCTGCTCCCATGCATAATCGGCATGTGACGGGCGGAACAAATCCTTGAGCTCATCATAATCAGATGAGTGCTGGTCATTGTTCCTAATGATAAATGCTATGGGCGCTCCTGTTGATACTCCGTCAAGCAGGCCTGACAGGAATTCAACCTCATCCTTCTCCTGACGTCCTGTTGTTACGGTGCTCTGTCCGGGACGGCGGCGCTGCATACACTGGCGTACATAATCAGTATTAACGGCAATTCCGGAAGGAAATCCGTCAAGCACACCACCTATGGCGGGACCGTGACTCTCGCCGAAAGTGGTCAGGGTAAGGATTTGGCCCAGAGTGTTCATATCTCTTTATTTTTTACAGTCGCCGTCGCAGTTGCAGTCACTGCCGCAGTCTCCACCTTTGCAGTCACCGCTGCAACCCTTGCATTTGGGGTGCAGGATAGCATCAATCTCCTCATCTGTGGCGGGACGTGATTCTAGGATAACGCCCTTGAAGGTGAGGTTCTCACCGGCCAAGGGGTGATTGAGGTCAACTGTAACCTTATCATCTGTTATGTTGGTGACTGTAGCGTTGAATGTCTGCTGACCGTCACTCAGAGGTATGATTGCACCTATCTTTACGTGCTCATCGTCAAACACTCCGTCACGCAGGAATATACCTTTGTCAAGGTCCAGGACATTCTCCTTGCTGTATTCTCCGTAGGCTTTATCGGCGGGAATCTCAAACTCAAAACTCTCACCTACTGCAAGTGAGCCGACGTTGCTCTCAAAAAGGTCAAGGGCATAACCTATACCTGTGATGAACTGGAACGGACGCTCGCGGGTAGCACTCTCATACTTGTATAACTTGCCGTCAGCGTCTTTGAGCATCAGGTCATAAGTAAGGCTTATATACTTTTTCTCCATTTTTTATAATTTGGCGCAAAGGTAGTAAAAGAAAATTGAGAATTGAAAATTGAAAATTGAGAATTGCCATCCGGCGGGTTATAGGGGCACAAAAAGAACCGTCCCTTTTGTGCCCTTATTTGAGATTGGTGAGTGGAAGCGCGTAGCTGGCATTTGGTGCATCACAGCGGGCTATGTTGGCTATGGTCGGGGCAAGGACGCTGATAGAGATAGGCTCATGGTTCACCTCGGCGCGTATTCCGTTGCCATAGAGTATCATGGGGAATGGTTTTGCTGTAGGTTTCCGGTAAAGTACAGTTTCGTTCTTTTCATCAGATATGCCCCATCCAGGAATGGCTTCAATGATTATGTCACCTGAGTATGTGGAGTTAAGTCCGTTACGTTTACGTACAGCCTCCATATCGGGAATGGTGGACATCAGGTCACGCATAAGCAGTACGCTCCTGATACCGCTTACCTGTACCAACAGATCAACGCTGCTCTCAAGTACCTCATGCAGGGTAAGCCCCTGGTCCTCAATGAAATTGTGGTCCAGATATAAATGGTTGCGGTAGAATGTGCGGAGATAGTTCCCGCTGCCGTACTTGGCTGAGAGGTACAGGTTGAGCAAAGCGGCAGTACGCTCCATGCTTACCTGTCCGGTGGGGATTCTGGTTCCGCCCAGTTCCGGTACAGTACTTTCAACGTAACCGGTTGATGTCAGGAAGAAGAGCACATTGTCCAGCCCGATTTTAGCTGTTATGGCTTGTAACAGTTGTGATATGTTCTGGTCCAGACGTACATATATATCCTGCTGCTCAAGTGACCATACGGTATTGGGAGTATGTTTGAAATTGCCGGCATAATATGTCAGGGTCAACAGGTCAGGGGTATCGTCATTTCCCAGTTCCATCTCATCAATGGATGCCAGCGCCATTTCCGTAATGCGGTCATTGGCAAACGGGGTTGTACGCAGGTCCCATACGTCATTCTTCTTAAATGTATAGGAGAACGGACGGTATCTCTCGTTTTCCGATTTCTGTACATAAAAACCGGTCGCAAACACAGGGTTCCACTCCAGATTCTTCCATATCGGTTCATTGTGTGAATTAACCCATTCCGGCAGTGCTCCGTAATAATCGGACGAACTCCAACGGCCATCGTCAGAATTGATCCAGAGCACCACATCAGGATCATGTCCTGCAGCAAGTATTGCCGCATCCCTCTCAATGGCTATGGAACATACCTTGGAACGGCTGGCTGATCCCAGTTTTATCTCATCGGCCAGATTGGTGGCAAGCAGCCTTTTGGGTGAAGACATCTCTATGGTGTTGATACCTTTACAGTTACTGTCATCAACCGGAGATGACGGAAGCTGCGTATCGGGGTTCAACCATTGTTCAGCTACAATCCCATGCTGGAATGGAGATGCACCTGTATAGATGGAGGCTACGGCCGATGCCCTATCGGTGTTGTCGTAGTCAAAAGTGGCATCTGTGCGGTTGTAACCATCTATCCACAGGCGTTTCAGACCATCGGAACCGATAACAGGCAGCATATTTTCAAAACACTCCTTGTCAAACTGGTCGATCACTATTCCTACCACAAGTTTGGGGGCTTTCTCCGGCTTGGCTTCAATTGCTGAAGGAAACAGAAGGGCTGCAATCATGAATGTAGGAATATGTCTGTTGAAAGCTGTATTATCCTGTATTATACTTAGTCTTGAAAAGAGCTGGTACAGACAATTGCACAACAATCTAAGGTCAAATGCCCCTATTAAGAGAAGTATGGCGGGCTCAAATTTCTGTGGAATTGCGGGGGAAAGTATCAGGAAGGTAGTGCATATTATGAATTCACATAACATGAAAACAGATATCTTTCCCTTTTTTATCCTGTTGATGGAGAATGGCAGGAAGATAAGAGGCAACGGGTTGAGGCATATCACCAGCCAGTTGGAATCAAGCGTAGGATGTTCAGAGAAAAAGAACATCAGCGCAACTATGATACCTGCTATTCCCTGAATACCGAATAAGATGACGTCAAACAGCCAAAAGGCCTTTTGCCTGTACCATCCTATGAGGGAGATAAGAAGTACAACCAGAAACAGTATAAACATCACCTGAATAGGAGTGAATAACGGTTTCCCGAAATCAACTCCATGACTTGGATTTACAAGATTGCCTGTATTCAGGACCAATGGCCTTTTATTGCCTGCGGTATCTGTTATTACGGCAGTCGATGCCAGTTTCATAAGGTGGGATGGAGCAAAGGCCTCCTGTCTGTAACCCGTAGGGAGATCTCCTTCCGCTCCGATTATCAGGTCAACGGCAAATTCACTCCACGGACGGATACTTGTATGTTCGGTCAGTATGTCGCGGAATGTCAGAGGCGCATCAGGCGTATCATATGAAACCGTACCCGCAATGCACTCTTCGATTTTGTCAATGGCCATTGTGGCGCAGTTGTTGAACAGAAAATTGTACCTGTATTCCCTGTTCTCCGGGCGGCTGTTTTCAATGAGGAGAGAATACAGCCTTTTTGATTCATCCTGATTGAGATTGAGCAGCTGTGCATATACTTCAGAGCCACGTTCGCTGTATTCACGCAGGAAAGAGGTGAGACGGGTAGCTCCAAGAATGTAGTCTGTCTTACCAAGAGTGAATTTCCATACGAAATGGGGAGTGTTGAAATCAAACAGCCCGTAATTGAATACCGCGTCAGTGCCGTTGGTCACATCCTCTATCCATATTGCGGTGTGCCCGTACAGCTCATAGATGGCTTTTCCGGGTTCACATGTGAGCAAATATGCGTTTATGCTGTCATTCTGTGCCTTAACTCCAGAAAACAGGAAAGCGGCGGCTGCCAGAATGGAGAACAGTTTCTTTCTCATTTCTATAATAATTTGTGCAAAAATAGTAATTTAAGTTAGTATTTTTGCGCTCAGTATGATACTACTGCTTGATTTTGGAAATACAAGGGTAAAGGTTGCCGTTAAGGATGGCGGTGATCTGCGTCAGATATATTGCGGTCCGGTGCTTCTGGAGCATCTTTCAAAAGTTGTAGAAGGGCTTGATATACATGGCGGAATGTGGTGCTCCGTTCATTCCTTGGATGCTTCAATAAAGGATTGGATGCTCTCTCTTGGTCTTTCTCCGCTTACGTCTTCAACACCTGTTCCCATAAAAAATGAATATTCATCTCCCTCATCATTGGGTATGGACCGCCTTGCCGCGGCGGTAGGCGCATGGTCCATGAAACCTGGACATGACCTGCTTGTGATAGATGCCGGTACTGCCATAACGTATGATCTGGTATCGGCCTCCGGTGTTTACAAAGGTGGTAACATAGCTCCAGGCAAGGAATTAAGGTTCAGGTCTTTGCATGAACATACAGGGGCTCTGCCGCTGGTTGATAACGATGGAACAGTTCCGATGTTGGGAGATGACACAGAAACAGCCATTCGCAGCGGGGTGATGAACGGTATCAGGTATGAAATGGAGGGGTATATAGAACAATTGGGCTCCTTATTTCCTTCTCTTTTGGTTTTTTTAACCGGAGGTGATGCTGAATCCTTTGATATAAAAGCCAAAAGAAGTATTTTTGCACTTCCGGATTTGGTCCTTCGCGGATTGGACCGGATTGTTGAATACAATGAAAAAGGTTTTTAAAATCAGAATAGCTGCCTGGGCGCTGTTCATTTACTGCCTGATTCCACTTTACACCAATGCGCAGAGTGGCGTTAACTCTCCATATTCAAGATACGGAGTCGGCGTGTTGTCAGAACAATCTTCAGGTATAGCCAAGGCTATGGGCGGAATCGGTGCGGGTTTCCGTCAGGCCAATACCATCAACCTTAAGAATCCGGCTTCATATTCTACAGTAGATACGCTCACTTTCATTGCTGATTTGGGGATGGCGCTCCAGAACGGTAATTTCAGTGAGAATGATGTGAAGATAAATGCTCACAATGCGTATGTGAGCCATATAGCCATTCAGTACAGGATACTTCCCAAAGTTGGTATGACCTTAGGAGTGTTACCTTTTTCAAATGTGGGTTACAGTTTTTCTTCAACTGAACCGATCCGCAGGGATGAAGACGGAGAGATAACCTCTACCAATACTTATTCCGGTAATGGCGGGTTGAGGCAGTTCTTGGGAGGATTTGGATGGCGTCCCACTGATTGGCTTTCTGCGGGTGTCAACATATCATATCTTACGGGAGATATAAACCATTATGTTTATAACCGTTATTCCAGTTCAGATGTCCAATCCAGAACCTTGATGTATTCAACAGATATGGCTGCTTTGAAACTGGATTTCGGTTTACAGGGAACAATCCGGTTTAATGATAACAGTCTTGTTTTGGGTGCCACTTTTGCCCCGGCCCAGAAATTGGAAAGTAATACTTACAAGACTGATATGCACTCTGTCAATGATACCACGGAGATTGCTGATGCATTCTCACTTCCTGAACTTCTGTCTGCGGGATTTACATATAAGTGGAAAAACCGCATGATTGGGGCCGATGTTTCTTATCAGACATGGTCAAAGGCCAGTTTCTTTGGCGAAAAGACAGGTTGTGACAGGTTTTCTGCTTCTTTGGGATTCATGATCAGGCCGGATGAGTCCAGTAAGAACCTGTTTAAACGCTCATCATATCAGTTGGGCTTGAATTACTCGCAGCCATACTTTAAAATGGGTGACAACAAAGGTCCCATGCAATTAGGTGTCAGTGCAGGTTTTTCAGTTCCCATTAATACTTCTTATAACAATATGTCTTTTCTCCATATATCAGGAGAATATGTCAGGGTGGAGCCTATGTCTAAAGGTATGATAACAGAAAACTATCTCAGGATCAATATAGGAGTGACGTTCATGGAACGTTGGTTCATGAAATTGATGGTGGATTGATTTAACCAAATATGTGTTTAATATATCTTATTAGTGAGAATTAAAGTTACGGATAATATGAAAAAGTTTGGAATGATTGCCCTTGCGCTTATAACAGCTACGGGCGTTTACGCACAGAAAGGCGTTGAAGACGGTTCTCGTTACGGTCATGGTCAGGACAGTATTGATACCTGGCGTAACATCAGTATGTATCAGGAGTATTATAAGACCAATGATTTCAAGGAGGCATATGAGCAAGGCTGGAAGGATGTGTTCCGTGATGCTCCCTTGGCATCGGTCAACACATATAACTATGGTGTCAAGATTCTCCGTAATCTATACAATGATGCCAGAAAGGAGAAAAATGATTCTTTGATGGCCAAGTATTCAGAAGAGTTGTTCCAGGTGTACGAACAGCGTCTGAAATATCTTGATCAGCTCAATGAGATTGCCAAGAACAAGATGACTGAGGCTGAGTTGACGGGTCAGTATGGACATGACTACACATCATACAATCCGAGGGTTTCTGTTTCAAGAGCATATGAACTGCTCAGAAAGGCTGTAGATCTGGGTAAGGGAACTACACAGTATTATGTTCTTGAAGACCTGATGAGGGTTTCATCTCAGCGTTATACTAACAAGAAAGACAATGAAGAGTACCGTGAGGCTCTGATTCAGGATTATCTGGATTGTGCAGGTTATATTGATGAGTACATCGCTTTGCAGACAGATGAAAAGATTCTGGAGGCTGCCCGTAAGACAAAGGAGAATATTGACGGTCACTTTGTAAAGAGTGGTGCTGCTGACTGTGAGAGCCTGCAGAATATTTATGCTCCCAAGATTGAGAACAAGAAAGATGATCTGGAGTATCTGAACAAGGTGGTTAAGATAATGTCTATTTTCAAATGTGAGTCAAGTGATGCATATTTTGCTGCAGCTGAGTATGCTCATGGCCTTCAGCCTTCAGTTCAGACTGCCATCAGTTTGGGTAACCTCTATGTGAAGCAGCGTGAGGACCTTGACAAGGCTCTTGAGTACTACAATCAGGCTATTGAACTGGATGATGACAAGATGAGTCTGGCTGATACCTACTACAAAATGGCAAACATTTACTTCTCAAATAAAAAGTACGACAGCAGCCGTTCATGCCTGCAGAAGTGCCTGGCCAACAATCCCAATAAGGGTGATGCTTACATCCAGATGGCAAACCTTTACGCTGTCAACTATGAGTGGACTAAGGATGATGCTTTGAACCGTTGCTCATATTATGCAGTGATTGACAAACTGGAGCAGGCCAAGAGGGCTGATTCTTCTGTGGCTGAAAAGGCTAATGACCTGATTAGGAAGTACAAGGATCAGCTTCCGCAAGTGGATGCCTTGTTTATGTTAGGTTATAAGCCTGGTGACCAGGTTGAAATCAAAGGCTGGATAAACGAGACAGTCACTATCAAGTAAATGATAAATACCACCGGTATTGCACCGATGAAATACAGAACGTACCTGACAACCGTAATCATTGCGGTTGTCATGTCGTTTTTCTGCCCCTCATGCGGAAAGAAGGACAGACAGTTGGGTGCGGCAGTTACAAGTCGTGACTCAGCATCTGTAGTTACAACGCGTGGAGTGGATATGCTGATATCGGAGAATGGAATCATTCGATATCATGTGATAGCAGAGGAGTGGAAGATGTTTGACAAGATGAACCCTCCGTTTTATAGTATGGAACAGGGAGTCCTATTGGAGATTCTTGACTCAGTAATGCAAGTAGAGTCTATGCTTAAGGCTGATACGGCTTATTATATGACCAAAACAAAGATTTGGCACCTGATAAGCAATGTTCATGCTGAGAATGTTAAAAAAGAGGAGTTTGATACTCAGGAACTCTTTATAAATAACAATAGTGACAAGATGTATTCTGACAGCCTCATACATATCAAGCAGGAAAAGCAGGTACTGGTAGGACACGGCTTTGAGTCAAACAGGAATCTTACAAAATATACCATACGTAAAACGGAGGGCGTATTTCCTATAACAGAAAGCGAATGAGTCACACTTGGGTCATAATGCTGGTTGCGTTGTTTTTCTCAGCTCTTTTCTCAGGGTTGGAGATTGCGTTTGTATCAGCAGACAGACTAAGGTTTGAGATGGATGTGGAGCGGCATACATTCAGTTCCCGGCTACTTGCACGTTTCTTCCGTAATCCCAATATTTACATCTCCACTATGCTGGTGGGCAATAATATAGCACTTGTCCTCTACAGCACAATGATGGCACACCTCATTGAGGCGTTGCTGGCAATGATTCCCGGCTTTTCTGTCACCAACGATTTTCTGCTTATTGTGATTGAAACACTTGTTTCAACTGCAATTGTCATCGTAATAGGGGAGTTTGTACCCAAAACGTTGTTCCGTTCCAATCCTAACGGGAAGTTGAACATTCTGGCATTTCCTATTTACCTCATATACATTATCCTTTATCCTATCTCTCTGTTTACTACCTGGCTTTCACGAATTATTCTCAGGATTATAGGTGTAAGGATTGACAGGGAAAATACTGTCAAGGCTTTTTCAAAGGTCGATTTGGATTATTTTGTTCAGTCTGGTCTGACGGGAACCAATGAAGACAGTCAACCGGATTCTGAGGTGCAGATTTTCCAGAATGTGCTGGATTTCTCAAATGTTAAGACGCGTGACTGCATGGTTCCACGTAATGAGGTTTGTGCAATAGAGAAGGAGGTTTCATGGAACGCCTTGCGCGAGAGATTCATTGAAACCGGTTATTCCAAGATACTGGTATATGAAGGAGATATGGACCATATCATAGGCTACATCCATTCATCGGAACTGTTCCGTCATAAGAATGATTGGCGTGAACATATCCAGACGGTTCCTTTCGTTCCTGAAACACTTGCTGCACAGAAACTTATGAAACAGCTCATGGCACGAAAGAAGAGTCTTGCCGTAGTGGTTGATGAGTTTGGCGGAACATCAGGAATAGTATCGCTTGAGGACATTATTGAGGAGATTCTGGGCGATATCCAGGATGAACATGATGTCACCAACCTGATAGCCAAGAAGACTGATGACGGTTGGCTTCTGTCAGGACGTATGGAGATAAGCCATGTAAATGAGATGTTCGGTCTGGAGATTCCTGAATCAGATGAGTATATGACTGTGGGAGGTCTTATCCTGAGTAAGGCAAAGGGATTCCCAAAGGTGAATGAGAAGGTTTCGGTAGATGGTTACACATTCCGTGTCCTTAAAAAGGGAGAGACCAAAATTGAACTTGTTGAACTGACCCAGGAACCATCCTGAACAGGATTAGCGCATAAAATCTAATAAATAAGGTGAGTAATTGGCATTAAAGAACATTTTTTAGTAATTTTGTGCGCTTTTTACACGCATAGGCGTGTATGCATAGGTAAAAACAAATAAAAACAATAATAAAAATGGCAACATTACAGAAAATCAGAAGCAAAGGACCCCTGCTTCTTATCGTTATCGGCCTTGCTATGCTGGCCTTTATCCTTGGTGACGCATGGAAGATTATCCGTCCTACCCAGGGACTTCAGTTCGTAGGTTCAATAGATGGCAAAAACATTTCAGCAATGGATTTCCAGAAAGAACTGGAGAACTATACTGAGGTGGTGAAGTTTGCAAATCAGTCAAATGATCTGACAGAGGAACAGATGAATAGTCTCCGGGATGAGGTTTGGGCCATCATGGTCCGTAACCAGATCCTATCCAAGGAGGCTGAAAAAATAGGATTAACAGTTACCGATGCTGAAGTAAGGGACGTAATTGAGCGCGGGTCAGATCCTATTCTTGCAAGCACTCCTTTCAGTGGATCTGACGGCAAATTTGATGCTGATTTACTTAAGAATTTCCTTGCATTCTATAACGAGTTTGATCCCTCTACAGTGTCTTATGATGAGTATGAATATTATCAGAGTATGTACAGATATTGGCTTTTTATAGAAAATGATATCAAGTCTGGACTGCTTTACTCCAAATATTCAGCACTTGTCAAGGGTGCGTTAGTGTCAAATCCTATTGCTGCCAAGGATTCTTATGTGAACCGAGTAATGAGATCTGACGTTCTTATAGCAGCTCTTCCTTATAGCTCACTGAATGATGCTGATGTCCAGGTTACAAGTTCTGATCTTAAAAAGGCTTATGCTGAGAATAAGGAGGAACTTTATAATTACACTGAAAGTCGTGATATCTACTATATCGATTATGAGATTGAACCCAGTCAGGCAGATCGTGAAGCTCTGTTAGCAGAAGTCAATGAAATTACAACACAGCTGGAGGAGATGGACGGTGATTATGCATCATTCCTGCGTCGTTCAGATTCAGAGATTGCATATAGTGAGGTGCCTCGTTCAATCAAGAACCTTCCGGAGGATGTAGTTGCCAGACTTGATTCTGTTAACAATCTGGGAGTGTTTGGGCCTTATTATAGCAATTATGATGATTCATATAATACTTTCAAGGTGTTGAATATCGTAAACGGTTATGATTCCATACAGTTTGCAATGATTCAGGTGATCGGTGAAGGTGAAGAATATGATAATCGTGCAGATAGCATTATGAAAGCAGCCAAGAAAGGTGCAGATTTTGCTGAATTGGCAGCCAAGTATAATCAGACTGCCGCTGAAAACTGGATGAGTGCTGATTCATATGAACCTGCTACGATAAGCGGTGAAAATGCTTTGTATCTGAACAAGCTTAACAGTATGAAGAAGGGTGAAGTAGATGTTTTAAAGATCTCCGGCGCTAATCTTGTCATTAAGATTTTTGATACTAAAACTCCTCTCAAAAAGTATGATATCGCTATTGTAAAGCGTCCTGTTGAATTCAGTGAAGAGACAAGTAATGCAGCTTATAACAAGTTGAGCGCATTCCTTACACAGAATGTTACTGTGGATGAACTTAAGCAGAATGCTGAGAACTCAGATTTCAGGCTTCTTTACTATCCTTCATTTGAAAGCTACAGCTACAATATTAGCGGCGTAGGTAGATCACATGAGGCTTTGCGTTGGGTGTTTGGTGCAAATGAAGGTGAGGTGTCACGTATATTTGAGGTTGGTTATGCCAATGATCATCTTCTCGTAGTGGGCGTTGATAAGATTAATAAGCGTGGCTATCGTAGTCTTGATGATGCTTCTGCTATCATCTCACACAGGGCTATCTTGAACAAAAAATCAGAGTTGCTTAGCGAGAAGCTTGCAGGTCTTACAATTGAAGAACTCAAGAAAGTTGATGACATTGTTCTTGACACCATAAGGTTTATCAATTTTACTAACAATGCATTTGTAGCAGCATTGTCTGCTAGTGAGCCAAATGTTGGCCCAAGTGTGGCAAAACTTGAAAAAGGAGAATTGACTGTTCCTATTGATGGTGATAATTGCGTATTCGTTGCAGAGAAAATTGCTATCAATGAGTCATCATCTGACTATAATGAAACGACAGAGAAATCACGCTTACAGACAATTGCTGTAAGTAGCATTCCAAGTTCAATCTTTGAGGCTCTTTACTACAATGCCAAGGTGGTGGATGAGCGTTACAAACTTTTCTGATTCACGCATCAGAAAATCAATTGAAAATTGAGAATTGAGAATTGAGAATTGAAACGCAGAACCTGCGTAAAAAATCCAGCCGAATAATCGACTGGATTTTTTTATGTCTCAACGCAGGTGCGTTGCAATTAATTCTCAATTCTCAACTTTCAACTCTCAATTAGAACAATTGATGCTTACGGCATCAATTGTTCTCTGGGCGGAGCTTGCGAACAACAGCACCGGTCTGCCACATCTCGCTGTTACGCAGGGCAGCCAGCTCTTTCTCAAGACCCTCACGATAGCCGGGCTTTGAGTTGCTGTCAATTGAGATCTGAGCCTCATTGCCGCATTTTACGCTTGCATACAGTTTCTGTACAACGGGCTTGATTGCATCGTGGAACGGGCCCATCCAGTCAAGAGCACCGCGCTGTGCAGTGGTTGAGCAGTTGGCATACATCCAGTCCATACCCTTCTGAGCGAACAGAGGCATGAGTGACTGAGTGAGTTCCTCAACTGTCTCGTTGAATGCCTCAGAAGGAGTGTGACCGTTCTCACGGAGAACCTCATACTGAGCCAGGAGCAGACCCTGGATAGCACCCATCAGTGAACCGCGCTCACCGGTAAGATCGGATGTAGCCTCGCGGATGAATGTGGTCTCAAACAGGTAACCTGAACCGATACCGATACCGAAAGCAAGAACCTTGTCAAGAGCCTTGCCTGATGCATCCTGATATACAGCATATGAGCTGTTCAGACCGCGACCCTCAAGGAACATGGTACGCAGAGATGTACCTGAACCCTTAGGAGCAACCATGATAACATCGATATCCTTGGGAGGAACAACGCCTGTGCGGTCGTTCCAGGTGATAGCGAATCCGTGTGAGAAGTAGAGAGTCTTGCCTGCGGT
Organism: Bacteroidales bacterium UBA1182; assembly: GCA_002310015.1. Lineage (GTDB taxonomy): Bacteria > Bacteroidota > Bacteroidia > Bacteroidales > Bacteroidaceae > Colenecus. The sequence continues at coordinate 84,204 of DBYQ01000018.1, forward strand.
CAGGTAAGGCTTGATGTTGGGCCACTGCTGCATCTGGGCTGCATCAGAGAGAAGCATGCAGATGATGGTACCCTTCTGGGCAGCCTCCTCAATTGAGAACAGAGTCTTGCCGGGAACCCAACCGTCAGCAACAGCCTTATCAAAGGTCTTACCCTGACGCTGGCCAACGATTACGTTGAAACCGTTGTCACGAAGGTTGCAAGCCTGTCCAGGACCCTGAACGCCGTAACCTATAACTGCAATTGTCTCATTCTTGAGTATCTCGCGGGCTTTCTCCAGCGGAAACTCTTCACGTGTCATTACCTCTTCAATGACACCACCGAAATTCATTTTCATAATTGTGTTGTTTGTATGAAGTTAATTACCTATTTGTTTTACCGTATCTGGATTCCATCTTATCCAGGTATTCGCTTACATGCTCTATGCGGGCGCGGGTTATGGCTACACGGCCTGAACTTACAAACTGGAGCAGTCCGCCTTGGGCTGAGAGTTCGCGGTTCAGGGCTGTGATATCCTCTGTACGTCCGGTCTTCTCAATTACAGAGAAGGTGGGGTTTACCTCAATCAGCTTGGCACCGTAACGGCGAATAATCTCAGACATCTCAGGGTTCTCAGTGAGCACGCTTGTAACCACCTTGTACAGGGCTACCTCCTGCATGAATATCTCATCATCAGTAAAGTATTGGCACTGCAGTACGTCAACCTTCTTTTCAATCTGCCCGGCAATCTTGACTATGGTCTCAGCGTCGGCCATGGCGGTTATTGTGTAGCGGTGAATGCCCGGTATTGATGATGCCGATACATTGAGGCTCTCAATGTTTACCTGGCTGCGCGTGAACACGGCGGTAACCTGGTTCAGGATACCGGCTATGTTCTCTGAGTGAACAATCAAAGTATAAAGTTTCTTTTCGTTCTCCATCTTTATCGTTTTAATTGAGGATTGAGAATTTAGAATTGAGAATTGATTGGCTGAACCTGCGTTACGCAGGTGCAAATGTATTAATTCTCAATTCTCATTTTTCAATTCTCAATTTATTTCAAATATCATTTCATCAACCGAGTTGCCGGGCTTGATCATCGGCATGACATTCTCCTCTTCCATTACCGCTGTCTCAAGTATGAACGGACCTTTGGCGCT
>DBYQ01000018.1:85376-92521 GCA_002310015.1 Bacteroidales bacterium UBA1182
ATGTTGTAAGCAGCGGCAATCTTGCTGTAGTCAGGGTTCATCATGTGGGTGCATGAGTAACGGCTCTGGAACATCATCTGCTGCCATTGGCGTACGTTGCCAAGGTAGGTGTTGTTCATCAGAATCATCTTGACGGGAGCCTGGTTTTCCATTATGGTGCCCAGTTCCTGTATGTTCATCTGGAAACCGCCGTCACCAAAGAATGCCAGTATCATGCGCTCAGGTGCGCCGAATGAGGCTCCGATTGCTGCCGGCATGCAGAATCCCATTGTTCCCAGTCCGCCTGATGTAACTATGCTGCGCGGTGAACGGTACTTGAAGTAGCGTGACGCGAACATCTGGTTCAGACCTACATCAGTTACAAGAACTGAATCGGCAGGAGACTGGTTGCTCACTTCTGTTACAACCTCACCCATCTTGAGAGGTCCGTCCTGCGGGTTTATGGCACTGTCAATAACCTTGGTGAACTCCTCATTGTCAAGGGGCTTGAAACTCTCAATCCACTCTTTGTGATCTGCCTTGGCCATGCGCTCGGTGATGAGTTTAAGGGTCTGGCGGCAGTCACCCAGTACGGTAACATCGGGCTTTACGTTCTTGCCGAACTCTGACTTGTCTATGTCAAGGTGAATTATCTTGGCCTGCTTGGCGTATGTGGAGAGTGTGCCGGTTACGCGGTCGTCAAATCGCATACCTACGGCAATCAGCACATCACACTCATTGGTCTTTACGTTAGGGGCCAGGTTACCGTGCATGCCGAGCATACCCATGTTGAGAGGGTGTTCACTAGGCAGTGCGGCAAGGCCCAGCAACGTGCGTGCTGCGGGAAGGTTGCCTTTCTCAATAAACTCAGCCAACTCTTTCTCTGCGTGGCCAAGTTCTACTCCGTGACCTACCAGTACAAGCGGTTTCTTGGCGCCGTTTATCAAAGTGACGGCATCATTTATCTGTGACTCGATTGGATCAGGTGTAGGAATGTAACTGCGTACATAGTCTATCTTGGCGGGCTCAAAGTCAAACTGGGCAACCTGTGCTGTCTTGGTAAAGTCAAGCACTACGGGGCCCGGACGGCCTGAACCTGCAATATAGAAAGCGCGTGCCACAGCCCAGGGAATATCCTCGGCGCGGCGTATCTGATAACTCCACTTGGTGATAGGCTGGGTAACGCCCACCAGGTCAATCTCCTGGAAAGCATCGGTACCCAGAACATCAGTGCTTACCTGGCCGGCAATAACCACGATCGGGGTGTTGTCAAGCATGGCATCGCTGATGCCTGTTATGGTGTTGGTGGCGCCAGGTCCGCTGGTTACTATGGCCACACCTGTACGGCCTGACACGCGGGCATAGCCCTGTGCGGCGTGGGTGGCACCCTGCTCATGGCGCACCAGTATCTGCTTAAGGTCAGAACGATGACCGTAGAGTGCATCGAAAACCTTGATGATTGAGCCGCCGGGGTAGGCGAATACCGTGTCAACCCCTTCGGCAATCAGTGAACGGAGCAATGCCTCTGCTCCTGTTATCTTTTCTGTCATAACTTTCAATCAATAATTCTTACGCCTCCCTTATCGGCTGAACTTACCATGTTGGCGTATGCCTTGAGGCTCTTGGCCACAACACGCTTGCGGGTGAGCGGACGCATGGGGCGTGCTGCCAGTTCGGCATCGGTCAGGCGTACGTTTATGCTGCGTGCGGGTATGTCAATGTCAATTATGTCACCGTCAAGCACCTTACCTATGGCACCGCCGTTGGCGGCTTCAGGTGAGATATGGCCGATGCTGAGTCCTGATGTTCCGCCACTGAAACGGCCGTCAGTAATCAGCGCACACTCCTTGCCAAGGTGGCGGGACTTGATGTATGAGGTGGGGTAGAGCATCTCCTGCATGCCGGGACCACCCTTGGGGCCCTCATGGGTGATGACTACAACATCACCGGCTACAACCTTGCCTCCAAGTATGCCGTCAACGGCATCCTCCTGTGAGTCAAATACCTTGGCCGGGCCTGAGAATTTCCAGATGCTCTCATCAACACCTGCAGTCTTTACTACGCAGCCGTCAACTGCAATGTTGCCCTTAAGAATGGCCAGACCGCCGTCCTTGGTGTAGGCATGCTGCAGGTCGCGTATGCAACCCTCTGCACGGTCAGTGTCAAGCTCATTATATACGCAATCCTGTGAACCCAATTCGTTGCTGAAACGGCGGGCAGGTGCGGTTGTATAGATACGTTTGGCCTCAGGGTCAATGTTGTTTTTGAGTATGCTGTATTTTTCAATAAGTTCTCCGTATGTCATTCCGGTTACGCTCAGTGCATCTGTATGCAGCAGGCCACCCTTGGCCAGTTCTGCCAGAATGTTAAGCACACCGCCTGCGCGGCCTACATCCTGTACGTGATACTTCTGGGTGTTGGGAGCAACCTTGCAGAGGCAGGGAACGTTGCGTGACAGACGATCAATGTCATCCATCTTGAAGTCAACGCCGGCCTCATACGCTACGGCAAGCAGGTGCAGTATGGTGTTGGTGGAACCGCCCATGGCGATATCCAGGTTCATTGCGTTCTCAAAGTTGATTTTTTGTGCTATGCTGCGGGGCAAAACGCTTTCATCACCGTTCTCATAGTACTTGAATGCGTTCTTTACAACCAGGGCGGCTGCATCCTTCATCAACTGTACGCGGTTCTTATGTGTAGCCAGTATGGTTCCGTTGCCGGGAAGTGAGAGACCCAGGGCCTCAGTAAGGCAGTTCATTGAGTTTGCGGTGAACATACCTGAACAGCAACCGCAACCGGGGCAGGCTGCACGCTCAATAGCCTCAACATCGGCATCAGATACACTCTCATCGGCTGATTTGATCATGGCGTCAATCAGGTCCAGATGTGCGCTGCCCAGTTCGCCGGCCTCCATGGGACCGCCGCTGACGAATACGGTGGGGATGTTCAGACGCATGGTTGCCATAAGCATACCCGGAGTAATCTTGTCACAGTTGCTTATGCAGACCAGAGCATCGGCCTTATGAGCGTTTACCATGTACTCAACGCTATCGGCAATGATATCACGTGATGGCAGGGAGTAGAGCATTCCGTCATGACCCATGGCAATGCCGTCATCAACGGCAATGGTATTGAACTCAGCGGCAAAGCAGCCTAAGCGTTCAATCTCAGCCTTGACAATCTGACCGGCCTCATGCAGATGGGTGTGTCCCGGTACAAACTGCGTGAATGAGTTTGCAATTGCTATGATAGGCTTGCCCAGCTGCCCGGGTTTCATGCCGTTGGCTACCCAGAGGGCTCTGGCACCTGCCATTCGGCGCCCTATGGTGCACTGGTCACTACGTAATGGAATTCTCATATTCTCTCCTGTTTTAATCTGTTTATTTTTAATCAAAAGCCCCTCTCCGCATGGAGAAGGGAGGATGAACCGCAAAGTTACCTATTTTATAAATAGGTCAAAACTTTTTTTTCGCAAAATGTGTCAGAAACGCAACGATGTCATTTTTTTTGTTTTTATAGCTTGTTACATTTGTTTTTTGTATATGTTTGTAACTCAAGTCGTTTAACCTTATAAATAAATTGGAATGAAAAGAAAAGGTCTTTTTTTCAGTGTATTGGTTATCATGGTGATTGCTATGATAAGTGCGAGTATCTCAGCCTGTGAAAATGAGAAGAATGATGGTGGAGGTAATTCTGGGGTTGCGTATATGGATTTTATAGAGGGAACATGGACAGGTGGAGAAGAAAAAGTCACTTATACCTTTGGTTTCAATAAAGATGGAACAGGAACTTATGTTTGTAATTCGCAAAGTTCTGGTAACCAAACATATACTGGTACCCTCACATATTCTATGACTACTAATAACAGTGGCTTTATGATCGTAAAATACCGTGCAGACTTTTTCGATCCCGGTGAATATGGCAGAGAGATGTATTACTTTGTTATTGAAAACAATAAAATGTATCTGTTGGAAGGAGATGATGGTTTGATTCTCTCGAATGATAATGCACTCTCCATTGCGGATAAAACTATAGAGGGTACATTGACAGGTGGAGAAGAAAAAGTCACTTATACCTTTGGTTTCAATAAAGATGGAACAGGAACTTATGTTTGTAATTCGCAAAGTTCCGGTAACCAAACATATACTGGTACCCTCACATATTCTATGACTACTAACAACAGTGGCTTTATGATCGTAAAATACCGTGCAGACTTTTTCGATCCCGGTGAATATGGCAGAGAAATGTATCTCTTTGTTGTTGAAAACAATAAAATGTATTTGCTTGAAGGAGATGATGGCGTAGTTCTTTCCATGCAATGAGCGATAAGAGATACCGGATATTATTTATATACTCTTTGACAGCCTGCCTGCTTTGCGTTAATTCGGCAACAGGCAGGTTGTCATTTCATGCGTTGTCAGCTCCGTTACTGACAACGTTTATGTTTAGCTGGTTAACATCATTTGTTGCGAATAAGTATATCCGCCTGACTGTTCAGATATTTTTAGGAGAATGTATCATTACCATTTGCCTGATTGATTGCTATTGTCTGATGGTTTTTGATTCACCGGTTAATCCTCAAATCATATCAAATATTTTTTTGAGTAATTTACGTGAAATCAGAGAATTCCTGTCTGTTTATATCGGGGGCAATGTTTTCCGACAGTGGCGTTTACTGGTCCTATGTGTTCTGTTACTGACTTTTCCGTTTGCCCTATTGGTAAAATGGAGGAAACAGCCTGCAGCAAAGCCTGACAATAAAGTTAAATTTGTATGGATTACACTGTTGATTGTTTGCGCTATTGTAGAAACACCAGCAACATACCGGTATTGTAAGTTGTTTTTCAATAAACACAGGACGGATAATATTGAGGGGCTTATATTCAGACATTATGATGAGGAAGTACAAACGCCGGTACATCGTTTTCTGATTTCATGTTACACTTTCAGCCGTTCAGCAGACGAGCTGGCGGGGATAAAACACTCTACATTAACAGCTGAGATTGACAGTTGTTCATTCAGGTCACCTCATATTGTTCTAGTGATAGGAGAGAGTTATAACAAGCATCATTCATCGCTTTATGGATATAGACTTCCTACTGCTGATTTACAGCAGAAACGAAAGGATAAGGGCGAATTGTTTCTTTTCACGGATGTGGTGACGCCATGGAATATAACAAGTAACGTATTTCTTAATATGTTTTCTCTGTGGGAGTGTAATTCTGAAGAACCTATCACTGATTATCCATTGTTCCCGTATTTATTACGAGAATCAGGATATGAAGTATCTTTTTTTACAAACCAATATATCGTAAAAGGACTCAGGAAAGGATCTACCAGCCAAACAGGTCATTTTTTCCTTTCTGATAGAGAACTTAGTAAGTCGCTTTTCACTTACCGTAATGACAAACCTGCCAATTATGACTTAGGGCTGATAGATCAGGTCAAATCATACAAAAACAAAAAAACACAGGAATATTCACTTGACATTATTCACTTAATAGGCCAACATTTTGACTACTCTTTGCGATATCCACAAAGTCAGGCATTTTTTACTGTAGATGCCTATTCTCAAATGCCGATTGAAGATGATGCAAAGCAGACGGTTATGCATTATGATAATGCCACAAGATACAATGACATTGTATTAGACAATCTTTTGTCATTTTATGAGAATGAAGATGCTGTCATCATATACGTTTCAGATCACGGAGAAGAGGTTTATGATGAATTGCCTGTTCAAGGGCGTTTATTTCAGGAACCTACGGCATTACAGGCAAAGAATGAATATGAGGTGCCCATGTGGATATGGTGTTCAGACAGTTATAGGAATAATCATCCCGATATCATTGATGCAATACAAGAATCAACTGACAAACCATTTCTGACAGATGGGATTCCGCAAATAGTACTTTGGCTCGCCGGTATCAATTGTTCATGGACTGATGAATCCAGAAATTTATTAAGCCCCCAATATCAGAGTAAATCAAGGATCATAGACGGTAAAACTGACTATGATAAGTTGATGAAATAGGAAAATTAGCTACCTTTGCATTTCGGCACGCTTTTTGCGTGTAATGTAGAAGTAGTAATTAATAGAAAAACCGCATAATGGGATTTAATGAGTTTATAGGTAAGCTGTTCGGTAACAAGCAGACCCGTGATATCAAGGAGATTCAGCCGTGGGTGGAGAAGATCAAGGCAGCTTACCCCAAGTATGAGAAACTTTCCAATGATGAGCTGCGCGCCGCAACACAGCAGATCAAGCAGAAGGTGCGCGATTTTGTCATACCTGAGAAAAAACGTATTGAGGAGCTTAAGGCTAAAGTAGAACAGACTGAACTTGAGGAACGCGAGCCTCTGTTCAACCAGATAGATAAACTTGAAAAGGAGGTCCTGGACCGCTATGAGGTAGTTCTGGATGAGGTTCTGCCAGATGTATTTGCCATTGTAAAGGAGACAGCCCGCCGCTTTACACAGAACGAGCAGGTGGAGGTAACGGCCACTGATTTTGACCGTGACCTGGCAGCCAAGCATGACTTTGTTGTCATAGACGGTGACAAGGCTTTGTGGCAGCAGCACTGGGTGGCAGGCGGTAATGATACCGTATGGAACATGATCCATTATGATGTTCAGCTGTTCGGTGGCGTGGTACTGCATAAGGGCAAGATTGCCGAGATGGCTACCGGTGAAGGTAAGACCCTTGTGGCCACTCTGCCGGTATTCCTTAACGCATTGACAGGTAATGGTGTACACGTAGTTACAGTGAATGACTACCTGGCCAAGCGTGATGCTGAGTGGATGGGTCCGCTCTATATGTTCCACGGTCTCTCTGTGGATTGCATAGACAAGCATCAGCCCAACTCTGAGGCCCGCCGTAACGCATATCGTGCCGATATTACATTCGGTACCAATAACGAGTTCGGTTTTGACTACCTGCGTGACAATATGGCCGGTCATCCCAATGAGCTGGTGCAGCGCGGTCACAATTACGCAATTGTGGATGAGGTTGACTCGGTGCTCATTGATGATGCCCGTACACCTCTTATTATATCGGGCCCCGTACCCAAGGGTGATGACCAGCAGTTTGAGCAGTTGCGCCCGCAGGTGGAGCAGCTCTTTGAGGCTCAGAAACGCCTTGCTACACAGTATCTGGCCGATGCCCG